>DKVL01000094.1:0-33899 GCA_002491195.1 Lachnospiraceae bacterium UBA7179
TTTAAAAGATTTTATATCTTGTATTTCATCAAAGAATCTATTATATGAATCCTCAATCTGTACCCTATCCTCTTTTGTAATGCTTCTCTCAATCAATGAACTTACTATTTTGTATGACTGTTGCTTATCACTTTCTGAAAATGTATCTCTTTCCGCATTTATAACACTTATATTGAAATTCTTTAATTTATCTTTATTGATCCCCTTGAAATTATTAACCGAATAAATTCTGTACTCATACTTTTCGACTGGAATCATAAAACTTTCTATCTTGTCTTGAAGAAAAAGACATTCCTCTATAAAATCCTTCAATTTTGCCGGAGCAAAAGAATATTCTACTTCAAAACATACTTCTTCATCCGTTAAATTAATCCAATCCTTCAACAATTGCTTTTGATATTCTGTCTTTGCATCTGTAAAGCTAATTCGTACTTTTACTATAGGAATTTTTTCATATACTGTTTTCATAAATTCATTATCATTCAGTTTTTTAGTTATTTCATCTGTGTTATTTTTCAAATAATTTTGAAATACGTCAACAGAATCTTTATTTATGTCTGTGATGGATAAGGTACGAGAGCAATACATAAAACTATTATTATTTAATACTAATCGTATCGCATCCAAGAAGTTTGATTTTCCTGCATCATTTTCGCCAATAACAATTGCAAGCTTTTTTAAAGGTATATCTATACAATGGAAATTACGAAAATTCTCTATATGAATATTTTTAATATACATCATTATCCTCCAAGCTGAATCATCCGTTAATTATCATATTTGCCGCATCGGCAACCGCTTTACAGTCAATCATACTGAATCCTCACTTTCTTTATTGGCGCTAAAAATTCTTGCGCGTTAAAATACAAATTTTCCAAAATTGGAATAAGATCAATATATTCTTCTTCATCATTCTGATTATGAGAATATTTTGCCATAACGACTAAATATCCATGATCCCATACTTTCACTTGTGTATATCTTTCCAGTGAGTAAGGAGCACGGAATCTTATAATATATTTGTCATATTTAAAAATTGTATATTTGTTCTCACTACTTAATATTGCTTCATCAGACATTTCTTACCCTTCCTTTCGCTGGGCACATTTTCTAAAGAGAGCATATGCTTGTGCTCAAAAAGAAAATGAAACACTTCTTTTACTATTGCATTGTGTATATGTGCAAATCCGCTGACACATACAATGGTATAGTTTCTTTAATTCTTTTCTCATTCTTAATATTCCTCCCTTCAAAGATAGATAAAGTATGATAAACGATAATTTCAGATCATTCATTGCCACTTTCCTCCTCCAGCCACTCCATCAACTTTTCCTGAAGAAGCTTTTTATCTGGTAAATACAATTCGTATTTCGAAGCATAAATATTGCTGTCTCTTGGAAGTGTCAGTTCCACCATACTATCGCTCTTTTCATTGCAGAGCAATATCCCTATTGTTGGATTCTCGTCCTCGGATTTTTCATAACGGTCATAGTAATTCACATACATCTGCATCTGCCCAAGATCCTGATGTTTCAGTTTTCCTATTTTTAAATCAACAATCACAAAGCAGCGAAGCAGTCTGTTATACAAAACAAGATCTACTTTGAAATGTTCTTCGTCAAAGGTAAATCGCACCTGTCTGCCGACAAAGGTAAACCCTTTTCCCATTTCCATCAGGAATTCCTGCAAATGGTCTATAATCCTGCTTTCAAGTTCACTTTCGGAATATGCAGGCTTTTCTTCGAGACCTAAAAATTCTAAAATGTAGGGATCTTTTATCTTCCAGTTCCCACGGACGGAAGATTCTCAAATTGGCTAAACACTGTTTCGCCAATTTGATCTGCTACATATGTTTTGTAAAACTGACAGATATTTTTCAAATTACCAACAGAAAATCCCTTTCCAAATTTTTTTGTGAGATACTCTGACAAACCTTGCAACATCCTTTTACCATATTCCGCCCGAATTTTCCATTTTGTTCTTCTTCCACGATTGTTCTGCCGATTTCATAATAAGCATAAACCATTGTAATATTCACGGCTGTTTTCGCATTTTCCCGTGCAAGATTCAAGATTTGAGCAATATTTTCATAAAATATATTCTCTGGTAGATCCTCTCCCATCACAATACCTTCCTTCTCGTTTTAGAACTATACGTTTCAAGAGTCTGCTCGAACAAGTTCCGACAAATACCTCTATCCAAATCAGCCTCTAATAAATTCTCTACTACATCAAACGCCTAATGTATTAATTATATTACAGATTGTTCCATTTTACAAATATGTCTTCGAGTTTAAACGAATAATGCGTTACAGCCTTGCCAAGCTGCAACACTTATATAGCGTACTTTATTCAAAGTCATATTCCTTATTGACTTGAATACACAAATCACGTTATACCTGATACAATTTACTACACTTATGCCCTGATCCCAATGGAGGAATACCTATGACAAAAAAGATTGAAAACCTAGTCTCTTTTCCTGTAGATGCACAGAGAAACTCATTTTTTGGCGCCCTTTCATCCATTCTCCTGTACCGGAACGCTTTCACAGAAGACACCCCGTTATTCTGCGGAAAATACCAGCGCAGCTATATACGATGCGGGAATTGTAAAACGGAATCTTTTATCAAGAAACATCACCTGCAGATATATCAATATTTGATTACAATAACAGGCTGCGCATATTTTTGGATCGATAAGGAAATTGGAAATTCGTACAACAAACAATACAGAGCAGACGAATTTTCAGAGACCGCTCTTGACCGGCTATCCTTAGCTTTATATGCATCTGGTTACCACTATGAATCAATGGACAAAAATACAGAGGCCAACGTCCTATTTGATAGAATCAGGCAGTCTGTCGAGGTAGGACAGCCTGTCTTAATCAAATTAGGACTCGGCGATTCGTGGGCCGTGATAACAGGATACAGTGATGACAAATGTCTTCCATATTTAATGAAATCCCGCCATTCGCCACAGCTCAATAAGGATTGGTATCATAAGCTCAGCAATATTGTATTCATAACAGATCACTATGATCGTACTATTTCCTTGTCCGAATCTCTCAAACATATGGTTTGTCACTTAAATACCAGCAGCCGGAATAAGCTGGAACAAAAGATATATCAAAAGCTGGAAACGGAACTGGATGGAAAAAAGCTTGGAATGTGGCTCAATAAAATGAATGGTCTTGCCATAGAAACCCGGTGGCACGCATCGGAATGTTATCGGAACACACTGGCACCTATGCTCGATAATGATCAATATAAAAAATATATTTTAAAAGCATCCGATCTACATCTCCATTTTCATGATCAGGCATGGCAGATCTGGACGCTCCTGGGTGTTTCGCCGCAAACTTACTATTGTCTGCCCCAAAACATCAATGAATTATTGGATCACTCATCCACAAGAGCAGAGCTTAAATCTTTATTTCAGGAATTATTTGCCATAGACCGTCAAGTATCTCAATTACTACAGGAATGTTTATCCTTGCTATAATCATATGTACACAAGGCTGCCGCACGGATCGTATCCGTAAGTGCGACAGCCTCATATATGCTCTATTCTATCTTAAATTATTCAGAGTATCATACCACCGAAAGTCTGTCAACTACGGGGTTCCTTTCTTCCCACGTTTCTCCTGGTACATTAACGCATCCGCCCTTTTTAGCAAATCTTCAAATTCTAAATCTTCCGTTTCGCTTGTAATGAATATGCCGAGACTTGCCGAGACGGTGTAGTGGTTTCCTGCCCTGCCATTATAGTCCTCGAGCCAGTTTTTCATCGTTTCCCGAATCGCACCGACATCACAGTCTCCCTCCATGACAGCAAGCATCTCATCGCCTCCAAATCGAACGCATAACGCCTCCTTAGGACAACTGTTTTTCAACGCTTGTGCCACGATATAAATCGCATTATCCCCCGCCGCATGTCCGTAATGATCGTTGATTGCCTTAAGTCCGTCCAAATCCGCCAACACAACTGTGATGATGCCCTTCTCCTTGCGCACGCGCTTTGCCATGTTCTCAAACTCGCGGTTAAATCCAAGGCGGTTGTACAGCCCGGTCAGCGAGTCATGAATATAGATATGCTCAATCTGTCTTGTCAGGTAGTTCTGGTAGCGCTTGTTGAGCAGTCCGCCAATCCCCATGTCAACAGCCGCCACAATCTGCGGAATCTTGGTGTAATCTGTGCTATCACAGCTTTTATAGCAAAAACAGGCATATCCAAATGTCACATTCATGAAGTCAAGCTCCATAAATATTAGTGGATATCTCCGTTCCAAAAGTTCATCAAGATTTGGAATAATATCCTTTCGCGCAAATTTCTTCGGGACAAACGGCTTGGGTGCATCCGCATTATATAGTACATACATCTCATCGTCAAAGCAGTCCTGGTGAATCGTTATCGGGTTAATGGAATCATCCGTACACCACTGGTTCAGAAAACAGCACATATGATTCATGACGCGGTGTCCCATCATTCCCGGAGCCTCCTCGATTTGCCTGCATCCCTGCATATCTTCGGCAATCTGGGTCAGCATACGGTTATCGTCCTGATACCTGTAAAACCTGCTGTTCAGCTGACTCAGGTTCGCCAGTATGTCAATCTTTGAATCATATGTACATCCACAGGACTCGGAAACCATCAATTGTGGAAGTACATAATAATCCCCCTCCCGTACCTCTTTCTGAATCAGATCACATACCGCATCTGCAAGCGCCCTGAAATCACAGCAGCTTGTCGTGATTCTCGGCTCTGTCAGATGTACTTCCTCAATTCCGTCAAAACCTGTTATAAGGATGTCCTCTGGTATGCGAAATCCATTTTTCCGCAAAACTGCCGCAACATTGATTGCCATAACGTCATTGGCGCAGATAATTGCTTCTGGCATATCCCCGCTTTCAATCAGACGCAGGGTTGCCTTGATCGCGGGACGTGCCCAAAAATTTCCATAACTTACCATACGCTCTTTGTCAAATACAATCCCATATTCTTCCAGAATCCTGCCAAATACTTCAATACGTTCCTCAGAAAACCTCTCACCGCGGCTTCCCGCCATAATATGCAGCTTTCTGGGATGATGCACAGACATCACATGCCGGACGATTTCCTCAAATCCTGCCTTATAATCAAACTGCACATTCGCACAGCCATCATACTGCCCGTCAACCACGATTACGGGCACATCCGCCGCTCTCGCACCTCTGATAATATGCTCTGTCACGGACCGGCTCTTTATTTTCTCATCCATAATAACGACCGCGTCAACAACAGAATAGTCGATCAGGTCAAAAACCAGTGTTTCCGAATCCCTGACATGATTGCCCCATCCCATATCGGTGCTCATGTGATAGAGAAAAATCCGATATCCAAGACCACAGAGCACCTCATTAAGCTCTGATATAAAGCAAATATTTGAGGCATCCTGTATCGCTGCCAGACAGACCGCTACAATCTTATAACCTTTATGCATACTTATCTCCTTATACTCTCTATCACCTGACAACAAACACCTGCCAGAGCCCGGAACCGCAGATTTCCAGATTGGTTTCTTTCCGTGTAATATTGCCAATCAGGCATCAAATACAAGCCGAATTACCCTTCCTGACAAACCAGTCATTCATTGTCCCAATCAGCTTACCGTCAACATATAAAGATTTTGAAAGAAGCCCCAACAACCGAAACGATTGGGGCTTCTATCCTCATACCTGTATTTTATATTTATCGAGAACTGCCAGATCATCACTGCACTCACCATGTATGACAAGCTCCAGTGGTTTTGATAAATTCAGGCTGTATATTCCCAATATTGATTTGGCATCTATTACATACTTGCCTGATACCAGATCATAATCGTTTTCAAGTGGCATTACTTCCCTTACAAATTCTCTGACTTCCTCTGTAGACCGCAATGCGATTGTCATTTTTCTTGTCACGAAATAATCACTCCACTTTCAGCAAATTTTGTTATCCCTTGACGCCGCCAAGTGTAACACCCGCGATAATATACTTTGAGAGAATCAGATATACTATAATAATCGGCACAATCGCCACCACAATCATCATGTATATTTTACCCATATCACGGTTCATGTAATCGGCTCCACGAAGAAGTGCGATCAGGATTGGCACTGTCATTTTGTCCTTTGACTGAATCACAAGCGCAGGAACGAAGTAGTTGTTCCATGAACCTACGAATGAAAAGATTGCCTGCACCGCCATCGCCGGCTTCATAATCGGAAGGACGATCTGGTTAAACGTCCGAAACTCCATTGAACCGTCAATTCTCGCCGCCTCTACCAGCGAAAGCGGAAGCGACGACTGCAGATAACTAAACATAAAGTAGAATACAGCTGGCGACGCTATGGATGGAATAATCAGCGGAAGCAGGGAATCATACATTCCCATCTTGGTAATCAACCGCAGGAAACCCATCGCTGTCACCTGCGTCGGCATGACAAGGATTGCCATAATAAATGTAAATGCAGCTTTCTTTAACTTAAAATCATATGCATAGAGACCGTATGCAGTCAATGCCGAGAAATAAGTACATATCGCTGCCGAACTTCCGGAAACAATCAAACTGTTTAAGATACCACGCATCATCGGAAAGGTTCCATCATTTGCCACGTTTCGTAAATTCTCCAGAAAATGTCCTCCGGGCAGCGCTGAAAACCCTCTCTGCAATTCTGAATGAGAACGTGTCGAATTGACAATCAGTATATAAAAGAAGAATAAACACATAAACGACAGAATGATGAGTACGATATGTGCGAAAATAGTCCGAAACTTATTATAACCGTTTGATTTCATAACTTTATCTCCTTTCTGCCTTTTTTCTCTTCCGCGCAGCTGCCTTGGAACCATCATCGTCATTATCATTTGTGATACGGTATACGATAAAGCACAGGATACCGCTGACGATAAACAGGTAAACAGACAAAGCGCCCGCCATGCCATAGTTTTTACTCTTCAAGTGGTTGTTGAGGAACATGATCAGCGTTGTGGACGTGCGATCCGGACTTCCCTGACCATTTGTCAAAATCTGCGGTACATCAAACATCTGAAGGCCGCCGATAATGGCTGTGATCAATGTGTATGCCAGAATCGGACGAATCATCGGAAGCGTTATGAGGAAAAACCGCTGTACACTGTTGCAGCCGTCAATCTCCGATGCCTCAAAGATATCTGGGCTGATCCCCATGATTGCCGCCATCAGCATGATCGTCGAATTGCCAAACCACATCAGGAAGTTCATCACACCGACTAATGACCTTGTTCCAAATGCAGTACGCATAAAATCAATCGGCTCACTTGTAAGTCCTAACGATAACAGGATGGAATTGATGGGGCCCTTGTTCGAGAACAATGCAAAGAACAGCATTGCAAACGCAGACGCCATGATTAAGTTTGGCAGGTAGATCACAACCTTGAAAAACTGCTGCCCACGAATCTTTAACCTTACATCCACGAACCAGGATGCAAGCAGCAGTGCAATTACAATCTGTGGAATAAAGCCAATGATCCATAGTATCAATGTATTTGCTGCATATTTCAACATATCAGATTTGAGCAGACTGATATAATTATCCAATCCAACAAAATTGGGACCAATTTGCTTGAGTCCGGAACGATAATACTCAAAAAAACTGTATCGAATTGTATCGACTAACGGAATCAATGAAAAAATGAAGAAACTTACAAAAAACGGAAGAATAAAAATATATCCCCACTTTGAATAATTTACTTTTTTACGTTTTTGTTTCATAAGCTATCATCCCCCTCTTTTTCATACTGCGGTGCACGAATGCACCGCAGCCTGTAGTTTCTTAAGACTATTTTGTTTCGCGGTCAATTATTCCGGCCACTGAACCTCGGTAATTTCAGGATAGCGCTCTTTGATCGCTGTCTCAAAGTTCTCTTTTGCCTTATCGAAGTCAACCTGACCCTGGAAATAATCACTAAATGAGTTTTGGATCAGCTCTACACAGCCCTGATCGTATGCTGACAGCGGAGCCATCTTGATGGATGCCAGACTGTCTGAAAAATATCCGTAAGGATTCTGTCCGCCAAGGAAATCAGATGCAAAGGAATCATCTGCAGCTGCCGTTTCCATAACAGATTTTGCATTCGTAAAATCGGAATACTCTTTCGTAATCTTTGTCAGGTTGTCCTTGTTGCCTGTCAGTGCAAGAATAATATCCTTTACATGCTGCGGGTTGTCTGTTCCCTCTGCTGCAAGCACAAACGTTCCTCCCCAGTTATAGGACAACGGTGCATTTGTAACAGCCCATGCTCCAGCCTCACCGTCCCAGTTCGGTTTCATTTGTGTATCAATTCCCCATGCCGGGAACAGGAATGCAAATACCTTTGAGCTTGAACCCATTGCCGTATACCAGTCAGAATTCCACTGACCCTTTACTGTCGGATCAAAATAGCCTGCATCCAACCACTCTTTGGAATCCGTTACCCAGTCCATCAGTATCTGGTCAACTTTTACCGTTGTAGGATTCTCCGTTGTAACCCATTCCTGCGCCATGTTGTTGCTGTATGTACGGAATGTATCTGCATAGCTTGAGAATGTATAATATCCCTTTGCCTTAAGCTCTTCCGCAGTTGCCTTCATCGTTGCCCAGTCTGCTGTCTTCTTGCCAATCTCAACAGGATCGTCCGTGCCGAAAACTTCCTTCGCGATATCGCGGCGGTACACCAGTACGCCCGGGCAGGCCTGCCATGTAGACGCTCTCATCACACCGTTCTGGTCGCTTGCAACTGTCTTCGTAAAGTCATACTGATCCGCCAGATCCGTGTCAGGATTGATTCCCAGTGATTCAAGCGTCATCGCCGCATCAATATCTGCATCCGTGTATTTTACAATATAGTCAAGCTCGGCTGCAAAGATATCAACCTTGTCATCGTCTGAAGCGCTTAACTGATTGCCGAGTGCCTCATCAAGCTTATCCTGGTAAACACCATCCTGGTTCGGATTAATAATCCAGCGGATTTCCGTACCATCCTTTAATGTAGATGAAGTGCCATCTTCCGATGTACTCTCAATCTCCGGATAAACTGCTGTAATACGGGTGCGGAGCTCGTCATTAAAGCTGTAGATATTGATCACCTGCCCCTCAGGAGCTGAGTTATCAGCCGACGCGGCTCCCGTATTGTCAGCCGATGCGGCTCCCGTATTGTCAGCCGACGCATCTGCCGCATTGTCAGCCGATGCATCCGCCGCATTATCTGATGCATTGCCGCCGCATCCTGTGAGTACTGCTGCCAGCATGGATACTGCCAAAAGACTGCTTACTAATTTTTTCTTCATTCTTAATTCCTCCCTGCTATAAATTTATTATTGAGTTATTGTGCAGATTGTACATCTGCTTTACAATTATGAATTATAGTAGAAATGCATGATTCCTTATATAAAATCAGTTGCATTAATATCAAAATCATGACATAATTAAAAAAGGTTAAAAAAAATAACAGGAGGCATTTCACCAGAATGAGTGATTTAAGAAATGAATGGTATTCCCATGAACTGTCTGACAGCGAATCTGAAACGTACCACCGCCCTATGGAGGAGGAATATTCCTTTTATAGCGCCGTCAAAAACGGCGACATGGATTTTGTCAGAAACAATCTGAATCAGGGAATCTTTGCCAAACCGGAAGGAATGGGCGTTCTGTCCAGAAATCCATTAACGAACATAAAATATCATTTTATTGTGACTGTCGCACTTGTGACGCGCAATTGTGTTGAGGGCGGGCTTGAACTCGAGCAGGCCTACCGGCTCAGCGACTTTTATATCTTAAAGATGGACTCCTGCCCTACCGTCAAAGCAATCATTGACTTACATAAAGATATGGTTCTCGACTTTACCGGCAAAATGCTTTTACTGCAGAAAAATGCCATTATCTCAAAACCCATTGTCCAATGCACCGATTATATCTACAGCCATATCAACGAGCGCATCACCATCAACAAACTCGCTGACCACACAGAACTGTCGCCGAGTTACCTCTCTCGTCTTTTTAAGCAGAATCTCGGTATTTCTGTAAGTGATTACATCCGGGAGAAAAAAATAGAGAAGGCGCAGAACCTTCTCAAGTACTCTGACATCAGCCTGATCGAAATTGCAAATTACCTCGCATTCTCGTCCCAGAGCCATTTTATACAAACCTTTGAAAAATATGTCGGGCTCTCACCCAAAAAATACCGCGACATCCATTACCGTAAAACATGGTAGCGCCAGGTTTTCACCTGACGCTGCCACCATGAATGATCATGACATCAATACTTCCACTTCATTCTCTTTCTCAAGAAGATCTGCCGGAATATAGTTTTCTTTCAGTTCCCTGCCATTTAATCTTAACGCTTTGCAGCCGGATTCCGCATGTCCAGGATTCTTTACCACAATATGGAGATGACTTCCCCTGAAATTCTTATCGATCTCAAATCCGTCCCACGCCTTTGGTATCGAAGGCGCTATTTTCAATCCGTCGAAATCAGGCCGCATGCCGAGGATTCCCTCGACGCACCCTACCATAACTGTAGATGCCGTACCCGTCAGCCAGTGCACATGTGACCGTCCAAAATGCGGGCTTGCTTTTCCCTCCGTGAACTGTCCATAGCAGTACGGCTCCAGTTTACGGATCTCCGCCCTGTCATTCTGTGCCGACGGCGCGTTTTCTTTAAAATAGTCAAATGCACGTTCACCATGTCCGCGAAGCGCCTCTGCGAGAATGATCCAGCCCTGCGACTGCGAGAAAATACCGGAATTTTCCTTGACGCCTGCATTGTAGATCACCGCGAGCGCTCCGTCAAAGGCATCCATGTGATACGGAGGATCCATGAGGATTGCGCCGTATTCTGTATTTAACCGCTCATTCACCATGTCCAGTGCCTTGTCCGCCTGCTCCTTCGTGGCAAGACCGCTGATCACCGCCCAGCTCTGGGGATTGAGCCACATATTTGCCTCCTTGTCCGTCCTCTTTCCAATAATCTCGCCCTTCTCCGTAAATCCTCTGATAAACCTGTCCTCATTCCAGCAAAGTTTCTGAATCAGCTCGCCAAGCGCTTTTTGCTTTTCATCGAGGAAAGCAATGTAACTCTCGTCTTTCTTGTACACGGCAAATTTTCTAAGAATGGTCATCGCATAATAATACTGCATTGCCACAAAAGAAGACTCCCCGTTCGTTCCAAGTCTCAGGCAATCATTCCAGTCCGCGTAGAGTCCTGCCGGCATACCATGCGGTCCCAGATGTTTCATGGAGAAATCGACAGCACGTTTCAAATGCTCATAAACCGTTCCCTCATCCTTGTTTGCAAACGGAATCACTTCATCGATAAATGCAAGATTCCCGGATTCCGATACATATTTATAAACAGTAGGAAACAGCCACAGCGCATCATCCGCCCTGTATGCCGGATGCCCTGTCTCCTGCACATAGGAAGCGTCATCCGGCGTATCCTCGTGCCCGGGATTATGTGTAAACTTGACAAGCGGAAGTCCGCCTCCGTTGTCAACCTGTGCCGAGAGCATGAAGCGGATTTTCTCAACTGCCATCTCGGGTGCCAGATGGATAATGCCCTGGATATCCTGCACAGTATCACGGTATCCATAACCATTCCTAAGTCCACAATATGTAAAGGAAGCCGCACGCGACCAGATAAAGGTCATAAAGCAATTGTAGGCATTCCATGTGTTGATCATCGTATTAAAAGATTCATCCGGTGTCTTAACCTGGAACTTTTCCAGTTTCTCATGCCACCATGCGGTCAATTCCTTTAATTCCAGTGCGCAGGTTTTTGAAGGATCGCTGTATCCCATAAGAATTGCATCCGCTTCGTCCTTGTACTTCATTCCCAGTACGAATGCAATCTCCTTGGTCTCCCCTGCCGCAAGTGTCAGGACAGTTGCAAGTGCACCGCATCCGTTTTCGTTGTAGCTTAACGCTCCTCCAAGATCCCCGTTTATGACTCCGATCGGATTTCCATAGCTGTGATAGCGTCCGATAAACTTCTCCTTGTCCCCGCAATAGGAAGCCGCCTCTGCTCCTGCCAGCCCGAAGAACCGGTCAATTGCAAACTTGTTGTCGACCTCCTCCCCGTCCTCAAGTCCATCGAGATTGCCATGGATTGTCTGGCGGATACGATTCTTTTCGAAGGCGGTCCTTGTAATAAACATCGAATATTGAAGATTTACCTGGTCCTGCTCATAGTTATTGTTGTTGGTAAACTCTGCATAGCCTGTAATGCTAAGGCTTCTTGGCGAGCCGGAATTGTTTGTCACCTTCAGATTCCATACTTCATAGGACTTATTCAGAGGCACATAGTACAGCGCTTCCGAGTGAATGCCGCTGTAATCCGCCTCCATCCTTGTATATCCCGTTCCATGGCTGCACTTACTCTGATATATCTCCAAATCCTTTCCGACAGGCTGCCATGATGCAGACCAGTAATCCTTGCTGTCATTGTCACGGATATAGATATAGCGTCCGGGCTGGTCAAAACCATTAAACACATAGCGCAGAATCCTGCCGTTTGCCCCCGATTTGGCAAAACTGTAACCGCCTGCATTGTTTGAAATAATTGCGCCGTATTCCGGTGACCCAAGGTAATTTGCCCATGGAGCCGGCGTGTCGGGTCTGGTAATCACATATTCTCTTTTTTTGTCATCAAAATAACCGTACTGCATTTTTCTTTCCCCTTTCATCGATTTCTTATTTTACATAGAACCTAGTGAGACATCGATCACATGAACAGTGTCATCAAGTGTCTCGATGATCTCCTTTTCCAGGCGCACTGCACATGACATACCTGTCACTTTTTGCAGTGCTTTGTCTCCGCACACAGCCTGTTCAATCTGATATACGCCATAAGGTAACTTTCCGGGATTGTGATATTGGATCGAAAATGTCTTTTTGAGGAAATTCAGCTGAATGGATGCGTTTCCATCCGCGTCAAACTGCTCTGCCATCAGCTTGGGCACAAGCGTCAGATTGCCCAGATCTCCCCTGACGCCATACACCTCCGTGATCATGGTCAACATAAACCAACTTGCCGCACCTGTCAGATAGTGGTACATCCCGCGCCCGTCCGCGTCAAAGTACTCTGGCACGCCAGGATAAATCTTGCTTGTCTCAAAATCCATTGCCGTCGCCAGCAAGGTATTGAGCGCCTTGTAGCCTTCCTTAACAAACCCTCTCTGATACAGGGCGTTGGCGTACATGACAGTCATATGGGAGAACACTGCACCGTTTTCTTTCTCGCCGTAGGCGAATCCGAACATTCTGCCAAGGTCAAACTTATCCTCGTTGAACCTAGTGTTCAGACGGTATCCGCCGACTTTTTCTTTATAAAGATAGGTATCCGCACTCTGACAGATTTTTGCCGTCATGTCCTCATCCGCTGTACCGCTCATAATGGTAAATACCTGGCTGGTAAGCATCATGCGCACGTTGTCCTCCTGTACGCCCTCGACCTGTCTCCCATTATTATCATAATAACCGTTAAACCATCCGTTTCCTTTCCTATCTGTCACCCACTCGGTGCGACGGATATGCTCCATCATCCATGCAGCCTTATCCCTGAGATTCTGCGCCAGCTCTGCGATGGATACCTGCACTGTTCTGCCAGATATGTCATGTGTACAGGTATTCACATACTGATCGAGTATAGAATGTTTCCACCCGATCTCATCATACTTGTGCGCATCCCCTGCAAGAAGGATTGCGATTCCCTCCGCAAATTCCAGCTGTTCCTTTCGGGCAGCTGCTCCATATTTTTCAAGATATGCAGCAAGTTCCATGAGATTATAAGCATATGCGCTTGTGAATGCTACGCTCTCTCCCCTGTCTGGCGCCATATCAAGCGCATCGTTCCAATCCGCATTACGCAGCCGGATGTGATTGTGTTCCCCCACTTCATAAAACGCACACAACTGCTGTAGCAGAATATGCTCTAAAATACTGCCGGTATAAAGCATCCCGTCCCGTGTCTTCTGCTGCATCCCGTATGCCGCGGTCCACTCATGATCAACAGCCTGTCCCCTCTGAATCTGCCCGTCCTTGAAATACGAAACCTTTTCACTCAGAATTTCTATATCGCCTGTCTGGTCAATATACAGTTTTGTCGTAAGAAAAGGCCAGAACCCATGATCCATCCAGACACGCGTAATGCTATTTCTGTCCGCCTTAAACTCACCCTGCTTCTCCCCGATAATCGTTGCGTTCGTGCCGTCCATCCTGACACCTCCGTAGTTATCGACGATCATCTGGCGCACACCGTCAGGATTCATGAACAGCAGCGACAGGCAGTCCTGCCAGAGATCCCGCCATCCCCTGCCACCCTTTCCATAGTCATGGTGCGGGAGAAAAGAGCAGCCGTACAGCCTTCTTAAGATCGGCTGGAAGCAAATCCACCGAAGGTAACCGTCCACTGCCTGATTCCCGGTCCGGAAGGAAACATTGACCTTATCCTGCCAGCTTTTTTGCATATTTTTCAGCGCTGCCTGCACTTTTTCCCTGCTATCGTAGGCTGTGACAACGCTTCGCATATCGTCCATTCTGGCAGACGCGCCGATGATGACAGTATACGCTGCCGTCTCCCCGCTTCCTAATTCCACACTGGCAAATTTCAGACCGCCAAGTGCTTCCTTTCCATCAATCTGCATGCCTGCCGCCACACCCTCGGCTTTGCGCTTTACTGCCAAAGGTGCGATGAGACTTCCACCTTCTCCGATAAAATCCTCAATGATCGGAAAAAACTGTTCTGGCATTTCACCCTTTCCTGACACGCCGTACACAAAATATGTGATCTGGTTCTTTTGATGCCCTCTTTCGTCAAAGGAAAGTTTTGGCTTGACCTCCACTCCTTGTCCTGTCACCGTAATCTGGTGCAGAAGTGAAGTCACATGCCTATGATCCCTGATATTGTCCGCGCTTCTTCCATAGATGGGGACTGCTGCAATCGGCGTAATCTTCTGCGCTTCCTGTGCTGTATTCTCGATTTCCACATACAGCAGCTCTACGTTGTGGTCAACCGGCACAAAGCTTGTGACTGTCGACTGGAGCTGGTACTTGGACGATTTGCGTGTTATGGTCTGCCACATAAAGCCGGCCTCCATGCTGCATGCATCCTGCTGGTCTGTATATTTGTCATGTTCTGCCTCTACTGACGCGCCTGTCGCAGACCATGCACCTGCGCCTTCGACACAGCACCAGAAGTTGCGGGATGACTTATTATTGTGCAGGTTTTCACTGCTGACTGGTTCCAGAATAAACGTATTCTGGTCAAGCTTACTGTCCCCTGCAAAGTTTGGTGTCACACTTGACTTGATACCCTGTTCGCCTGCAGTTGGGAAATAGAGATAGGTATAGTGATCCGGATGATTCAATGTAAAACACTCATTTCCATGTTCTACTGTGATCGTATTTCTCTCTGATTGCATTTTATTCCTCCATTCTTTTTCATTGCATTATTACGTTAGGAACTATAAAGAAACAGGCAGACTTCCCATTTTCTTTATACGAGCATAACGCATTTTCTGCATATCGAAAATCATATTCGTTGCAAAAATATCATATTCATGACACAAAAAAAGCTGGTTTCAATATTCCTGAAACCAGCCGTGAACGGCAAATATGGTTTATTCCTCTATCGTTTTGGACTCCTTTCCGCAAACATTCTCATGCGCTGCCATCCTGATCAGCTTTTCAAAGGACTTCCCAAAACTGGTATTCTCCTCCTGCGTCCGCTTCCTTGGACCTTTTATGTGATTTTTGCCGGAAGCGCGCCTTGCCTTTTTGTTCAGATGCCTTTCCATTAACATCTGGTCAATATTTTCATCTGTGTACCATTTACCTGACTGGTGAATCGCATAGGCGCCTCTTCCAAGCGCCATCGCTGCGACTCCGTAATCCTGCGTCACCACAATATCGTGTTTCGTACACATATTTACCAGCGCAAAATCAACTGCATCTGCCCCTGCTCCGATGATCCTGATCTCACTGTAATCAGAATGCAGTATATGGTTTGTGTCGCACAGGAGCATAACCGGAATACAATACTCTCTTGCTATCCGCTCAACAATACTTATGACCGGACAAGCATCCGCATCTACATAGATCATCATTTCTATCAGTCCTCTATCTGTTTTTGATTATCATACCACAATTTACCTTTTCACGAAACGGATTTATTGCAATTCCTGCCTTTTCTTATAATAAAAATAGCATTGCAAATTGATTTAAGTATCCCAGAAACAAAAAAGAGCCAATAGGCAGTGAGGGATACTCACTCGCAATTGGCTCTGTCCATCATTTATCCTTCCATTCGTCCCAGTTGATTTCTCTGTCCTTGAAATAATATTTCCTGTCATGCTCGCCGACCTCGCGCATGATCCTGCAGGGATTTCCCACGGCAACCACGTTGGACGGAATATCCTTGGTCACGATACTTCCCGCTCCAATCACCACATTGTCGCCGATGGTCACGCCTGGCATGATGATTGCCCCCGCTCCGATCCAGCAGTTTTGACCAATATGCACTGGCATATTATACTGAAGGCCTCTTTTGCGCAGCTCTGGCTGAATCGGATGACCTGCCGTTGCGATCGTAACATTCGGACCAAGCATCGTGTAATCCCCAATATAGATATGCGTATCGTCCACGCATGTCAGACAATAGTTCGCGTACACCATCTTGCCGAAATGGCAGTGATGCCCGCCGAAATTGGAATAAAACGGTGCTTCGATGTATACGCCCTCCCCGCAGTCACCCAACATCTTCCGTAGCATTTCCGCTCTTTTTTCTCCCTCTGACGGCTTCGTCAGGTTATACTCGCACAGCAGATCCTGATAAGCCATCTGCTCTTTCATAATGGATTCGTCCCCCGGAAAATAGAGCTCTCCCGTGTGCAATCTCTCTTTCATATCAACCATTTTTATAACCTCCATTTTTCTATTGGCTGTACAAAACACACCACATTTAGACCCGCTCTGTCGTGCCGCAGGGCTTAAATTCCATATAATCGATCTCCATGCCCGGCTTAGGGAACTGAAGCTCCATACTGTAACTTCCCTTCTCAAGCTCCACGCGCAGAATCTTCTGCAGCATCCATCGTCCCTCTGTGCCGTTAGTCTGGAATGTGGTAAGTTCCTGTCCGTTCAGAAGGGCTTTACACACAGCCTGCGCCCGATCGGTCTGCGGTGACATCAGACGCACGATCACATCATAAAATCCTGCTTCCCTGATCATAAACTTCCTCTCCGCTGGCACTGACGTGTTCCACAATATCCTGCCGCTGTCGTCCATATCGCTCGCAGTCTGCACATCTGCAGCCAACGCCTGTATCAAGGGAGTCTTGACAACACCATTTCCCTCCCGGCCAAAAGCGGGCGTGTTGATCAGGAAGCGGCATATATTCCCGGCACATCTCTGCAGTTCACCGACCGTGAGCCTTCCTGTGCCAAGCGCCTTGATCGTGTCATCGCCAAACGCGTTGATCTCTGCTCCGTTATTGTTGACAACCATATAGATATCGTTCTGTGCCCTGACCATATCTGCGGTGCGCTGTCTTGATCCTTCACCGCCGTCCACAACGTCATTGATATTTGCCCACCAGTCGGTCATGACAATCCCGTCAAATCCCCACTCCTGACGCAGGATCGTTGTAGTCAGGTCATAGTTTGACGCCGTCCAATAACCGTTTACAGGATTGTATGATGTCATTACTGACTGGGCTTTCCCTTCCTTCACAGCAATCTCAAACGCCTTTAGATAAATCTCCCGCAGCGCTCTCTGGGAAACCACGGAATTGACAATGTGTCTTCCCGTCTCCTGTGAGTTGCAGGCAAAATGCTTGATCGTGGCGTGCACGCCCTTAGAACCAATACCACGCACGACCGCAGCCGCCATCTTTCCAGTCAGGAGCGGATCCTCCGAAAAATACTCAAAATTCCTGCCATTCAGCGGGTGTCTGTGAATATTGATTCCCGGTCCTAAAAGTGTATCGATCTGGTTCTGTACCATTTCCTCACCGATGCCGGCAAACAGCTCCTCCGCAAGCGCCTCATCCCATGTGCACGCGATCAACGTACCGATCGGAACCTGTGTGGCATGCGAACCGTTGTCCATGCGGATTCCCGACGGTCCGTCCGCGCAGCATCCCACTGGTATGCCAAACCCCAGCAGATTGTCGGACACGCCGCCAAAAGCCGCAGCAGTCCCCGGCGTCACCTTGATGCTGCACATCCCTTCTCCCCTCACGATCGCTGCCAGATCCTCAGATGAGAGCTGTGCAATAAACGCCTCCATCGTACAGTTTCCTTCTGCCACATCTTTCAAAAGAAGCCCTTTGCTACCCGTGTATGGAATCGTCTCTGGAAGGCTGGACAGGATTCGTTTCCTGAGATCCTCTGTCCTTGCCGGAACGGCTTCATATCCCAGGGTCACTGTGCCATCTTCGCCATAGACAGTGCGCATCCGCTCAAAGGATTCTGCGGGCGCCAGCGCCTCCCTGCATTCCGCGATCAGCTGCGTCGTTTTGATCTGCCAGCCGGCTGCCCCATTTACAGGCACTTCCACTGTGTCCCTCACATTTGCTCCTGCATGGAAATGATAATCCCCTTCCTCCAGGACATACGAATTTTTGTATCCGCTGACACCGCTGTCATCATAAGATGCAATTTGATACACAGGAATTTCCATCTGAATCGTTTCTTCCTCAAGGCAGGCCAGATTTCGCGTCTTGCCAAATCCGACCAGTTCCCTCGCCGGTCTCCCCATTCCGTCTGCCGGTTTCTCCACATACAGCTGGACGATTTCACGCCCGCTGTATTTTGTGCCTGTATTCTTTACCTTGCACGTAAAGACCAGTTTTGCGTCAGCACCGTTCCCACTTATTTTCATGGCACAGTCATAGATCTCAAACTCTGTGTAGGAAAGTCCATACCCAAATGGATACAGCACAGCCTCCTTTGCAAAGGTCTCAAAATAGCGGTAACCGACATAGATGTCTTCCTGATAGACATTTTGGATACTTCCGCCGTGATTTTTATCAGAAGGGTAGTCTGTGATCTTTCTCGCTATGGTATCTGTGAGTTTTCCCTGAAATACTTCCTTTCCGGCGAGCACGTCGGCAATGCCGTTTCCGCCCTCCATGCCGCCCTGCCACGCATAGACTACTGCCTTGATATTCGGATAGTTCTCCACAAACGTCATATCTATAATATTGGAGACATTCAGTATCACGATCACCTTTTCAAAGCCTTCACATACCTGACGAAGCATCTCTTCCTCGGCTTTTGTCAGAAAATAACTCCCCTCAGCCGCCGCATTGTCCTTGTCCTCCCCGGCAGTCCTTCCGATCACGACAACCGCCTTGTTGGAAGTTTCCGCCGCCCTGGCGACGAGCGCTTTGTCGACAGGCATCTCCTGCTGACACCACGGTTCGCACGCCCAGCCGCCCCCGCCGTTGTCAAAAGGATTTTTGACAATCCACTGCGCATAGCAGGCCGCAAGCTCCTCGTTCACCGCGATCTGGTCATCGCGAAGTCCCTTGATCAGATTTGTCGTGTATGGCACATTCACTGCACCGCCCGAACCCGTACCGCTTCTGTAGTACTCGATCTGACACCTTCCAAATACCGCAGCCTCGTCTTTCTCCGTTAATGGAAGAGCCATATCCTCATTTTTCAAAAGAACGGCTCCCTGCGCAGCCACCCGCCTGCACAACCTTGACAACTGCTGCCCTGTAATCTGCTTCTCTCTGCTTTCCATACTCTGTTACCCTCCACGCAATAAAAACGTTTTTATTTTTAACAAGAGTACCACAATAAAAACGTTATTACAAGCATAAAAAATAACTTTGTGCAATACTGAAAAGATGTCAGTTATTTTTTATTGATTTTGTATAATGGTCTATGGATTACAGCTCCCTGATTTTCTGATGCCGTTTCATCCAGAGAATCAGTTCTTCTGCCGGAATCGGCCTGCTATAATAATACCCCTGAAAAGCATCGCATCCAAGCGCCAGCAGCAGGTCTTTTTGTTCCTCTGTTTCCACGTACTCCGCAATCGTTTCAAAATGCAAAGACTTCCCCAGTTCT
Organism: Lachnospiraceae bacterium UBA7179; assembly: GCA_002491195.1. Lineage (GTDB taxonomy): Bacteria > Bacillota > Clostridia > Lachnospirales > Lachnospiraceae > COE1. The sequence continues at coordinate 20,120 of DKVL01000094.1, forward strand.
GTAATTGCAGCGATAATGTCCCGATTTCTCCCATTTGCCACGATATCCTTTGTCAAGGAACCGTCCAGTTTCACAACACTGAAATAGTTGGTCTGCAGATACAACAGCGATGTATGTCCCATGCCAAAATCATCAATCAGGAATTTGTGACCTTGTTCTTTTAACCGCCGCATCTTGTCCAATACTTCTCTTGAAGAGATCAGCGCATCCTGTTCCGTGATCTCCAGCCACAAACGTCTGGGTGTAATATGATACTTGCCGATCTTGTCCGCAATGCAGTCTTCGAGATCTTTCCATAACAGTGATTCGTTTGTGATATTTACAGATATCTTAAACTCTGTATGGATTTCTTTTTCCATTTCTGAAATCGTATGCGCCGCTTCATCAAACATATATGTCTCTATATCATGCAGTAGTTTCTGTTCCTTTGCAAGCTGGATGATCAGGGGCGGATAGATCAGCCCGGCTATCGGATGCACCCAGCGGATCAGTGCCTCCGCACCGATGCACTTTCCTTCCGTATCCATCTGCGGCTGATACAGGAAATACAGCTTTCTATCCCGGAGCGCATCCTTTAAATCTTCGGCAAGTACCTTCGCTGTCCCTCCTAACACGTCCTTGCGCTCTGTCAACGGCATGATTGCATTGGCTTCCTCCTGCCGCTGCAGTTCTTCGGTCAGATCCCTTACATTTTTTATCATCTGCCTTTCCCTCTGCTCCTCGAACAGACGCAGAAAAGGCAGATAGATCAAAACACCCGCCGCCAGACATACCGCCTGCAAAATGCTCCCTGCAACAGAACCTGTCGCCAGATAACCGCTTAAGAATATCGGTGTTGTCCACTCCACCTCCGACACTACATGTGGCACTATTCCAACATAAATCGCTGCGTAGGATATCACACACATCACCACCGGAACCAGCAGATACGGGATCACAAAAATCGGGTTTAAAATAACCGGAAGACCAAACGCGATAATTTCGCTGATATTAAAAATCACCGTCGGAAAAGACAGTTTTGCAATATTTTTGATGTTGCCTTTCCTGGAGAATAACAGAATAGCTGCCACAAGACACAGGACAGAACCTGTGCCTCCCATGCAGACAAATACATCCTGAAATGTCTTGTTGTACACTGCTTCCTCGCTGATCACACCAAAATTCTCATAGATCACAGAACCGAGTACATAGCTCCCATGAATACCGACAAGCCACATACCATGCGCCAGCAGCAGTACGGCAATCGCCGCAGGAAGATCGTGTGCATCCGGATCAATCAGTTTCCTCACAGCAGTCTCCAAAATTTCCTGCAGGGAATCCACATGAAAAACAGCCACAAGCACCTGATGCAGCATGAGAAAAAACGCCACAACCAGCAGGGCCGGTATGACTCCCGATACCGCCTCCGCATAACACGCATCCGCCCCCACTCCGCGCCACTGTACATGAAAAAATCTGGTGTCTTTGATCTGAAAGAACAATACACAGCATCCGAGCGCGATGACTAGCGCCGCAAAAATATTATGACTCCCTAACGCCTCAATCGATAGACTGCCTTGCGGGATTCCTGAAAATCCAATCAGGGAAACTGTTGCAGCCAGCATCACCGTAACAGCGTCTCCTCTGCTCTTATTCCGCTGCATCGCATAACTAAAACATGTCGTAAGTGCCAGTCCGATCGCAAGGGAACCCTCCGACGCGCTTCGGATAAGCCCCAGAAACGCTTTTATCCGTCCGTTCCAGAGATTGTCCAGGAACTTCTGATATCCCGGAAACGGGATACTGCTTAACAGGAATGCCACAGCGCTGCTTACCAGCAGCGGTATCATCCGAATCATTCCCTGGCGAACTGACTTCAACAAAATGTTATTGTCAAAAGAATCTGCAATCTGAAATAATCTGTTTTTCATTTGTTCTTTCATTCATACCATCTTCCTTAACTTTCCAAATGAATGACGCCCATCCAATAAAATCCAACCATATTTTTCTTTGATTTGTCTGCTGTCTCCTGTGCGATCCTGCCAAACTCCTCATCTTCTATATCATAGTTGGTGCGCAGGACTGCAAAACCGTCAGCAGAGATTGCTTCCGCAAGCTGGTCAGCAATTTCGTCTTTTTCAAAATACCGCCCAGTTGTGTGGTAATATTCCATTTCATCACCGCCGGATATATAGTCTGACAGATTCTGATCCATCGCAAATCTGTCATCCTCAACCAATGTTCCATATGCCGCTGTATCGGAAAGGTTGAACAGCGCATTTTGAATCAGGTCATTGTCATTATTGGTCGAATCAACAATGTACCACTCGCCGTCAATGCGCACCTTATTCCACGCGTGAGGCAGGCTGCCGTCGAGATATCCTGTCACGACAATGCTCTCCACTCCGGCGGCATCCGCTAACAGCTTAAAGGCGGCAGAGTACCCTGCGCATACGCCTACACCGTCCACCAGAATCCCATATGCCGTGAAGGAATCATAAAAGTTCTCGTCCACATACTGAAAAGAATTTTGCTCCGCATTGTCCAGCGCCGCATTGTCATAGGATGCATTCTGGCAGAGATATTCGTTGATCGCCGTCTCTTTTTCCAGGTCGCTCATACCATCACTGACGATCGAACCGATAATTTCATCCACTTTCTTCTGAACCGCCTCCTGCTTTTTTGCTGTCGTACTGCGGTCGAAATCATATTCGATATATAACACACGTCCTTCTGCGTCGTACCCTGCACCCTGTATCCCCAGAATCAGCGGATTCTGATACTCCGCCTCAAATAAGGCATCCACCACTCTGTCCGTATCTGCGGCTTCCGGAAATGCCGAGAGATCAATTGTTTCCCTTGTCTGGAGCATATGAAGGGCAATGTACTCACTCAGCGCGGAATTGGCAGTTACCGCAATGTCTTCCTGCGCCGTTTCATTCCCGTCTGTATCCGCATTGTCTGACGTCGATTCATCCCGTCCGGCATCGCTGTCAATCGTTACATCAGGCGTTACGCTGCCGCCCTTATTCTTCAACTGCTCCTGTCTCTCCCTCACCTCTGACAAATCCGCATCCAGGTGCTCCCATTCAATGGTATCTGCAAGGATTTCCGTTGTAAAAGGTGTCTGTCCTGCTCTGGCCGATATGTAGAAACAATTGTTGTCCTCATCCTTACGAATTGTATCAAAATCATAATCCAGTATTTTCTGTGCCGTCGTTCCGTCGCACATGGTCACATTCATGACTGCCGGAAGGCCAAGCGTTCCTTCAAAATCATAAAAACTTTCCTCGTTGCTATAATACGCCTGCGTGTTTGGCAGCATATGCGCCAGATCCTTTGCACTCAGAAAATTGCCGGCAGGAGAACAGCCCTCGCCATTGTAGGCGACAATGCCAAAATATTCGCTGTAATATTCGTCGTATGCCTCGCCTGTGTCAAATTCACTCAGAAAATTGTCATTGTCCTGTTTCCAGCTTTCCGAATCCTCCGAGTCATAATACTGCACAAACCGCCCGTTCAGGGACAGTACTTCGCCTTCCTCGTTCCTGTTGTTATATTCCGAGTCCTCATCGCTTGACCATTCCAGTCCCTTTACATCCGCAAAAACCTTTGTGTCCTCCCAAAATCCCTGCTCGTTTTTGTTAATGGTAAATAGCAGATATCCGTCAGCCCCCGGAACTTCTTTCCATGAGAAACGGGCATAACCGTCATCTGTCTGGTCAAAGACAAGCTGCGGCGCCTGTGCAATCTCTGCCTCGATCTGAATGACTGTGATAACCGGTTTCTCAAGACGTTTCCCTGTCGCGGTATCTACGTTGGATGCCAGATAATACTGCGGCAGTGTCCCCCAGGCGTACCCTTCATCCGCTTTCAGATAATTTCCGCTCAGATAACCCAGATCGATCTCGTTTGAATCCATCTCCGCAATGCCATAAAACGGCGGCGCGATCGTGAGCGTTTTGGACGCTGCATCGTACTCCAGATCGCCAGCCTCCACTGGATATCTCAGTTCTGCATCCTGATAAATGACAAAGCTGTCGCTCAGTTTGTCATCCGATTCATTTGGGTCATAAGCTAACTCCAATGTAACAGGTTCGTCACGCCTTACTTTAATGACATTGCCGTCGTATTCTCCTGCTGATGCCCCTGCGTATTTTTGCTGCAGACGCTGCGCCAGTTCATCGTTTCCAGCCTGCTGATCGGCAGCAGGATCCGATGCGGTCTGCTGTGGTTTTTGTGCCTCTGTCTTCTCCTCATTCTCCTGTGCCGCTTTGCTGTCGGTACTGACTGGCTGATTTCCGGCGCATCCTGTCAGAAGCATTGAGACAGCCGCTATCGCTGCAATACTTCTTTCTAGTTGATTTTTCTCTTTTCCCATATAATTTATCCTCCCTGTTTTCCTCTTTTTTGTCGGTGATATTTTAACACGCAATAATCGGGGGAAGATAAAACTTGTCTATCTGGCTGTTTTTTTTGTGCATTTGGTTGTGTACAGACAAGAAAAAGCACCATCCGATGATCCATACATCTTTTGGTGCTTCTTTTGACTGCTTAAAAACATCTGCTTTTTCACAACAACTGCATGACCCTGGTTTTTAGAGATAGCCAGAAAATGCTTGAAACCAAACAGGAAGAACTTTTCTGCTCTTCCTGCAATCCTGTCAGCACTTTCTTTGTCGTGACTGACACTGTCCGAATTTACTTTTCGTTCTGATACTTCACTTTATCAGGGTTGGCCACTTTCATGTCAAGAACTTCTCCACATTTTGAACAAAAGCTGACAATTAGTGCTGATCCAAACATTCCTGTACGATAGTATAAAGGTACTACTGCAGCCATTCCATGAATCTTTCCTTTCTTAATTTTTTCACAGCCGCACATTGTACATTTCTTGATTTCCATCTTTATCCTCCTCCAAATTCCATAGCAGATCACATAATAGCCGTTATCACTTTATGCCTCGCGGAATTTTAAATTCTTGCGGAGAATGCCCCTTTTGGAGACATTCTCCAGTGTGAGTCCAGTGTGATACTTAGAACTTCCCGGCAAAATACCTCAAAAGTTCTTCACACGCTATTATTTTAGCACGCAGAAATTGGCGGACAGAGAAATTTGTCTGTCTGGCTGTTTTTTTTGCGTATTTGGTCATGGGCAGACATTGTACAGCGTGACAAATGCGGTGACAACTCCGTCCCGCTCACCGATGCTGAACTCCCCGTCCATCTTTTCGACACTGCTCTGTACACTCTTTAACCCGATTCCATGCCAGAGCTGGTCTGACGCCGCTGTGCGCGCAAAGTCAATATGCTCCGCAGCAGTCTGATTGCAGATTTTCATACAGAGGTTATTTTTACCATATAGATATTCACTTCAACGTTGCTTCCGCTGACCTCTGCCCCCGCCGTAATTGCATTATCCAGCAGATTGCCGAGCACAGACGCGATCGCGGCGTTGTCCAGCGCAAGATTCTCCGGCAGATTGACATTGCAGAACATATGCAGATGGTGGCTCTGCGCAAGAATCTGTTTGGAATTGATCATCGCATCAATTCCGATGTATCCCGACTGCACTATGCTCGTATCTTTCCTAATCTCTCCCATTTCCCGCTCCAGATAGTCCTTTAATCTGTCAAACTCTCCCGACTCCGCCAGCTCCGCCATATAGATCAGATGATGCTTGTAATCGTGAATCTTCGACTTCCACACCTCATAGCTTTTTGTATTTTCCTCCAGAGATTTTAGCAGCATTTCATTGTGTATATTCAAAAGCATATTTTCCTGCTGTACCGTGTATGTCCGGGCCAGCCTGATAATATAAAAAAACGAGACCAGCGACAGCGCCACCAGCATTCCCCAGACAAAGAAATCAGCCAGACCGATATGCCCCATCGCCAGAAAATACTGGAATATCAGCAGCGTCGTCACCAGGATTAAGATACTCAGCACTAACAGGGAAATGACATACCGTTTTCCCATCCGAAACGTATTTTCACTAATATGATAGATCAGATAGATGACAAAAGACAACACCAGCGTATGAATCACAGTCGCTATGATGCGGTATACCGACATGGACAAAAAGACATCAAACGGTCTACCGCTTGTCAGGCTGCACATGACAAGAATGCTAAAATCCGACATGGCAAGCATCAGCATATAAAACAGACTTAGCGCCGCGCATTTGATATAATATTTTCTGTATAAAATCACCTGGAATAAATAGAATACAAACGTAGAACTAATCATGCTCCTGCCAAGTGAAAACGGCAGAAAAAAGTCTCCCACCTCCACAATCAGTACGGAGATCACCGCCGCTAACGCAAACTGGTATTTCCGCTTTTTGAAGAAATCAATGTCCAAAAACACACTGCAAAATACATAGCAAAGCCATGTCTCAATTCCTGTTGCCGCACTGTCCTGTATGAGGGAAATTGTATTCATGAATGATCCCTCCAATACTCAGAAATCATTGCGGAGACTTCCCGCTGCCGGCGGCGGCTGACAGGGATTTCGATTTCCCTCGCGCCGTCAAGCACTACCATTCCGCTCCTGCGCGTCCTGACATAGCGAAGATTCACCACGCATCCACTATGAACATACACAAAGCTGCCATCCTTTGCGTCGATTTCCGCTTTCAGTTCCTTTAGCTTCTTCCAGATCATGTAAGTTCCGCCCTGCGCTGTGTACACGCAGACGCGTCTGTTTTCCATCTGAAAATGGGTGATGTCAGCGATCTTTACCGACACTTCTCCCTCCTGCGTCCTAAGGCAGACAGAAAAGCTCTGCTGTGCCGATAATTTCGCTACGGCGGCTTTCATCGCGGAAGGCAGCTCCTCTTTCATATATTCCTTTCTGATATATCGAAACGGCGCATATTGGAAAGACATATATACAAACTCCTCATGTGCCGTCAGAAAGATCACGATGATATCCCTGTCCTCATCGCGGATCATCTTTGCGATTTCCAGCCCGGATCTGTCCGGCATATCAATATCCAGCAGCAGGATATCCGTCTGCTCATTCTCAGACTGGATTCTTTTCATCAGACTGTCCGAGTCCGTATACGTCATAATCTCGATTTCCTCATTCCACTGATGCGTCATGTCTGTCAGGAATTGTCTGGTTTGATTCAGTGACATGGCATCGTCATCACATATAATCAACTCTATCATTTTTGCCAATATTCCTATCTGTTGATTTTTCTAATTTCCTGAGGAGCTGTTAATCAATAACTTGTTAATTTAACGCCGTATAATTGATGAGTTATTTGTTTACAGTTCCCAACACGACTATCATATCACTTTTTTTGTGGGATTGCCACAGATTCGTTGAAAGCAATTCCTAAGTCCCGCTCACTATGACTGCCCATCAATCAGCTGTAACAATTTTTCCGTATATTTCATGCTATGATTGATGCTTAAATCCCCATGGTAGTAATGCGGTAATATTTCAAGCATGGACTTACTGATCTTTTCCCTGAGTAATCCGGCGGACATTTTCATGATTCTTTGCTCCTTTCCGCCGACGAGGATAAGCACTTTTGCCTGACAGCCAGTTATTGCATCCCTCAACTGATATCCGGCATTCGCTCTTAAAAAAGAAATCATATCTTCTTTTTTGATCCGCGAGCTGTCATAAAAATAATCTTCAAACAGGGAACAATGCATATGAAGGGATTGAAACTGTAATTTGGCAAACCACCGCTTTTTTATGAGAGGATAGCACAACGAACATGCGGGGGCAATCAAATACTCCGTCATTCTCATCGGCATAACCAGCGCACTCTCTATCACGGCAAACTCACAAATATGATTTCGCTGCGAGAGCATTTCCACCAGGATCTGCCCGCCAAGCGAAAGACCTCCTGCCAGCAGAATATGACCGCCAAACTTCTCATCGATATAGGAAATCATCTCTTTTGCATTCTTTTCAATTGTGGTAAAAGAAAGATCGCTTCCGGTATGACCATCCAGGATTGGTATCACGATGTGAAAACGGTTTTTCAGCTGCTCTGCCGTTTCCCTGTAATTCCACCATGACAGCCCGCCTCCGTGAAGAAGAATTATGACATCCTGATTAGATTTCCCAAATTCCACTGTTTTCATCTTTCGCCTTTCTCTAAGGAACTGTTCCAAGATAACCTATGCATCATGACTTGCCTATTTCTAAACAGCTCCTAAAATGCCATATTTTCAGACCTGGCACATTAATCCAGTTATAAATTTTACATAGTCATTCCCATATTTCAACAGGCGTCGTATCAATCGAACAGTGGAAAGATGTTCAGGCGTGAAGCATTGTATAGATTACTGCCAATACCGCCACTGCCGCCAGTACGATCATGCAGATGGCATAATAGCTCTTTTTCATATCCCTGTCACCTCTTCCCATGAAATACCATCCGTTTGCACGATGCAGCTGTCGCCGCATAATATCCGCCATAGATCAACAGCAGTACAAACAATGTTACGATCACGGAAGTCCTGATTTCCATATTGTAGAATGTGCTCACCTTTTCTATCACTACCGGAAGAGACAATATGGTGTAAAAAACTGCAAGTACCAGCGGCGCTGCAAAATAAATCCCCACCTGACGTGCCACTGCCGACTGCATCATCTTATCGCTGACGCCCTGATTCTTCAGTATCCTGTATCGTACACGGTTATCAGACATTTGGGTGAGCTGCTGTACGGAGATCAACGCCACGCTGATCAGCAGAAAAACAATGCCAAGATAGGAAAATTCATATACCGGAAGCCCAAAAGCCAGATAATACATGGTGTAGATCCTTGCTTTTGATGTCCAGCCAAACGGCGTGTGGTCCAGGTCATGCTCCACCAGCCTGTTCAGCATGGAATTGGCATCGTCTGTATCCGTCCCCTCCTTCCAGAATCCCTGCAGGGTATACTGGTCGGTCTCTGACAGCGCGGCCACCGCATCCGGCACGATCAGCGTTCCCCTGTCATTATTGGATACGGAAGTCATCTCATAGACATACCCGTATATTTTCCGGTCAGCCAGGCGAAGCTTCTTTCCGTTGACGGTCACACCGTCCGTATGATCCGCGAAATATTTCACATACTCATAAGTCCCCTTATAGTTACAGTTGATGACAAACGCATCCTCTGGCAGTTCGACGGCGGGATAGCCTTGCGCCACTAAGCATTTGTTATAATCAGAGATACTCAAAATGCATACCGAACATTCCGGAAGTACGCTGTCAACATCCCAAAACTGTGTTTCCTGTCCCTCAAAGAGCTGCTTGTATGTAAGATCGTTTGCACACTTATCCTCGATCTGAAAACTTGTGTCAATGATTGCGGAAAGATCAGAGGGATATTCATAGTTTGCAGCGGCATGAATCACATCCGGATCTTCCCCTTCATAGGACAAGACAAAATCGTACGGCGTAAAATCTTTTGAGAGGTTCGCCATTGTAACTGCAATGCTGGTACTCGTCGTGATCAGCAGGATCGTTATCGAAAGCAGAAGACAGACAACGGACATTGACAGAAAATTTCCCTTAATCCTGCTTCCCACCTGCCTTACAATAAAACAATTAATACCCTTAAAATAGAATTTTCTATTTCTGCGCGCAAGCAGAAGGAAAATGACAGCTGCAGAATAAAATATCAGAACAGTCGCCGCCGCAATCAGAATCACACCACATACCATCCGATTTTTACCTGGGAGAACGTCCCTGGTCCTTAACATCAGTGCAGACAGCACAAGGCAGAGGATACCGGCGGCAAAAGAAATGATGCAGACTGCATTTCCGCTTTTTTTCAGTTCTTCATTTCTGCGCTCCGCAGTCAAAAGATCGATCAGCTTTACTTTCGATACCGTCACAAGATTCAATGTCATCGCAAGGAAATAAATAATCCCAAAACAGAGCAGCGTATTTTTCAGGGCATCAACAGAAAAGGAAAGCGTAAAATCCGAAACCTGCCCGCCGAACACCCGCAGACACGCAATCACAAGAAGCTGCGCAAGAAACGTTCCTGCCAGAATTCCCGTCACAAGGGAAAGCAGCCCGATCAGAAACGTTTCTCCAATAAAAATCATGGAAATTTTCTGCTTTTTCATGCCCAGCAGCATATACATTCCAAGCTCCTTGTTCCTTCTTCTCAGCAAAAAACGGTTGACATACAGAATCAAAAAACCGATCAGTATCGAGATCATCCGCGATAACAGCGTCAGTGTACTGCTGATCGCTCCTGTCAGCTGTCTGAAATCCGCATTGATACGCTCCATCGCGCCTGACTGCAGCGCCGCGTTAAATGCGTAAAATACACTGATGGAAATCACAAGCGTCATAAAGTAAATAAGATAATCCCTGATATTTCTCACCAGATTTCGATAGATCAGTTTATAAGTCCTCATCGCTGTCACCTCCCAGGAGCGCTACCACACTTAGAATCTTTGTGTAAAATGCTTTCCGGTCGTCAGCTCCCCTTACCAGCTCGTGAAAAATACGCCCGTCCTTGATAAAGAGAATCCGCCGACAGTAGGAGGCTGCCATCGAATCATGTGTCACCATCATAATTGTGGCCTCTTCCATCTCATTGAGCTTTGTCATCTGCGAAAGCAGCATCCGTGAGGACTTGGAGTCAAGGGCGCCTGTCGGCTCGTCCGCAAGAATCAGCGCAGGCTTTGTGATGATCGCCCTCGCCGCAGCGATTCTCTGCTGCTGCCCTCCTGACATTTCATAGGGATATTTCTCCAGAACCTCTCCGATATCCAGAAGTTCTGCTGTCTCCCGTATTCTTTGATCAATCTCCCGCTCCGGGACTTTCAGGATCGAAAGCGCCAGCGCGATATTTTCATATGCCGTGAGCGTGTCGAGCAGATTGAAATGCTGGAAGATAAACCCAAGCTCCTTGCGTCTGAAATCAGCCAGCTTCCCTCCATGCAGTCTTGTGATATCATTTCCTTCGATCATAATGTGCCCCGATGTGACTGTATCAATCGTGGAAATGCAATTTAGAAGCGTCGTCTTGCCCGAACCCGACGCCCCCATGATACCCACAAATTCACCTTTTTTCATCTCAAACGAATTTTGCGCCGATTCTGCCGTTTTCACCAGTAAATCCCTTGTCAAAAATACGCCCGACGTCACCCTCTGAGATCCCGATGCCATTATCCCTGATTTCCAGCCGCACGCATTCGTCTGCGGCTATTCCGTTAAACGAGAGAGAAAACCCGTCTTTTTTATATTTTACGGCGTTTGAAATGATCTGCCCCAATATAAAAACCATCCACTTACGGTCTGCAAATACTTCATATTCCAGATGGTTCATGGAAATAGAAGCCTTTGCATGAATCAATGTCATGGAATTTTCTTTGAGTGCATCGGACACTATTTCCCCCAAAGAGGTACCCTCAGCCATAAAATCCTTCGCGACAAAAGTACTTCTTGCATAGTAATGCGCCTGCTCCACAAGTAGATCGATTTTCCTTAGTTCCTGGTCAATCTGCTTTTTTACCTGATCGGTCTCTTCCCATTGTTCATCGGACTGTACTTCTGGACGATGATCCAGTTTATCCATTAACAGACGAAGCATTGTGAGCGGCATCTTGATTTCATGTACCCAGACTTCCACATAATCCCGGTACTCACCCATGCTGCGCTGTACGTCCGCGATCTGATTATTCATATACAAATCTGCCTCTCCCAGCAGCCGTTGCAAAAGCCTGCCCTCTGCAAAATCCGCCTCCTCCATCACATCATGCAGCAGCGTCTTTTCATTCAAGGCTGTTATCCTGTCCGTCAAAGCATGGTAATAGCGCCACCTATGATAAAAATCCCATATAAAAACAGCCAGCAGCGGTAAAAAAAAGAGCAGCAGCAGAAAGACAATAAATACTTTCTTCGTGCCAATCAGCCACAAAAAAGCGGCAACCAGCATTGCGGAACCTCCGGCTGCAATGATATCTATCTCAAAAATATCCCTTACCGCCAGCGCTGTTGCTTCCATCCCAACATAAGCCTGGTCATATACACTATCCGCAATGCGGTTTGACGCTACCAAAAGCAAAATGATTCCCAAAACAATTGACGGAACCAAAGACAATGCAATCATTTTTGCTCTTAACTTCATCGTAAAATCCCCTTTGCCCTCCGCGCCCGATATTCGATCCTGACGCTATCCTTATGCTCTAATACAAAACGAAAATAATGAATCATATGTTCCGTATCATGATAAATACCAAAGGGTTGAAGATAACCTTCCGCCTCATCATATCTCCGAAGTATAATGTCAAAATAGGTAGAAAAAATTTCTTCCTTAGATTTGAAATTGCGATAGTAAGTCATCCGGGGCACATCGGCAATCTGGGCCAATTCTGTAATTTTAATATCAGATAAGGGTTTTGTTTCAATTAATTTAGATAAAGCCTGTGCGATGCATTCCTTCATAAAAATGTTTGTTGTGCGATATTTTCCTTTTTCATTCACGTGCTGCTTCATGCAACTTTCACACCCATTCTATTATTACCTGCTATTTTTAACACAAAATACCCATTTCCTCCTTAGTAATTAATCTTTTTCTATTTTTATCACAAAAAGAAGCATAATTCAATCATCTAAGCTTCAACTGTGACAAATTTGGAGAATTTGTTCTGTTACGCGCCAACAATAACTCTTTTCGCTCACATGTGGACTCCCTGGGGATAATTCTGCCCTGCAGGACATCGATTCTGCCTGTTTCTTCTCCCCGGATGAGCGCTATCAGGTGGTCAGCGGCAAGCGTTCCCTGTCTCTCAAAAGAAGTTCTGACAGTTGTGACCGATGGTTTTACCAGATGTGCAATCTCAATATCATCACAGCCGACAACACTGACCTGTTCTGGCACCTGAATCCCCGCCTTCTGCAGCGCCGCGATTGTTCCGATCGCGCTCACATCGTTCGCGGCAAACACTGCATCTGGCAATGGTCTGCCGCTATCTGCAAACTGTTTCATAGATTGATACGCTGTCTCTTTCTCAAATCTTCCTGCTATAATATAATCCTCCTTCAGAATAATACCCTTGCTTCTAAGCCCTTCCCGAAAGCCCTTTAACCGTTGTATATTGTCATAATTGTCATCAGGTCCATCCATGTAAGCAAATGTGCGATGCCCTAATCCAACCAGATATTCTGCGACCATTTCTCCCTCATGGTACGAGTCGAACACAACACAGGACAGCTTCTCCCCTTCCAGCTCCCTGTCCATAAAAATCACTGGAGTCTGTGTTTCTGAAAAGAGCGCTGTCTCCCGCTCCCCAATATACCGATTTAATATAATAGCGCCATCGATCCGTCTGCCAAGGATATTGGCCATCATAGTCTCTGATTTTTCACTGACAAATATATTTAGCTCATAGCCATACATCTTACATCGCTGATATATGGCATCAGCAAGGATATTATAATATTCGCCTCTCACGGACGTGACAAAAAGCCCAATCACATTGGTGTACTGGGATTTTAGGTTCCTGCCATTCAGATTCGGCACATAATTCAACCGTTCTGCCACTTCCAGAATATGCTGCCTTGTCTCAGGGCGGAGCACATCTACACCGTTCAGTGCATTGGACACTGTTGATATCGATACGCCCGCCTCTCTGGCTACGTCTTTGATTGTTATTTTCTGTGTTTTCACTCTGTACCCTCTCACATGATCAACTGTCACACTCTTATTATAATATTCCCGCAGTATTTTGCAATACATTTTCCCGCAGCTCACTCTCAGGCATTTGGTCATTTACCGTTCCCCCGTTCCAGTAACAACAGCGTTACTGTTCACTCCGTTTCAGT
>DKVL01000094.1:34143-42779 GCA_002491195.1 Lachnospiraceae bacterium UBA7179
CTTCGTTCGTCGCGCAAATGGATTATTGCATCTCAATCGGTACGTTTTCTCACGGAATGCGCAGTTCAGCGCATTCCTGACCTGTGAACAGTAACACAACAGTAATGCTTCTCCAACCGACTATCCTGAGACTATTGACAAGTGACAATTGTAACACATATAATATTAATAAATAAACGGCTGAATCGATCATCCAAACTATTTCAGCGATACAAACGGAGGTACTCTAAGATGAAAAGCATTCGTGCAAAAATAACTTTGTGTCTCATTATGACTGTTCTGACAGCGCTGGCTGTGGTGGGAGCGTTTAGTATCATAGCCAATTATAACAGTACCCTCACCACTGTGAACCATATGATGAGCGAAACCGCAGTGCTGGCGGCAGAACGTGTGGAACAGGAATTGTCCGCTTACAAAAATGTTGCCATGGATACTGGCTGCATTCCGCAGCTGTCCGATCCGTCTGTATCCTTAGATGAGAAAAGGTCTATTATCAATGAACGTGCCACGATGCACAATTTCCAGCGTGGAAATATCATCGGCGTGAATGGCATCAGTATATTTGATGGCAAGGATTATTCCGACCGTGAGTATGTCAGACAGGCAATGGAGGGCAATATCTATGTATCCGAACCTCTGATTAGCAAGATTACTGGTGAGCTATCCATCATGGTTGCGGCTCCTCTTTATACAGATGGAATTTATGGTTCGTCCATTGCAGGCGTTGTATATTTTGTTCCGCATGAAACCTTTCTGAACGATATTGTCTCCTCCATTCAGGTTGGGGACAACAGCAGAGCCTACATGATCAATAAGTCCGGCGATACGATTGCTGACATTACCCTCGATACGATTATGGTGCAAAATATTGAAAGCCAGTCGCAGAGCGATGCATCGCTGAAAGATCTGGCGGCAATTCACGGATCAATGCGCCGGAATGAAAACGGTTTTGGAAGCTACAAAAGCACAAGCGGCGCTATGTTTGTGGCTTATGCACCTGTAAAAGATACCGATGGCTGGAGCATCGCAGTTACCGCACCACAGATAAACTATCTGGCCACTACCTACAATAACATCTTCCTGAACGTGATCGTAATTGTGATCTCTATCCTGATCTCCATTGTGGTTGCCCTGATACTGGCTGGCAGCATCAGCAAACCGATGAAAGCCTGTGCAGAGCGTATGAAACTGCTCGTCGAAGGAGATTTGGAGACACCGATGCCTGCGATCACCAGCAAAGACGAAACTGGCATGCTCATGAAATCTACCACTTCTCTGGTTGAGGGACTGCGCACAATCATCAATGATCTTGGCTATCTGCTGGCTGGACTGGCAAAGCAGGATCTGAGTGTCCAAACCCAGCATAAAGAGGCTTATGTGGGCACATTCCAGAATATCCTGCGTTCCGTATATCACATGAAAGCACAGCTAAATGACATTATGCGGCAGGTCAACCACTCCGCAGAGCAGGTATCCTCTGCCAGTGTCGAGTTATCTGCAAGCGCGCAGGACCTCAGTCAGGCGACGACGGAACAGGCCAGCTCGATACAGGAACTAGCATCACAGATCACTGAAATTTCCGAGCAGGCGAAAAACACAGCCGACAACGCAGTGACACTCCGCAGCCAGACCCACCACACTGGTGAAGAAGTCGCTCTGTGCAATCAGCAGATGCAGACACTGATGGAAGCCATGAATAAGATCCAGACCAGTTCCGATGAGATTGGAAAGATTCTCAAGACAATTGAGGATATCGCATTCCAGACCAATATACTGGCACTGAACGCAGCCGTGGAAGCCGCCAGAGCCGGCGCTGCAGGCAAAGGATTTGCTGTCGTGGCGCAAGAGGTGCGTGAGCTTGCCAGCAAATCGGCGCAGGCTGCCCAAAACACCTCCACGCTCATTGAACAATCCACAGATGCAGTTCATGTAGGCTCGGAAATTGCAAACCATACTGCCGATACCTTGTCAGAGGTTGTGGCCAGTATACGATCTGTGGTCGATTCTATTGACACGATTGCCGCCGTCTCCAACGAACAGTCAGACAGCGTATGTCAGATTTCTGAGGGAATCAACCAGATGGCAATTGTCGTCCAGAGCAACAGTGCGACAGCACAGGAAAGCGCAGCTGCCAGCGAACATCTCTCCACCGAAGCCATGGGCTTAAAGCAACTGGTTGACCAGTTTACACTCGCTGCAAAGTAATTGATGTCCAACCCCAAAATCACATCTTCCTGCCGCCGGGTAGAAAAGCAGGCGTCAAAATTTTCCATTGTCAGGCCTTTGAAGACGGAAAGTTTTGGCGCTGTTTTTTGTTATATGAGACAACAATCTTGTAATAAAAACAAAGGCGAAACCCTTTACGTTTTTCGCCCTTGCAAAATATTCCTCTAAAACAATTTTATAATATGCCAGACTGTCAGAAATATACCCCAATCATCCTCGCGCTAACACTGTTCCAGAATCATTTCATCCTACTTACGCGAACGGATTCTCCGTAGGATATGGAAGTGATTTCGGCTGGTTGTAGTTCAAATCTTCCACTGGTACTCCTATGTACTTAAACACCTCATACAAAGCCTTTCCAAAGTGTCCAAAGGCAACCGCACCATGATGAGGATAATTCTTTTCGATCAATACATGACGATAGAAACGCTGCATCTCTGGGATTGCAAATACACCAATGCTTCCGAAGGACTTTGTCGCTACCGGAAGAACCTCGCCCTGTGCGATGTACGCACGAAGCTTACAATCTGCTGTAGACTGTAAACGGTAGAATGTGATATCTCCTGGAATGATATCTCCCTCAAGCGTACCCTGTGTAACCTCCTCCGGAAGTGTTCTTGCCATGATCATCTGGTACTTCATGCTACAGAAACTAAGCTTCTTCGTGTTGGTATTTCCACAGTGGAATCCCATAAATGTATCGTTATGTGTATAGTTAAATTTATCTTTGATCGACTCGTTATACATATCTGCAGGTACTGTGTTGTTAATGTCAAGCAGTGTAACCGCATCCTGGCTCACGCATGTACCGATGAACTCGCTCAGGCAGCCATAGATATCAACCTCGCAGGATACAGGAATGCCCATACCCGTGAGACGACTGTTCACATAGCAGGGAACAAATCCGAACTGTGTCTGAAATGCAGGCCAGCATTTTCCAGCTATCGCCACATATTTGCGGTATCCTCTATGTTCCTCGATCCAGTCAAGAAGCGTCAACTCATACTGCGCAAGTTTTGGGAGCACCTCTGGCTTCCTATTGCCCTCTCCGAGTTCCGCCTCCATCTCCTTCACCTTCGCAGGGATTCTCTCGTCACCGTCATGTTTCTTAAATGCCTCAAACAGATCAAGCTCTGAGTTCTCCTCGATCTCAACACCAATATTGTAAAGCTGCTTGATCGGCGCATTGCAGGCAAGGAAGTTAAGTGGACGGGGACCAAAGGAGATAATCTTCAGATCAGAAAGCCCGACAATCGCTCTCGCAATCGGCATAAACTCATTGATCATATCTGCACATTCCTCTGCTGTTCCTACCGGATATTCTGGGATGTATGCTTTGATATTGCGAAGTTTCAGATTATAGCTTGCATTTAACATACCACAGTACGCGTCTCCACGTCCCCCAACAAGATCGTTCTGTGTCTCCTCTGCCGCTGCGATAAACATAGCAGGACCATCAAAATGCTTTGCGAGAAGTGTCTCCGAAATCTCAGGACCGAAGTTTCCAAGATATACACAGAGGGCATTACAGCCTGCCTTCTTGATATCCTCAAGCGCCTGCACCATATGAATCTCACTCTCCACGATACATACCGGGCACTCATAGATGCCATCCATACCATACTTGTCAGCATATGCCTTGACCAAAGCTTTCCTTCTGTTCACTGACAAGCTCTCTGGGAAACAATCACGGCTTACCGCTACAATACCTACTTTTACCTGTGGTAAATTATTCATTTTGAAATCCTCCTTATTCAATGCAGCAATATCTCTATTGCCTGATAACGCGGCTTTACTTTGCGCAAAGCTGTGCGTCCATATCACATCCATCGATTGTGCTCGTGCACGCGCGAGCAACTAACTTCATAATAGTGTGTGTCACACCAAAAATCAAGTGGATATTTTACATTCATTCATTTTCGTCAGAATAGATAAAAACTATTGTGATTTCTGTCTAAATTCTCTCTGCTTTAATGAAAGGGGAACCAATCGCAACAGACCGTATACTAAAACGTGCACGTGCAACATTCCGCTTGCTTTTTCTGACAAATCACTTTATACTAAGCATGAGGAAACAGTTTCTGGAGTGTGTTTGGAAATGCTCTGAAAGATAAAATAATTGTTGGAGGCTGCTGTTAGGAACGACCGGGACCAGGAACATTACAAAGAAATATGGATTGATGGCGATGAAAATTGGTCACTGATGGCTTTAATTAATGGAGACTGGGGTGTGTACATATGAATTTGAATATTAATTCTCCTGCTTATTTCAGCGAACACTATGGCATAGACGATGATGTTTACCGGTTTTGCCAGAGAACTTATCTTTTCTTCAAGGATAAAGAATACAGCAGTACTTTACATACAATTGGTATCACGCTAGTTGCCGCTCCGCAGGAAGCGTATGACAGCGGGCTGTGGAAAGAATCCGTTCAGTTAATCGGCGGCAAGGAATGTGCGATCATCACGATCCGAATGGATTTCAACCGTTACTATGAAGCGGATAGCAGCGAAAAAATATTGCAGATCAGAGAAACGATTATAGAGGCAGTAAAAAAAGTAAAAACAAAAGGCGCTTTTGATGTGAAAACGTTTGAAGAGGATTTGGATCGCATAACGGGAACATAACTCATCAAAGCATATACATATAATGGGAGGAACACTATGGCAACAATAAAGGAGATTGCTGCACTGGCTGGCGTATCACGCGGAACTGTTGACAGGGTTCTCAACAACCGGGGCTCCGTCAATCCCACCACTGCGGAGAAAATCAATGAGATCGCAAAAGCACTCGATTACAAGCCAAACAAAGCGGGTTTAGCACTTGCTGCCCAAAAAAAGAAATTAAAGCTTGGCGTTATCCTGTTTTCCACAGACAATCCCTTTTTTGCCGATGTTCTAAAGGGCGTCAACGAAAAAGCGGAGGACTTAGCCGGATATAACTGCGTAGTCCTCGTAAAACAGATTCCCATCAGTGTGGAGGCTCAGTTAAGCGCAATCGACGAACTACTTCACGAGGAAGTTAACGGCATTGCACTTGCGCCATACAATGATGACCGCATTCGCGCTCGCATCAATGAGCTTTACGAACAGGGAATTCCCGTTGTAACTTTAAATACTGACATTGAAAATTCCAGGCGAATCGCTTATGTAGGAAGCAACTACACCAAAAGCGGTGCTACTGCTGCCGGTCTGATGCGGCTGATGACTCACGATTCCGTTCATATTGGAATCGTTACCGGATCATCAGATATCCTCTGCCATACAGAGCGTATCGCCGGCTTTATTGACACGCTCGCACCTTACTGTGATCATATGCACATTGTATCGATCATCGAGACACAAGACGACGAAATTGAGAGTTATGAACAAACTTCATGCCTATTGAAAGCACATCCTGAAATCAATGCGCTCTTTTTTGCTGCCGGCGGTGTATATGGCGGCTGTCGTGCGATCACATCTCTCGGATTAGCGGATCAGCTATGCGTGATTGCTTTTGATAAAGCTGACACAACAGAACAGTTTTTGCGGGAAGGCGTCTTATCTGCAGTAATCTGCCAACAGCCACGCATCCAGGGCAGGAAACCGCTTGACCTGCTTTTTACATATCTCACTTCCAGCAAACTCCCTGAGAAAGAGTACAATTACACAGCTGTGGATATACGAATCCTGGAAAATATTTAGCCTATTATTGAATCTATCCCATCACTTGATCGTAAAAAACTGTTAATGCCATTTTAAGATCTCTAAATAAAACACTATAAAACCTTGACAACACTTTGCAATTTCTCACAAATCGTTGTTATTTCCTTTCCTAAACTCCGTCATATTTGGCCGAAAGCGCAGCGGCAGCATATTCATCTGCAGCTTTGGATTAATGCGTGCCTCGATTGCGATACTGTCACAAAACTGCCTGATTAACTTTTGATACTCCTCCTCCACTTCCGAATAAACCAGCTTTTCCTCGTCAAAATCTGCTCCCTGCATGAGATACCACTTCTTAAAACGCGCGTGCAGCCCAAAAGTCTGTGTCCTCTCATCATAGATCACAAAATTGTCCGCAGGCAGTCTGTCGGCAAAATGCGGCATCAGAAACGGAAGGATATGGTGTTTTGCATCGATCTTGGCATACAGCATCCCATTTTGCAGCTCTGAAAAGCGCAGAAATTGTTTCAGATGACACAGTTCATTGTCGGATGCCCTCGCACACTGGAAAACCTGATGTACACAGTCCTCCTGCAATCTGTCCGTTATGTGTTTGTCCTGCATTTTTAAACCTAACACAATCGTATGGTACACTGCATCTGCCTTCTCTTCAAGACAGGATACCATCGCCATGCTGAGTCTGTACCAAGTCTCGTTTCCCAGTTGTCGAATTATGGTGTCTGTAACTTTTTCCGCTTTCTCATGATTTATCTCTATATTGTTGTATTCTGTAAACAATCGCTGTATATCAGGTTCTTTCGTTGCAAGATGAATACAGTCATGACTTTTTATTCCCCTCTTCTTTTTGAACTGATATGCCTCATAGACACCTGTAAGAATCCCCTCTGTGCTGTCCTCACATAGTAAAACATACTCTTCCATACGATCCATCCCCCCATCACCATGACACGCACCAGTATACCGCTCCACTTCCACTGTCTCTTTTCCTACAGCTCTTTATTTCTGCGCTATATATACACACATTGCATACGTGGACATGTCCACAACCTGCATAAAACTTGTTTTTTATTACAGTATTTTTTAAGTAAAAACATACAGCAAACATATATTGACGCATAACAATCAGCTTATTTTCCCAAACAAATCCACATTCTCCTGCGCATCGTCAAACAGTGACAACTGCCTGTATGTCATTCCATCCTTATCAAACGGAAGTTTTTCATGCTCTGCCAGGAGATTCCGTGTGATATAGTCTTCCTCAATCCTGGTGGGATACATCATCTTCCCATTGCAGGTAATAAAGTACAAAGCGCGCTTTAAGACCACGCCAATTTTCCTGAGATTGTCAAAATTAAGCGCTCCACTTTTTCTCGCCTTACAGATGCGCTGTGCGCTCTTTACTCCAATTCCCGGCACGCGCAGGAGCATCTGATAATCCGCCTTGTTGATCTCCACTGGAAACTGTTCCAGATGCTGCAGCGCCCAGTCGCACTTCGGATCCAGCAGCACATTGAAATTCTGATGCTTTTCATTCAATAACTCCTCTACCCGGAACTGATAAAACCGCAGCAGCCAGTCTGCCTGATATAATCTGTGCTCACGCAGAAGCGGTGACGCTGTCTGCACTGACGGAAGCGCTTTGTCCTCATTAACACCCACATAGGCCGAATAAAATACACGCTTCATGCCGAACTTGTCATACAGTCCCTCCGCAACCGACATAATCTGATAATCGCTCTCCGGTGTCGCTCCGATGATCATCTGTGTGGACTGTCCCGCAGGAACGAACGATGGTGCACTTCGATACAGCGCAAGCTCCTGCTTTCCCTGCGCAATGGCGTTTTGAATCTGCCGCATTGGTGTGAGGATCGTCTTTCTGTGTTTGTTGGGTGCAAGTTTTTCCAACCCCTCTGCTGTGGGAAGCTCCAGGTTGACGCTCATTCGATCCGTCAGATATCCGATCTGCTGAATCAACATCGGATCTGCCCCCGGAATCCCTTTCACATGCACATAGCCTCGAAAACGATACACATTTCTCAGCTTGTACAACGTCTTATAAATCAGCTCCATCGTGTAGCTTGGGTTGTTGATAATCCCCGAGCTCAAAAACAGTCCTTCGATATAGTTACGCCTGTAAAAATTCATGGTCAACTCACAGATTTCATCCGGTGTGAAAGTTGCACGCGGCACATCATTGCTTCTGCGGTTCACACAATATTTACAATCATAGACACACTCGTTTGACATCAGTATCTTCAAGAGCGAGATACATCGGCCGTCTGCAGAAAAACTGTGGCAGATGCCTGCTGAAACACAGTTGCCCATGTCGCGCCCGTTTCCTTTCCTGTCCACACCTGAGCTGGTACACGCCACATCGTATTTGGCTGCATCTGTCAGGATGGAAAGCTTTTCCATAATCGTCTGCGTCGATGTTGTCCGCAGTTCAATATTGGATTTTTCATCAAGACCATGATTCTTCCTGCATCTTATAACGGTGTCGTCCTCACATGCTGTTATTTTGTTTGAAATAAGATTGTCCATACTTCTAACCTCTATACATAACATCAACTACATGACGTCAACTGCGCGCTCACAAAAAAAAGTGTGATAAGATATCATCGAACAGAATTTCCAAATTTTTGTTCGCTTTTATCATATCACACATTTGTTCTGAATGCAACTCTTTTTTATGGATATTTTACCTTATTCATCATATCAATGTTACTGTTCACTCCGTTTCAGTA
>DKVL01000094.1:43071-49060 GCA_002491195.1 Lachnospiraceae bacterium UBA7179
ACGAACTTCGTTCGTCGCGCAAATAGATTTTTGCATCTCAATCGGTACGTTTTCTCACGGAATGCGCAGTTCAGCGCATTCCTGACCTGTGAACAGTAACATATCAATCACTGTTACTTCGTATTGAATTGCCATAAAATGTTATCCCCCGTTTTTAGATTCGTTTCTGATCAGATCATAACTCTCCGCTATCATCCGTTTCACGTCCTCATCAGGAACACTCCCATCGAGAATCACTGTATTCCAATGCGCCTTATTCTGATGGTAGCCTGGAATCACAGACTTGTATGTATGCCTCCAGAAATCTCTCCATTCCGGATCGACTTTGACATTGATTCGCATCTGTCCCTGATATTCATAAGTCCACAAGAACGCCTTCTTATTTTTCCTGTATCGCACCAGGATCCAGTTTGTGTCATGAAACGGGGCATCCTGATACACGTCCTGAAAAGTAAGCCCATATTTTAATGCCTCTTCTCTCGTTGTCACACTGTCATCCCCCTCCTTCCTACCATCTGTATCACCTGTGCTCTTTTAAAATACGGTCAATCCGCCTGTGCAGTTCTTCTCCATGAAAGGGTTTGATCACATAGTCATAAATTCCAAGCTTAGAGCTCTCCACCACCGATGCTTTATCCTGCTTTGAGGTGAGCATCATCACTGGAATATCCTTATATTTCTCCATTCCACGGATTTCCCGCAGCGTCTCGATACCACTCTTTTGCGCCATCTGTATATCCATGAGAATCAGATCCGGTTTCTCCCTCCGCAGATATTGCAAAGCGCGTTCTCCCGAATTCATTGGAATCACCTCATAGTCCCTTTTCAACTCCTGCTCAATCGTGGCAAGACTGATCGCGTTATCATCCACCGCTAATATTCTCATTTTCTCCATCATGTTCCATTTTCCCCTTTCTTTATCCACGCTCTAACGACCGTTCGTCATATATGAAATACACACGTTCAAAGAGTATCTTCTATCCCAAGAAGTTCCCTCAGCGCCTGTTCTGCCGCCTCGTCTTCGTACAGCTTTAACAATCCTTGAATCTCTGTCAGCTTTTTCTCTATATCAAACTGCAATTGATAAGTCAAAAGTTCCTCGATTTTACAGGCACAGTCCTTTGCATGAAAATTTTCCAGACTTTCCAATGCCTCCTTAATCAGATGCATACATTCTACATCGCCGATCAGCTGTCTTTTCTCTCCCACATCGTTTCGCTCCCGGCGATGCATGAGAAAGTTGGAAATATGATCAATCTGCGCTTTATACGCCGTTAGAAGTTCCTGTATATGTGCATCGACATACGCTGTATCTCCTCTGTCTACTGCCTTTTCCTGCTCCCTGGCACGAACTGACACTCCCATGGCGCCCACATTGGCGGAGGCACTCTTCAAGCCATGCACTTCTATTCCATAAGACTTGTAGTCTCGCTTTTCCCAAAGTTTCTCCAAAACAGACAGTTTCCGCTTCCCTTCCAGACAATACAGATTCAGCAGTTCAATATAATCCGCAGCACTGCCGGAATAGCGCCTGACTACTTCATCTGTGTCAATCCCTTCAATCACAACATCTTGAAATTCCATACTCCTGCTGTTATCAACCTTCCCAATATCCAACCATGCTTCACTTGCTGTAATCTTTTTTGCAGGAATCCATTTCAACAAGGCCTCATGCAGCAGTTTCCTATCCAATGGTTTCGCGAGAAAATCCTGAAACCCGTTTTCGAGAAAAGTCTTTTTAACACCTTCCATGGCATTTGCGGTCAGCGCGATGATCACTGGATGCGATCCGTTCTCCCCACATTCACTGCGGATGATCTGTACCGCCTCGATCCCATCCATCTCCGGCATCATATGATCCATAAAAATGATATCATAACAAGTCTGGTGCACAAGCGCAATCGCCGCTGCTCCACTCTCCGCCTCGGTAATTTCCAAACCATAGGACTGCAGAACAATCTTTGCGATTTTTCTGTTGATGGCGTTGTCATCTACCACCAACACCTTGCAGTTCGCCACCGTAAATGGCTCAAGTTTCTCCTCCATCTTGACCGCTGCCGCCGAAACCTCAGCCACAGGTCTGCTGTCCACGATTTTCTGCGGGATTTGCACAAGAAATGTAGTGCCTTCCCCATACACACTCTCTACCTGGATTGTCCCCTGCATCAACTCTACCAAATGTTTCGTGATCGGAAGCCCCAGCCCAGTTCCCTCCGCCATGCGGTTTCTCTTGGAGTCCACCTGCTTAAAATTTTCAAAGATCTCCTTTAAGTCCTCTTCTCGTATCCCACACCCTGTATCCTCAATCCGAAATAGCAGATGCTCCGTCTCCTCTGTCTCTCCCCGCTCTCCAGCAACAGAAAGTGTAACATACCCCTCCTTCGTAAATTTTAACGCGTTGTTTAAAAGATTAATCAAAATCTGTTTCACCCTGCCTTCATCACCCAGATACCGACAAGGCATCATCATATCAAACTCCCTTTTCAATTCAAGTCCGCGCTGCGACGCCACCACGTCCATCATATTGAGAACCTCATCCACAAGCGATTTCACATGATATTCTGTCATAACCAGTTCCATCTTGCCCGATTCCACCTTCGACAGATCCAGAATATCGTTGATCAACGCTAAGAGATTACGCGAAGCGGACTTGATATCGCAGGCGTACTCATACACACTGTGTCCCCTACTCTCCTCCATGATAATATCACTCAGCCCCACGATCGCGTTCATCGGCGTCCGAATCTCATGGGACATATTGGCAAGAAATGCGCTCTTTGCAAGATTGGCCTGCTCTGCCTGTTCCCGCACCTGTTTCATCTCTTCGATATAATTTTCCGTCTCCGTAATATCATAAATCAGGACAACATAGCCTTTATTTTTCTCGAATTTATCCAGAATTGGCTCCACTCGTTCCTGATAAAAACAGCCATTCAGGCTAAATCCTTTCTTCGCCCCTTCTTCCAGCATCTCTTTTGGAAGTCCCGCCAGCATCTCGATCGGCTTTCCGATCATGTGGCTGCTCAGATCCGCAAAAATTTTAGCTGCAGCCGGATTATAATTGGTAATCTGCCTCTGTTCATCGAGTGCGATCACGCCGTCACTCATGCTGTCCAGCAGTATCCCAAAAGCCAGACTGCTGAAATCATACACCTTCCTGCTCCAGATCAGTATCACGACTCCCGAGAGCACCAACCCCAAAACAACCGGTGTCAGATCATAAATCTGTATCAGTTTCATAGCATAAATGTACAGCGCAAACACTGGCAAAGAAGAAAGTACAAAAATCAGTTTGCACTTTCTGTCCGCGGCATACTCTGGCATTTTAACACAGACATGAACCAGGGCATACAGGGACATGACATATGGCACAGCCGTACCAAACAGCATGAAAATCCAATATCCTGGTCCATAATCCAGATTCAGATAACCGCCATATCTATTGATATTCTCTATCCATTCTATATTATGGTAATACAAATGATGCAAATCACAAGTGAAAACAAGACCAAAAACGAAGACATCTACTACTTTCAAAACGAATAAAATTTTTTTCGGCGTTTTTTCGTAGCAATAGCTGAATATGAAATAACAATAACTGATTGGGATTGTCAAGGAACCCAGATACTCAATCTTGACGGCCACCAGAGCTGCCTCCAGCGTAGGAGCAGTTAGTTCCAACAGATAACCTACATTCTGTATCAGTGAACCAATCAGGAAATACTGCATAAGCTTCTGCTCCCTGGAGCCATCACCCTTGAGCAGAAGCAGCAGTGCAACAATAATCGTAATAATTCCACAAATTTCAATTCCCAAAAATACAACACTCATAACACGATATCACCACATAAAATGATTATTCCTTTTCCTTTACATAGAAATAAGATAATTTTATAATATCAGCAAATCGTGTATTTGTCTATATTTCACCATAATTCCATTAAAAATAGCATAGATCCTGCACATATTTTATATCAAATATCCCCCAGGATTTCCTGCTGTTTCTTCTTGCTCAATCCTCCAAGCACCAGCTGATAGGATTTGTCCAACAGGTCTTTGAGCAGCTCATCGGGAACCGCTCCATCAGGTTTCACAGAATTCCAGTGTACTTTATTCATATAATATCCCGGAACGATATCCTCATACTGCTTCCTTAGGAAATCACCCTCCTCCGGCTCCAGCTTCAGTGTAATATAGTAAGGTTCGTCCTTCTCGTTCAGACAGACTGCAGCAAATAACTTGCCACCAATCTGATAGCGAATCCAGTTCCATTCTTTCTTGAGGTCTTTCGTCACACCAGCTTTTTCCAGCAAATATTCATCAATCCAAATATATCTCATATAACAAACTCCTTTTGGTATTTTATGCATATGATACTCGTGCATACATCTTCATATCCAGCACATTTCCATTCTTGACAGCATTGCTGCGCAGAAGTCCTTCAAACTGAAACCCTGCCTTTTCCAGGACACGGCAAGACGCTGCGTTATAGGCAAATGGCTCTGCAAAGATTCTAATGATATCAGTATGTCCGAACACATAATCACACACTTGCATTACTGCACTCGTCCCCAAACCTTTTCCCCAGTAATGCTCCCCGATATAATATCCCATCTCAGCCGTTCTGAAATGAATATTCTCACACCGAAACACGCCGATACTGCCAACCAGCTTGTCTCCGACTGTTATTGCAAACGCAAAGGTTTTCGTCTGGTCAGCAGACAGCATCGCCTGAATATAATCCTCCGCATCTTTTGTCGTATAAGGATAAGGAAGCCCATCTCGCAGATTGTCCAAAATCTTTTTATTGTTCAACATCTCTGCCAGATTTGAAGCATCTGTCATTTTCCACTTTCTTATTGTACATTCCATCATTTTCCACCTTCCTGTCTTTTAACGCAATTTTATCCAATCCTAACCCGCTTTTTTGCTGGTAAAATAACTCTTGTCACACCCATATGATAACTCTTAATCTGTATTTTGGGTGTGATCAGCAATATACAAACCATTTATCAAATCATTATTTATTCAAGGAGGTCTATTCATGGACAACAAATTATTTGAAGCATTTAACAACGGGACATTAAAACTGCCTGGAAAATCTGCGCTGTTTGCAGATATTTCATGGTCAAAGCACCCAACATTTGAGGGTGTGGAGCTCAAACATATCATCACCGCCAAAGACACTGATGGCCAGTTCAGCTACCATCTCGTCCGCATTGCGCCAGACAAAAGCATCCTGAATCACATTCACAAAACACAGCTGGAAACCCACGAAGTGATTGCCGGTTCTGGCATCTGTATAATCGATGGCAGCACGATCTCCTATGAAGTCGGAACCATTTCCATCATACCAGCCAGCATCCCTCATGAAGTCCATGCTGGAAAAGAAGGGCTTAACCTTTTTGCCAAATTCATTCCTGCACTCTGCTAGCACATAGTTGACCCTTTATGGAACATTGATAATAGCGGCTTTATACTCGTTTGGTGTCAACCTTACAATTCTGCGGAAGCATCGGTCGAAGTGGCTTTGATCATAAAACCCTGTCTCATACGCCGCCTCGACCACGCTTTTTCCCTCCTGCAGCAATCTCTGGGCTCTCCGCACCCTGCACTGGATCTGAAACTGATGTGGTGTCAATCCGCAGACTTCCCTAAACTGCCGAATCATATGATAGGGACTGATATTGATGTACTTTGCCATATCATGAATGGTCAGCATCTTCTCTGGCGCTTCCAGGATCAATTTCTTTAACTGAAACATTTCCTGTCCCGCTTGATCTGGCATAACATGACAATCGATACATACACTGACCATAGAATACGCCGCACCCTTGTCCGCCTCAATTGCATGCGGAACATCAGGCATAATCCAGAAAGATTCACCCGCATGATACCTGCGTGCATAACCACTACAGACAACACGAACCATTCCCTCCGTTATATATCCCAGCACCACATGTCCCCAGAA
This sequence comes from Lachnospiraceae bacterium UBA7179, assembly GCA_002491195.1. Taxonomy (GTDB): domain Bacteria; phylum Bacillota; class Clostridia; order Lachnospirales; family Lachnospiraceae; genus COE1. The sequence goes on from DKVL01000094.1 coordinate 49,043, forward strand.
TAAACGCATGAATGAAAA
>DKVL01000049.1 GCA_002491195.1 Lachnospiraceae bacterium UBA7179
CCTTCTACTTCCGTAATAATCCGATATTGGCCTGTGTTGGCATAAATAACACCTGCAGTTTCATAATCCCGTTCCAGAATCGACTTTGTTGTCAAGCGGTTCGTATAGGCTAACGTATTATCTCTGTTATAAAAAAAGGCTATTACATCACCGCTTCCCGGATGCTCTAGTATCCTTCCGTTTACCCGGATACATGAGTACCGCTGCTCACTCTTTCGCCTTGCAATATAGTACTTTTCAATTTCCTGCACACCTGACTTGTATAATTCATGCAGTCCCTCTATGGAAAGCTCATAATTATCCTGGTCAGACATCAGAATATCATCAAAATAATACTTCGCCCTCTTTCTAAAATCCAAGACATCCGAAGTATTTTCAAATACAATATCCTTTCCCCTGGCAAGTAGCCTCTCCACCCTGTTTTGCGTAATGTTCACACGGCTAAAAGAAATCAGCGAGTCATCTGCTGTCAAAAGAATCTTCTGCTCTTCCTCATAAATCTGCTCTATCCTTTTCTGATAAGAAATATCCCTGCTTGTAACAATCGCACGAACCGGAACACCATTTTTCTTCTCTATAATTGAAAAATTATATTCATACCAGACATAATCCTGCACTTTATTTGACCAAGTACGGCATTGTACCCGTGTATGCTCCTCCCCACTGTAAAGTTTTTTAAACATCTCCTGACATTTTTCCCAGTCCTCCTCCAAAATCACCGCCTGATCAAACAGTGCTTCCGGTACATTCTCAATATCCTTTTTTGATACCCCCGCCAGGCTTTTTCCACCAAAGACATTCATGCCCTCCATTCTGCGTCCCGTCATATCAAGTTCCCAGAACTGCATACCATTCTGACGCATCACCTGGCTCATATAATCCTCCAGCTTCTTTGCCTCGGATTTTGACTGATTGTTTAAAATTGACGCTTCTTTTTTTCGCATACTTCGCCTCACCCTTTCTTGCAAATTTTACGCCTTTAGGAACTGTTCAAAAATAACTTTTTAATAGTCTGCTGGATATACAAGTTAACTTTCAACAACCCCTTAGATTCTTACTAGTATCATAACATTTTACAAAAATACAAACAAGAGGGCATCGCAAGTTATAGAACATTAATGAAATGGAGCGAAATAGTTCAATGCGTGAAACGTGAATCATAATTTGAATAAATGGTAGTTCTCCCGCAGCTAAAAAATGGGAATGCCAGCTCATTCCCCTAGCAAAAAATCCATAGGCTTTTTTGTTGATGACCACTACATTACAACGCAATTTCCTTTAACATAAAAAAATGTAGACATTCTAACAAACGGCTTTTAGTTATGCTTGAAATATTGTAGAAATTTACATATAATATAGATATTAATAATGAAAGAAGGTATTTGCATGAGTGAGAGAGAACAAGCCATTCAAATTTTAAATGATATACCAGACTATAAAATTGGTTATATTGTTTCTTATCTACAAGGCTATTTGCATGGTATGACCGATGGGGAGGAAATACCAAACAAAGAAACATTAGAAGCATTTAAAGAAGGTGATGAAATGTTAGCAAACGGAACGGGAAAAAGATATAACAGCGCAGCCGATTTATTTGCCGATATGGAGGATTAAAAATGTTAGAAATCACGCCTACCGGGAAATTTAAGAAAGATTATAAACTATGTAAAAAGCGTGGCTGTAATATGGATTTATTACAAAATATCATTGATACTTTAGCAATACCAGAAACATTACCACCTAAAAATGAAGAACATGGTCTGAAAGGGAACTATATAAATAAACGCGAATGTCATATAACACCTGATTGGTTGCTTGTGTATCGTGTAGAAGGTGATAGACTTATGTTATATAGGACTGGAACCCATTCGGACTTATTTGGCAAGTAGGGGAGCGATAAAAGAAAAGAGCTAATAAGAAGTGGCGATAGCAGGTTTTGCATAGATTTTTAATTTTTATCACTTTCTGGTTGAAATTATTTCCAGCATTGTATATAATGAGGATAAGGCTTCCAAGGAGAGTTGGGAGCCTTATGAAAAAATGGCTTGGAAAACGTTTTCCTCAGGCATTCCTGCGAAGTGTGAAGTGCATAATTAGTGGGGGACTGTTCGGGAACAGCAGATCAAAACATCTTTTTCGGGAACAGTTTTAGACGTTTCAGGAGTTTCAGGTATTTTATAACGGAAAGGGAAAGGTACAAATATGGATTTTGCATCAGTTTATCACAGAACAGTCGATAATTATTGTTATATGCTTGATGAGAATCAGCTGATCATCAATCTCAAGACAGGATATGATGTCAAGGAAGTAAATATTGTTTATGGCGATCCGTTTGCAAACGGAATTTTAGGCGGCGGAGAAGAGTGGACAGGCGAAAAGGCAAATATTCCGTTCAAGAAACGTCTGAAGTACCAGCTCTGGTGGACGACGACGATCAAGCCTGCATTTAAAAGATTGAAGTATTATTTTGAACTGGTGACTGAGACAGAGCGCTGGTATTATTTTGAGGACGGATTTGTCAACGAGGAACAGATGCAGATCAAAGGGCGCAGCAGACAGTGTTTTACCATGCCGTGGATGAATCCTGTCGATGTCAACAAGGTGCCGCAGTGGGTGAATGAGACGGTGTGGTATCAGATCTTCCCAGAACGTTTTTGCAACGGAGATCCGTCCCGGAATCCTGAAAATACAAAGGAATGGAAATACGAGGCCGGCGTTGGAAACCGTGATTTTTACGGCGGAGATCTAAAGGGTATGACGGACAAGCTCGACTATTTAAAGGATCTGGGAATCACAGGAATTTACACGACGCCGATCAACGAAGCGCCATCCAATCATAAATATGACACGACAGATTACGAAACGATCGACCATCATTTTGGTGACGATGAAACGATGAAAAATTTCGTGGAGCAGGCGCACAAACGAGGAATCCGTGTGATGCTCGATGCAGTATTTAACCATAGTGGATATTTCTTTAAACCATGGCAGGATGTGCTGAAAAACGGGCGTGATTCGAAATATTTTGACTGGTTTATGATCAACGAGTGGCCGCTGTCCAACCAGTGGGATGCGGCGAGAAGAGGACAATTGTACACGTTTGCCTTTCTTGACGCGATGCCAAAGCTCAATACCAACAATCCAGCCGTGCGTGAGTATCTGATCAGTGTGGCTTGCGGATGGGTGAAAAAGTACGATGTGGACGGTATCCGCATGGATGTGGCGAACGAAGTGTCCCATGTATTCTGCAAGGAGCTTAGAAAGGCCCTGAAAGCAATCAAGCCAGACATCTATCTTCTGGGTGAGATCTGGCATGATGCGATGCCATGGCTTCGGGGAGACGAGTACGATTCCGTTATGAATTATCCGCTTGCGGGGAGCATGAAAGACTTTTTCCTCGATAAGAGCCTGACCGGAGAAGATTTCGAGTTTATGATCAACCGCTGTTATACAAATTATATGCAGCAGACGAATGATGTACTTTTTAATATGCTTGACTCCCATGATACGATCCGCCTCCGGAATGTGACGAGCGGCCTTGATGAGTATAACTGCCTGTTTGCACTGCTGTTTACGATGCCAGGCAGCACCTGTATCTATTATGGAACGGAGATCGGCATGGAGGGCGGTTTTGATCCGGACTGCCGCCGCTGTATGCCATGGACCGATATTGAGCAGGGCAAATACAATGAGCAGATTTCCATGACAAAGCAGCTCATCAAGCTCAGAAAAGAAGAACCGCTCATGCGGGAGCGCAATTTTCATTTTCCAGCGGATTATGCAGATCCGAGAGTGATCCAATTCCAGAAGATGGGCTGGGGGGAGACGCTTGAGGTAATCGTGAACAGCAGCGGGGAAGATCTTGAGGTGATCAAGGACGAGGACAGCAAGATCATGTTCTCAAGACGGCTCGAGGGAGATGTGCTTCATGTGAATGGCGTCTGCATCAGATACCTGAGCAATAAGCAGAACATATAGGAGCTGCAGGAAGCATTTCTCAAACATGCTCTGGTGAAATATAAGGTGGAAAAAATGGAAAAAAACATAAAAAAGCGAATTATGCTGGCGGTAGTCATCGCTGTTGCAATTGTTTCTGTGTTGGTGGGCTGGTATTTTACATTGAGAAAAGGGATATATGTAGGAGAAAAGTTCTATTACAAAATCAGCAAAAACCGATATGAACGAAATTCGTCTGATTATATAGAACGCGTCACAGACAGTGATTTTAAAATTGTGTCAGACGGGGGCAGTAGAACGGTTACTGTAAAAGCAGATGGGGATTTGCTGAATTTTGTTTTTCCGGATGGAACATCACTGACCGGAATATGGAACGGGACATATTTAATGGATTTGGATGGTCTTCCGATCGGCTGGAACCAGGTTCAGATTTTGGTCAACAACGAAGCGGCAGAAATAAGCGACACAACTTATTGTCAGGCATTGTGCAGGATTTATTATGATCGTGGGGAAACAATCTCTGAATGGTACATAAACCTGGTGGGAATGATGATTTATATTATGGGAATCGTGACGGTCCTTTATCCGCATAAAGTGCATTTTTTCCTGATCGGATGGAGATATAATAACCCGAAATTATCAGATATGGGCAGGCTTTCGGAGCAGATTGGTGGTGTGGTGATTGGTGTGATAGGTATACTGGTCATGACAGGAGTTTGGCAGAGGTTATGGGGAATGGTAATTTATTAGCCGATGTAGAAAGTGGTCTGTGAAAATAGAACTTGCATTCGAACGAAATGTATGCTATGATACGATAATAGATAGGGAACTATTCAGGGTTCCCGATACGAAGAGGAGGAACCGGATATGGCAGTATTTAGTGGTTTGGAAGATATGGATGAACTCGAGGCGAAGAAAAAAGATCAGCAGGAGCAGGAAATCGATGATATCATCAATATGCTGGACAGCAAAACAGTGAACGGGGTAAGCCGTATCAAAGTAAATGTATCAGAGGAGCAGCAGGAGGGCACTGTAAGTACACAATATCATCATGGCCGCTGTGACGTGGGCAGCCCATGGGCAAAGGGGACCACCAGGAATTTTGGATGTGACTAAAGCTTCACATCGACGTTCTTCACTGATTGTTTGTGCCGCTGGGCGGCATGACTGGAATGGTATGACAGAAAGTCTGACAATGAGAATGATTATGGATAATGAATTGATTATATATTAGGGAAATGAGGTACAATTATGGCACTGAATAAGAAGCCTGTGAATGGCATGAAGGATATTATGCCAGAGGAAATGCAGATCCGCGATTATGTGATGGGTGTGATCAGGGAAACTTATGGAACGTTTGGTTTCACGCCGATGGAAACACCCTGTATGGAGAATATTGAAAATCTCAGCAGCAAGCAGGGCGGCGAGAATGAAAAACTAATTTTTAAGGTATTGAAGAGAGGAGCACAGCTTAATCTGGAGACGGCCCGCACAGAGGCAGATGTTGTTGATTTTGGGATGCGCTATGATCTGACGGTTCCTCTTGTGAGATATTATGCGAATCATGCAAATGACCTGCCATCACCTTTTAAGGCGCTGCAGATGGGAAATGTGTGGAGGGCGGATAAACCACAGAAGGGCAGATACCGCCAGTTTATGCAGTGTGATATTGATATTCTTGGAGAGGAGTCAAATCTTGCGGAGATCGAGCTGATTCTTGCGACAACGACAACGCTGGGCAAGCTGGGATTTAAAAATTTTGAGATTCGGATTAATGACAGAAGAATCCTGAAAGCGATGGCGGCATACAGCGGATTTAACGAGGAGAATTATGACAATATCTTTATCACGCTTGATAAGATGGACAAAATTGGATTCGAGGGTGTGGAGCGCGAACTGCTTGAGAGTGGGTACAGCAGTGAAAGTGTTAACAAATATCTCGCACTTTTCAGGGGAATTAATGCGTCCGAGGACGCACTTGCATTTGTTGAGGAAACGATGACTGGTTTCCTGGAAGAGGATGTTAAGGCTGGTTTCCGGGAAATTATCGAGAGTGTCAATGCCACCAAGGGAGATTATTTTAAACTTGTATTTGATCCGACATTAGTGCGTGGCATGTCGTACTATACTGGAACAATATTTGAAATTGCAATGCCTGAATTTGGCGCAAGCTGTGGCGGCGGCGGCAGATATGACAAGATGGTAGGCAGATTTACAGGAAAGGATGTGCCTGCTTGCGGCTTTTCGATTGGATTTGAGCGCATCATACTTATTTTAATGGAGAATGGTTTTAAGGTGCCAAATCAGAGTAAAAAAGTGGCATATCTGATTGAGAAGGGTGTATCGGGGGCAGATCTCTGCAACATTATTGCGGAGGCGCAGAAAGACCGGCAGAGTGGCGCCCAGGTGCTTGTGGCACGTATGAACAAGAACAAAAAATTCCAGAAAGAGCAGCTTATGGCTGAAGGATATGAAGAGTTTAAACAATTTTATAGAGAAAGTTTAAAGAATTAACAGCACCAATACAGGAAAGATAAAATGAGGAGAAAAAGCAAAAAGCAAAAAAAGGCACTGGCGCTTGAAGTCATAGAACGCCTCAAAAAGGAATATCCCGACTCGGATTGTACATTGGATTACAATGAGGCGTGGAAGCTGCTGGTGAGTGTGCGGCTGGCCGCACAGTGTACAGATGCGAGGGTGAACGTGGTTGTGAAAGGGCTTTACGAAAAGTATCCGACAATAGAAGCGCTTGCGGATGCTGATGTGGAGGATATTGAACGCATTGTAAAGCCATGCGGATTGGGGCATAGCAAAGCGAGAGATCTTAGCGGCTGCATGAAGATGCTTCGCGATGATTTCGATTTTCAGGTGCCGGACGATTTCAATGTATTGTTAAAACTTCCGGGAGTGGGCAGAAAGAGCGCAAACCTGATCATGGGAGATGTATTCGGTAAGCCCGCGATTGTAACAGACACACATTGTATCCGGCTTACAAACCGTATAGGACTGGTAGATCACATCAAGGAACCAAAAAAAGTAGAGATGGCTTTGTGGGAAATTATTCCGCCGGAAGAGGGCAATCAGTTTTGCCATCGGCTGGTTGACCATGGACGCGAGGTCTGTACAGCGAGAACAAAGCCTTATTGCGACAGGTGCTGTTTAAATGATATCTGTGAAAAGAATATATAATGCGCTTGTGTGAAGATACACAAGCGCCTAAGACGCGTTTTATGTCATTTTAATCATGATGGGGATGGGCGCCTATTATATTGATTGCTGTGACAACAGCAGTGAGAATTTCAGTTTTGGCCTGCGTAGATGAGGTATTTAATTTATGAAATAACGCACCGGTATTTGTCCTTACATAATTAGGCTTTAATCGGTTCAGCGCATAGGTTGCCATATCTAATCGGCAGGTCTCGCAAGAACAAATATTTGGCATTGTGGGAAGCAGTTTATTCAATTGTTCTTCCACATCATCCTCCATGATATTCTTTAAGCCTTCCATACGGTTACCTCCTTTGTTAAGTTTGGTTGAGCAATAAAATGCATCTATATACTATGTTAGTACAAAAGTGTCAGATAATCAATAGAAAAATAATATTTTTTCTGATAATTTGCCACTATGTAGTTTGAAAAGAAGTTACAGTTCAGCCCAGGACTTCGCACTACGCTGCGAAGTCCGTGAGAAAGCGTGAAGGTTGAGATGTATCAAGCCAGGCTTGATGCCTGTAACAGGAAGCCGAAGGCTGAACTGTTACGAAAAGAATGTAAATAACACTTGAATTACTTGACACGGAGCATAAAAAGCGAGTATCATAATATAAAGGTACTGAATATTGCGATCCATAAATTTAGAGGATGTCATTTGATATGGCAGACCGAGGTACTGAAATGGAAATCAGAACAGATGAAAAGATTATCAATTATATAAAGAAAAAAATTAAGAATTCCCATAACATTGTGGCAGTTCTTGGTATTGAAATGCTTGTGGAAGGCGGAGGGTGTGATCTTGACTCTGATTCTGAAAATTATCGTGTTGAGGAGGAATATGGATTTTGCCCGGAGGATATGCTTTCGACGAGTTTTTTCAACGCGAAAGTAGAAAAATTTTATCGGTTTTACAAAAAGGAAATTCTTGGGATGCAGCAACATTCCACGGCTGCCTATGATGCACTGTTGAAACTGCAGAAGCAGGGGAAACTGTCTGCAGTGATCTCACAGAATTTTCATGGAATTCCGCAGGGTGTCCATTTGAGTAATGTAATTGAGTTAAATGGCAGTATCAATGTTAACCAATGCCCACATTGTGATAAGGATTTTAATATTCAGTATATCATTGATTCGAGGGGGATTCCACACTGTGATCACTGTAAAGTGGCAATCAGACCTGGAATACGTCTGATCGGGGAGCGTGTGGATTCAGAACTTATGACACAAGCGGCAATGGCTTGCGATGCTGCAGATGTATTGTTGATACTCGGGAAGAATATGTATAATGACCGATTGGAGTATAGTTCAGCGCCGGAGCATGAACAGCTTAAGGTGCTTTTTTCTAAAAATGAGTTTGAGCGTAACAGCAAAGTTGACTTTATTATCAGAGATGATATTTACAAATTTCTACCTCTTATTATTGATTAAATTTGAACAGCTGCAACAGTGAGGTTTTATGAAGAAGATAAAAATGAATATTGGACAGCCATATCCTTTAGGGGCCTCCGTTCAGGAGACCGGTATTAATTTTTCGATGGTAAATAGTTCGGACAAAGAATGTGGGATCATTTTCTATCGGAAAGGTGTTGAGCAAAAGGAGCGGATTCTGTTTGATCAGAGACACAGAATCGGAAATATATACTGTATTCTGGTGGAAGGAATCTCTGCCTGTGATTGTGAGTACAATTTTTTCATTGGAGATAATGTTTTCGTGGATCCGTACGCCAAAAAAATTGTCGGAAATGAGAAATGGCGTTTGGGTGAGTTTGCGCGTCCTCTGCTGAGAGGAGGATTTGATCGTGGCATATTTGACTGGGAAGAGACAGCGCCGCTGCACATTCCTTATTCCGAAAGTATTATGTACTGTCTCAATATCAGGAGTTTCACGCGGCATCCGTCTTCAAAAGTAAAGAAAAAGGGAACTTTTGAGGGTCTTATGGAAAAAATCCCATATCTGAAGGAACTCGGCGTGAATTCTATTGAGCTGATGCCTGTTTATGAGTATGAGGAGTGCGAGTGGGACGACACAGATGTTAATATTAAGACACAGATTGAGTATCAGGTAAAGCATATTGATGAGAAACTGCCACTGGACGAAGAGACGCCGAGGGCAAAGAGGCTGAATTGCTGGGGGTATAAGGAAGCGTTCTATTTTGCGCCGAAGGCATCTTACTCTGCAGGCGGCAATCCTTGTGAGGAGTTTCGCCGTATGGTGCGCGAGCTCCATCGAAATGGCATGGAAGTTATCATGCAGTTTTATTTTCCAGATCATGTGAAGCAGGGATATATTCTTGAAATAATCAAATACTGGGTTTTAGAGTATCAGGTTGATGGTGTGCATCTCAAAGGCAGCAGACTTCCAATGACGCTGATTGCGACAGAACCGCTGCTGGCGGACACTAAGATTATGTGTGAAGATTTTTATCTGCACGAAATTTATCCCAAGGAAATGGTTCCTGCTAAGAAAGTGTTAGGGTACTATCGGGATGAATACATGTATGATATGCGTAGGTATTTGAAGGGCGACCAGGATATGCTCAAAAGTTTCTGCTATCATATGAGAAACACGAATCCCAAATGTGGTGTCATCAACTATATTACAAATTACTATGGATTTACGTTAAAAGATCTTGTTTCCTATGAGCGGAAACACAATGAGGAAAACGGTGAAAACAATACTGATGGAACGAATTATAATTTCAGCTGGAACTGTGGTGTGGAGGGACCGTCGCGCAAGAAGACGATTAAACAGCTTCGAGATAAGCAGATAAAAAATGCGCTGAGTATGCTGTTTACTGCGCAGGGTACGCCGCTCCTGTTTGCCGGGGACGAGTTTGGAAACAGTCAGAATGGCAACAATAACTGTTATTGCCAGGATAATGAGACAGGCTGGGTTGACTGGAGGGAGCTTTCCAGAAATCAGGAGTTGTATACATATGTGAGAGATTTGATTGCTTTCCGAAAACGCCATAGTATTCTGCACTTGCAGGAGAATCTCACGACGCTCGACAAATATGGTTATGGTTATCCTGATCTCTCCTATCATGGTGAGGAAGCGTGGAAAATGCAAATGGAGTATTACAGCAGACATATCGGTATCATGTATTGTGGTCGGAATGACGAGGGGGAAGCTGATTATATCTTTATGGCCTGCAACATGCATTGGAATTCACACCGTTTTGCCCTGCCATCCATCGCAAATCATAAGTGGAGATCTGAGCTCAGTACAGCGGTCAATAGTGTTGTGTTTGATGAAGATAAGAATATGGAATACATTGATATAGCACCGCGGAGTATCACGATTCTGACGGGAAAAAAGCTCACAGAAGCTGAACTGCAGCAAAAAGCTGCGATGCAGATACAGACAAAAAATGTGACAGATCTGTCAGAAAAGCCAGCAGATGCAGGCGGCAAAAACAGAAGGAGTCGAAAGAGGTAGTGAATAGTGCATATTGGGAAACACTTTAAGACAATTACACATCATAAACTTATGGTCATGAAAGGATGCTTTGCTGTTGGACTGTACTGGCAGGGATTGCTGCACGATCTTTCCAAATATACGCCAAGTGAATTTTTTGTTGGTGCGCGGTATTATCAGGGCACGCAGAGTCCCAACAATGCGGAGCGGAAAGCAAAGGGATACTCGTCAGCATGGCTGCATCACAAGGGGCGCAATAAACACCACTATGAATACTGGATGGATTACAGCGCTCATGCAGGCGATGGAATTATTCCAGCGAAGATGCCAGATCGATATGTTGTGGAAATGTTTATTGACCGGATTGCTGCTTCAAAGAATTATAACAAGGAAAAATACACTGACGATATGCCGCTCAAATATTATCTGAGTGGAAATTCTGAGAACTTTATCCATCCAGATACAAGACGGAAACTTGAAATGTTGCTGCAAATGCTGGCAGACAAAGGCGAAGCGTATACGATGCGCTATATCCGAAAAAAAATTATTCCGAGGATAAGAAGAGAAAATTTTGGAAAAATAAAAAAGAGATATAAGTAACCGAAATGCACGCTCCTCATATATTAAGTATTAGAAAAAGTGCTTGATGCATGAGGAGTTGTTTTTATGAATTGTTGGTTTTGGATTATTTTATTGTGGTGTTTCTGCGGAAATGGCAGCAATCGGAGCAATTGCATGTGTTCATGTAATTGCGAACGCGACAATGATTCGGACTGCCGTGAAAATGTATTTCCGACACCATGTGCGTCTCAAGGCAGCGGATGTGGCTGTGGTAATGATATGGGGCAGCCGCGTGGTTTCGCAGGTTTTGGAGACAACAATACCTGCGGATGCGAGGAGAAAGAGAATCAAAAATAGTCCTAAGTCAGCTAAGCGCGCAGTGATACTGCGCGCTTATGGCTGTGTAGATGGAGTGTGAAGGTTGATCTGTGTGTCAGTGCATGCAAGGGGGATAGACATGGAAATCAGGAATGAAGATATCAGGCAGAGAGTAAATATCAGGGAAATATACAGATATCTGGGATATGGCACCAAGATCCCGGACGACAGTGTGGACACGATGATTCAGGATGTTCTCACAGATCTGATGAATGCAGTACAGCCCAAAAATGTCTATCAAATATATACCTGCAGCGCTTCAGAGTCGGTTGTAGTCTTAAAGGGAAGCCAGCGTACAATTGCTTTCGAAAGCCGGAATCTGGCGGCGAATCTGGCACAATGCGGGCATGTGGTTTTGATGGCGGCGACGCTGGGACTTGAGGCGGACAAGCTCCTGCAGAAATATGAGATATTGAATATGACGAAGGCGACGATCACGCAGGCGTGTGGTGCGGCTTGTATCGAGGCTTATTGTAATATCCTTCAGGAACAGATCTGTGCAGAGGCGTCAACGGGGGGCAGTATCTTTTATCTGAGACCGCGGTTCAGTCCGGGATATGGGGATCTGAAGCTGCAGTATCAAAAAGTTATTTTTGAAGAATTGGAATGCACCAAACGGATTGGGCTTACACTTACGGACAGCTTGCTGATGTATCCTACAAAAAGCGTGACTGCATTGATTGGACTGACAGCCAATCCACAGAGCTGTCATATAGGCAAGTGCAGAGACTGTACGAATACAGAATGTGAATTTCGGGAAACATAAAAGTTATGGGGGAATACAATGCGTTTTAAAGAATTACTTGGAAACAGAATCTTATTTTTTGACGGCGGTATGGGTACTCTGCTGCAGGAGCGCGGGCTCCAGACCGGGGAGATTCCTGAGACCTGGAATATCCTGCACCCAGAAGTGATCAGGCGGATTCACAAGGAGTATCTGTCAGCAGGGTGTAACGTTGTTACGGCCAATACGTTTGGCGTGAATGCTTTTAAGTGCAAAGGCCTTGGGTACACTGTGGATGAATTGGTGACTGCTGGTATCAGACTTGCCAGAGAGGCAATCGAAGAGGTGCGCGGCGAATATGACCATCCGATGTACGTCACACTGGATATCGGCTCGATCGGGAAACTTTTAAAACCGCTTGGAGAAATATCGTTTGATGAGGCATACAATACTTTCAAGGAAATTGTCGCAGCAGGCGACAAGGCAGGCGCAGACTTGATTCTGATTGAGACAGTGAGTGATTCCTATGAAATCAAAGCCGCAGTTCTTGCGGCGAAAGAGAACAGCGATCTGCCAGTTGTTGTCACAATGATATTTGATGAGAATGGAAAACTTCTGACGGGAGGGGACGTTGCGAGCGCGACAGCAATGCTCGAAGGTCTGGGTGTAGATGCGATTGGATTTAACTGCGGACTTGGACCGGAACAGATGAAAAATCTGCTGCCGCAGCTGACGGCGTGCTGTTCCCTTCCGATTGTGATCAATCCAAACGCCGGACTGCCGGTTGTCGTCAATGGGCAGACTGTTTATAATGTAGAGCCAGATGCGTTTGCCGGGAGTGTCAGGACGCTGGTTGAAATGGGGGCAAGCGCAGTCGGAGGCTGCTGTGGAACGACGCCGGCGCATATCAGGCGCGTGGTGGAACTCTGTGGGAAAATGAATATTCAGCCGATTACGGACAAACAACTGACAGTCGTGTCATCTTACAATCACGCTGTCTATTTTACCAGAAAGCCGCTGATCATCGGTGAGCGCATCAATCCGACCGGTAAGTCGAAGTTTAAGCAGGCGCTTCGCGATCACGATATGGAATATATCTACAAAGAGGGGCTTGCGCAGGAGGAGAACGGTGCGCATATTCTTGATGTCAATGTGGGACTTCCTGAAATCAATGAGCCGCAGCTCATGGAAGAGGCTGTCACTGGAATCCAGGCGATTATCGACCTGCCATTACAGATCGATACTTCGGATATTGAGGCGATGGAGCGTGGTCTGCGGTACTATAACGGAAAACCGATGCTGAACTCTGTCAATGGCAAGAAAGAATCAATGGAGCGTGTATTCCCAATTGCAAAGAAGTACGGCGCTGTATTGGTATGCCTGTGTCTTGATGAGGGCGGAATCCCTGAGACGGTCGAAGGCCGGCTTGAAGTGGCGGAGAAAATAATGAAAACTGCTGCTAAGTATGGCATCCCAAAGAAAAACCTTGTGATGGATGCGCTTGTGCTCACGATCAGTACTGGTCAGGACAATGCGAATATCACATTGGAAACGCTGCGCAGAATCCGATATGAACTGGGACTTCACACGGTGCTTGGTGTGTCCAATATCTCATTCGGACTGCCGGAGAGGAGCCGTATCAATACCGCATTTTTTACGATGGCGATGAACAACGGGCTTAGCGCAGGTATCGTGAATCCGTCCAGCGAGCCGATGATGGCAGCATACTACAGCTTTAATGCGCTGATCGGCGAAGATGACCAGTGTATGGAATATATTGCAAAAGCGTCTTTACAGACGGCGGACAAGCCCGATACAATATCCAGAAAAAAGGAATTGACACTTGACGAAGCGATCGTGAAAGGGTTGGCGGAGGGCGCCCATGAGGCGACAATCAAGCTGCTGGAACAAAACACGGATTCGCTGACTATTATCAACGAAAAGCTGATTCCGGCCCTGGATGTGGTTGGAAAAGGATTTGAGGAAAAGAAGATGTTCCTTCCGCAGCTTTTGATGAGTGCAGATGCAGCAAAGGCATCTTTTGAGGCGATCAAGGCAACGCTGTCAAAGCAGGGAAAGAACAGTGAGAGCAAAGGCAGGATTGTGATTGCTACGGTGAAGGGCGATATACATGATATCGGGAAAAACATTGTCAAAACGCTGTTGGAGAACTATGGTTTTGAGATGATCGATCTTGGAAAAGACGTTGATCCAGAGCTGATCTTAAAAACAGTTCAGGAACAGAACATTAAATTAGTGGGACTTAGTGCACTCATGACTACCACAGTCGTCAACATGGAGGCGACCATCAAACTTCTGCGCGAGAATCATGTGGACTGTAAAGTTATGGTAGGCGGGGCAGTACTCACACAGGAGTACGCGGACATGATTGGAGCAGACTTTTATTCTAAGGATGCAATGGGTTCTGTGCGGTATGCAAATGACTTGCACGATAAAGGGGAATTGTAGAAAGGAAGATTTAGGGCAGGAGAAGAAACTCCTGCCTTTTTCCAACTCGATATTGACAAGATATTACTGTTATAGTATACTCAACTGTGTTAAGTGTATTAATACAGTTAAAAGGAGAGATGACAATGATTTTGATAGACCACAAGGACAGACGACCGATTTATGAGCAGGTCATTGAACGGTTTCAGCAGATGATCCTGTGCGGAGCACTGCAGCCCAATACGCCCATGCCATCTGTCAGAAATCTTGCGATGGAATTGTCATTAAATCCAAATACGATACAGCGCGCTTATCAGGAATTGGAGCGCACAGGTTATATTTATACGATCAAGGGAAAAGGAAGTTTTGTGAGTGAGACCGCGACAGCCGCGGCGAACAAGCGCCAGCAGATTCAGAAGGAAATGCAGGGTAATGTCGACAAAGCGCTGCTTTCTGGCATCACAGCACAGGAATTGCAGGAGATGCTGGCTGTATGCATACAAAACAGCAGTGTATCTATAAACAGAACGGGGGAGGAAACAGTATGATAACGGCAGCCAATGTAAAGAAACATTTTGGTGAGATTGCCGCGGTGAACGATGTCACTGTGACGATCAAAAATGGAGAAGTCTTTGGGCTCGTCGGCACGAATGGAGCCGGGAAAAGTACTTTTTTGCGCATGGCAGGCGGTGTGCTGAAGCCAGATAGCGGAACAATCCTTGTGGACGAAAAAACGGTCTATGAGAATCCGGCAGTCAAAGCGGACATTTTCTATATATCGGATGACCAGTACTTCCTACCGAATGCGACGCCGATCGATATGGCGGATTTTTACAGCGATTACTATGTATCCTTTGACAGGGTGCGGTTTGAGGATATGCTTAACAGTTTTCAGTTAAAGAAAAACAGGAAGATCAATACGTTCTCAAAAGGAATGAAAAAGCAGCTCTCTGTACTGCTTGGTGTCTGTGCAAACACGAAATATCTGTTCTGTGACGAGACGTTTGACGGACTCGATCCTGTTATGCGTCAGGCTGTGAAGAGCATCTTTGCGGGAGAACTTGCAGAGAGGGATTTTACGCCAGTGATCGCGTCCCACAATCTAAGAGAGCTCGAGGATATCTGTGACTGCGTTGGCATCCTTCACCAGGGCGGCGTGCTGTTGCAGAAAGATTTGGAAGAAATGAAACTGAATATCCATAACATACAATGTGTATTTCAAAACGCACAGGAGGAGCAGGCTGCTCTTGGGCTGCTTGAAATCGTCAAGGCGGAGAGAAGGGGGACATTGAATCTGATCACCGTTCGTGGTTCGGAGAAGGAGATTATGAATAAGATCAATTCCTTCTCACCGGTTTTGGCGGAGATTCTGCCGCTCACCCTGGAGGAGATCTTTATCAGTGAAACGGAGGTTGTCGGATATGACATCAAGAAACTTATTTTTTAAGCTAATCAAACAGGATTTGAAGAAAAGAGTATGGTGTCCGATCCTGGTATTTATCGCGTACTTCTTAAGTCTGGAGGTGCGTCTCCTCATGGAGACAGACAAGTTTCTCAAGAATCCCGGCAGGTATCATTATGGCAGTGGAGTTTATGAAATTGCCACCTATGTGAGGGAGTATTTCTTTGGCAGAGATGCGGCGATGATGTCTGTTGTTACCTGTGCTGCTGCGTTTTTGTGCGGTATCAGCGGATATGTTTACCTGCACTCCAGGACGCAGCTCGACACGTATCACAGTCTGCCAGTCAGCAGAACACAGCTGTTCTGGTCAAAATATGTGTCGGGAATTTTGCAGTTTTTCCTTCCTTTTGTGATACATGTGCTGATCTGTGCAGGAATTGCTGCAGGAAGGGATGCGTTTTCCATGGAAACAGTTCCCGCCATGCTGTCCTATATCGGTCTGCAGTTGGTGGTCTTTGCGGTGACTTACGCTGTGTCTGTGTTAGCGGTAGTGCTGACTGGAAATATCATTGTCAGTATCCTGGGAACTGCAATTCTGTTTGTATACAGCATGATGCTTGACATGCTTACCGGTCTGTTATTTGATCGCTTTTTTGAGACGTATATCACGTATGGGAAGCGTATTGGTATTGCGGGCATCAGTGAGAAGATCTGGTGTTTTTCACCGCTTTCCATGATACTAAGACTGTTTTCCAGACCAGACAACAGGACGATGGAGGCGGCGGAAAAGCTATATAAATACGACGCTTCCTATGTGTGGGTTCTGGTGATGGCAGCTGTTGTATACAGTCTGGCAGCGTATCTGCTCTACCGGCGGAGGGCCTCGGAAGCGGCTGGAAACTCCATCGTATTTGGCGCGGCGGAGCCTGTCATCAAGACGATGGTTGTCATACCAGTTTCGTTCTTTGCAGCCGTCTTCTTCAGTGAGATTTCTCCGGACACCGCTTTGGACAGCTGGTTTTTGTTCGGGCTTGTTTTTGGATTTGTGGTATGCAGCATTTTAATGGAAATCATCTTCCGATTGGATATCCGCGGTGCGCTGATGCATAAAAAGCAGTTCCTGTTTAATGGGGCGTGTACGGCATTGATCTTCGTCGTGCTGCGATATGATGTGCTCGGATATGATACCTATGTGCCTGCGGATTCCCAGCTGCGAAGCTGTGCCGTGTCGATTCAGGAGCTGATACCGCTGCATCAGCGTGCAGATGTGAGCGAGTTTGGATATCACTACCTGTATTCCGATGATTACCGCATGGCAAATATGGCGCTGCAAGGAAATCCAGGCGTTACGGAGCTTGCAAGGAAAGCGGCAAAGGAGCAGCTTTCCTACCGCTATTTTGATTACTATGAAGGGATCGAGGAGGATCCGGAATATATCGAAACGCAGAACAGACAGGAGCGTTATACGCAGATTAGTTTTGGATACAGGCTTCTGAATGGACAGACAATTTATCGAAGATATTATATTGATCTTGCCGATGCCGACACGGTCAGGCTTCTGTCGGACATTTTTGACGACTGTAATTATAAACTGGGTTCCACGCCGCTGTTTAATGAAAACTGGGATATTGCGCTGGACAGCGTCAGGTGTGAGAATAACTTTAAGGTTGCGGTGATTAAGCTGACGCCTGCGATGCAGGCAAAGCTGACCGAAACATATCAAAAAGAGTATACAAAGCTGACACTGGATACGGTTATGAACGTAGTTCCTGTCGGTACGATTGATTTCATGAGAACAAGTGAACACTCGAACATAAGCTATTCCGATGAAATGGTTGTGTATCCGCAGTTTGTCGAGACCATCGCACTGCTGCGGGAATATGGTTTTGATATGGAGGAAAAACTGACGGCGGACAGTGTGGAATCTGTCAGCATTCGCGATGACACGGATTATAATACAGATGAGAACGGGATTAATATGGCAGAATACAAAGACAAGGAACAGATCCAGCAGCTCCTTGATCACCTTGTCAACGATGGGATTACATCGCAGGTCCTCAGCTTTGCGAATTATCTTGACAGACAATATGATGTTGAAATCGTATTCAATATAGACGACAGTACTTATTGTCATTATCGTTTCTTTAAGGGAAAGATGCCGGAATTCGTAAAATTATCTAAAAAAATAATTAACAAATAGTCTGTCTTGTGATAAAATATTTATATATATTTTTGTGAATAGAAAATTTATATAAATGTGTAATCAGGAGGAGAACAGGATGGCAAATAAGAAATGTGTAGCCTATGTATCAACCTATACAATGGGCGACAAGCATGGCATTAAGATTTACGATGTCGATATGGAGCATGGGCGTTTTCAGGAGAAGGGCGAAGTGCATATCACCAATTCTTCCTACGTCACGATCTCACACAACAGAAAATATCTCTATGCGATAACAGATACAGGTGTCTGCAGCTACCGGATTCTGCCGGACGGAAATCTGGAATTTGTCAACACGGCTTCGACAAACAGCATGAGGGGATGCTATCTCTCGACGGATTATGAGGACAAGTTCCTGTTTTGCGCAGGCTACCACGACGGAAAGATTACAGTGCTGCACTTAGATGACAGCACGGGTGCCGTGGATGCCATCACAGACGAAGTATTCCACAGAGGGCTTGGGAGTATCGCAGAGAGAAGCTACAGACCGCATATCAGCTGTGTCAAAATGACAAGGGACAACAAGTATCTGTGTGCGGCGGACCTTGGGATTGACTATGTGAATATCTACCGTCTTGACCACGAGAGGGGGATTTTAAGACAGGTGGATATTATCCGGTGCGATATTGATTCTGCTCCGAGACATCTTAAGTTTTCGGAGGACGGGCGTTTCCTGTATATTGTCAGCGAGATGAAAAACTGCATTGATGTATATCATTACTATGAGGAGGACAATGTACCTTATTTTGATCTGGTTCAGACGATACCGACTTCGGACAATTTTGAAGTGAAAGGCGTTGCGGCGAGCGCGCTCAATATCTCTGATGATGGCAGATACATCCTGACATCGACTGCGGGTGATAACTGTGTCTCCCTGTTCCAGATTAATCAGGAAACCGGGGAACTGTCGCGGCTGTTTTATCTCCCGGTGAGCGGCGAGTATCCCAAAGATGCCGCGCTGTTTCCAGACAACAGGCATCTGATCAGCTTAAATCATGAGTCCAACACGATGACATTCTTCCGCGTTGATTACGATCATAATTATATGGTAATGAATGGCAAGGAGATTGAGATCAATCAGGCGAACTGTATCATCTTTCATCAACTTTCGGACGAATAAGGAATAAAATAAAAAGTGGCTTTAGCCACTTTTTATTTTATATAAAATTGTTTGATCTTGTCAATTCTTGAAGTCATATTTTGCAGAAGCAGGTCGAGTACAGTGATTGCTGTCATGGATTCCACGACGACAACTGCTCTTGGAACGATGATGGGATCGTGGCGGCCTTTGATCTGCACAGTAATATTTTCACCGTCCCTGTTTACAGTATCCTGTTTCTGGAAGATCGATGGCGTAGGCTTAAAATGCGCGCGCAGTATGATTTCAGAGCCGTCGCTGATGCCCCCAAGGATGCCGCCGGCATGGTTGGTAGTTTTCGTTATTTTATGATTAACATTGTCATTCATACGGAAGCTGTCATTGTTCGAGGAACCGTTTGCGGAGGATACCTTTACGCCGTCCCCGATCTCAAATGCCTTGACTGCACCGATCGACATGATTGCCTTTGCAAGATTGGCATCTAATTTTTCAAACACTGGTTCTCCGACCCCGGCGGGCATATTGGAAACACGACAGGCGATGATCCCGCCAGCGGAGTCAAGGTTTTCCATGCATTGTTTTAGATAGGCCTCTGCTTTCAGGGAAGTCTCTTTGTCAGGCATACCGGTTGGATTATTTCTTGCCTCGTTGATGTCCAACAGTTCCAGAGGGCATTGCGGATCTGGAATCTCAATGCCGCCGATTGCCTGCGTGTAGGCTGTGACAGTGATGCCAAGTTCAGCCAGAAGTTTTGCAGCGATGGCACCGGCGGCAACGCGCCCGATGGTCTCACGCCCGGAAGAGCGTCCGCCGCCGCGATAATCCCGAAAGCCATACTTCTCGTCAAAGGTATAGTCCGCATGTCCAGGACGGTAGTAGGAAGCAATCTCACTGTAATCAGAAGATTTTTGCGACGTGTTGCGCACGAGCATGGATAGGGGCGTGCCTGTTGTTTTTCCCTCAAAAATACCCGATAGGATTTCCACGCTGTCTGATTCGTTCCGCTGTGTCGCATAGCGGGAAACGCCTGGCTTTCGCCTGTCGAGAAATGACTGTATATCCGCCTCGTTTAATGCAAGACCGGCGGGGCATCCGTCGACGACGACGCCGATGCCAGGACCGTGGGATTCTCCCCATGTCGTGATTTTAAATAGATTGCCAAATGTTGAACCTGCCATGATTATTTCCTTTCTTGATTTCAATTTGTTTTATGCCAGAGTGTGTTTGAAACATGTTCTGATTCGCTTGATCATTACGGAACGAACAGGAAGTAAATTTTTTGTTAATTTTTTTGAAAATAGTAGTTGCATTTAAGGACTATAACATTTAATATTATAAGTGTAACAGATACAAAAATCAAGGAGCAGTAATTTATTAAAATAACATCAAACCAGACTGTAAAATTTTTTATATTTTTATGCAAAATAATAATGCAAAATGAAAAGTATTATGTTATGATTAGGTACATATGGTGATGTGTATTGTGCATATTGCATTACTTGAAGAATGATCATTAACGAGCTGGCGATAAATAGTCTGTTTAGATTATCGCCAGTATTTAGGAACTGTAGAAAGACAAATTGAGGATGAGACATAATGAAGAGAACATGGAAGGACAACCTTACAGCAAAAATGCGGCAGCAGATCAAAGATCATAAACGGCTGAAACTGCCGATCACAGTAGGCATGGTACTTGTCACTCTGCTTTATAATATTGTTTTTTATTTTGTGTATAATACAAAGCGCTTTGCCAGCGTTTTGGTTATCTTAATCTTTTTCTTTGTCAGCAGCAGTTTTTCTTTTCTGACGGAAGCAGACAATATAGAATTGATCTATGAATCGGAGTGGGCTGAGATTCAGGAGAGTTATGAGTATGCGCCTACAACGTTTCATATTCGCGAGGAAAAGGTGCTGGATGATGATGATGTCATGGAAGGCTATGATAATGAGGAATTGAATGTATCTGCTGACGAGATCGATCAGTATTCGCTGGATGATATCCGGGAGGCAAGTGCGGCAAGCAAAGGAATCAGCAGTACATATGCATCGACAACCACACAACTGTCAAAAGACGATTGGCAGCTGGTTCTTGTCAATAAACAGCATCCTGTTCCGGAGGATTACACTGTGACGCTTGGTCAAATTAAGGGTTCCATGAAGTGTGATGTCCGCATTCTGGATGATCTTATGGATATGATGCAGGCGGCAAAAGCAGACGGCATCAAACTTGTAGTCTGCTCCCCATACAGGGATTACAACAGACAGACGGTCTTGTTTGACCGCAAGATTGATTATTATATGGAAGAAGGGCACTCGTATATGGAGGCTTATAAGCTGGCGTCTATGACAGTGACAGTTCCGGGTGCGAGTGAACACCAGATCGGATTAGCGCTGGATATTGTCAGCACGACCTATTCTGGTCTGGAGATTGGTTTTGGCGAGACCACAGCGGGCAAGTGGCTTAAGGAGCACTGTGACGAGTATGGGTTTATTCTCCGGTATCCGGAGGGGAAAGAGTATATTACAGGGATCCAGTACGAACCGTGGCATTTCCGGTATGTCGGAAAAGAAGCGGCGAAACAGATTATGGAACGGGATATTACGCTCGAGGAATTTGTTGAGGAGCTGGAATAATAAGGGTAATAAGAATGTATAAGTTGTTAAAGCAGGAGGGGCGCGCCAAGCGTGCGGAGGTCACTACCGTTCACGGCACGATTCAGACTCCGGTATTTATGAATGTTGGCACAGTCGCGGCAATTAAAGGCGCTGTATCCACAGCTGACTTAGAAGAAATTGGTACACAGGTGGAGCTCTCTAACACCTATCATCTCCATGTCCGGACAGGCGATGAGACGATTAAAAAATTAGGCGGGCTCCATAAATTTATGTCTTGGAACAGACCAATATTAACAGATTCCGGTGGGTTTCAGGTCTTTTCTCTGGCTGGACTTCGCAAGATCAAGGAGGAAGGCGTGTATTTCAACTCCCATATAGATGGCAGAAAGATTTTTATGGGACCAGAGGAGAGTATGCAGATTCAGTCCAATCTTGCCTCCACGATTGCCATGGCATTTGACGAGTGTGCGCCCAGCAAGGCGGACAGGCAGTATGTCGTTGACTCCGTGGAACGCACGACGCGCTGGCTCGAGCGGTGCAAAAAGGAGATGACACGGCTCAATTCCCTTGAAGATACCATCAATAAGGATCAGATGTTGTTTGGTATCAATCAGGGCGCGGTCTATGAGGATATCCGGATTGAACATGCAAAGCGGATTGCTGAGATGGATCTGGACGGATATGCTGTCGGAGGACTGGCAGTGGGAGAAACGCATGAGGAGATGTATCATATTTTGGAGGAGACAGTTCCGTTTCTACCGAAAGACAAGCCGACTTATTTGATGGGTGTTGGTACGCCGGCAAATATTTTGGAGGGTGTAGCGCGGGGAATTGACTTTTTTGACTGCGTGTATCCGACTAGAAACGGGAGACACGGACATCTCTATACCAATCAGGGCAAGATCAATCTCTTTAATGCCAGATATGAGCTGGATGACAGACCAATTGAGGAGGGATGTGGTTGTCCAGCTTGCCGGAGATACTCAAGGGCTTATATCCGGCACCTTTTGAAGGCGAAGGAAATGCTTGGTCTGCGTCTCTGTGTGCTCCATAATCTCTATTTTTATAATACGATGATGACGGAAATCAGGGATGCGCTTGATGCAGGCGAGTTTGCGGCATATAAGAAGCGGAAACTTGAAGGTATGCAGGCGACAGTTTCCCAGAGCGGAATGGATTTGTAATCGACATTTTTATAAATATTTTACTTGAAGAATTGGAAAATCTTGTGTATGATATATACTATGTGTTTTAAGGCACAATCATTTTTGATGGATCTCAAATTTGTTAGGAGGAATAATTGAATATGAATTTATTATTGGCAGAAGCAGATGCGGCAACAGCAGGACAAGGTGCTGCAAGTATGATATCACTCGTTGCGATGTTGGTATTTTGGTTTGGTATTATGTATTTTCTGATGATTCGTCCTCAGAGAAAAGAGCAGAAGAAAAAGGCCGCGCTTGTCAATTCGGTAGAGGTTGGCGACAGTATTCTGACTACCAGTGGGTTTTATGGTATCGTTATTGATGTCACTGATGAGGATGTCATCGTGGAGTTCGGTAACAACAAGAATTGTCGTATTCCGATGAAGAAGACAGCAATCGAACAGGTTGAGAAACCGGACAATGAATAAGAACTGGATCAAAAGTCTCCTGAGATTTCGGGAGATTTTTTTCATAAATTTTATGGAGGGAGCTGCATATGTTTTACATGGATGGACAGATCTTGCTTTTTATTCAGGAGCATGTACGAAACCCATTATGCGATGTCTTTTTCAAGACGATCACGCATTTGGGGGATGCGGGCATTTTCTGGATTCTTTTGACAGTCGTGCTACTGTGTTTCCAACAGACTCGAAGGGCAGGGATTTATTCCGCATGTGCTTTGACTGCATCACTGATTGTCAATAATCTGATTCTCAAAAACCTGTTTGGAAGAATCAGACCGTATGAACTGGTGGAAGGTCTGCAGTGTATTGTTGCACCAGCGTATGATGCATCTTTTCCGTCTGGACATACTGGAGCCAGCTTTGCCTCTGCAGTTGCTATATATCAACAGATCCCAAGAAAATTTGCCATTTCGTTTCTTGTACTGGCGTTTCTTATCGCTTTTTCCAGGCTATATGTCGGAATCCATTATCCGACAGATGTTCTGGCCGGAATTGTGACGGGAAGTAGTATCGGCGTACTTGTGAACGTTGTTGGTAATAGAGTAAATAGTTTCAGAAAGGTATAAAAATGACAGGAAGTACAAATGAGAAAAAAACGCTGATCAGTGCTGTTGTAATCGTGGCAGGTACTGTGATCCTGGTTCGAATGCACGGCTTTGGCGCACAGAAGGAAAAACAGCTTCCGGTAAAGGAGATACAGATCGAACAGATTACATCCGATACAGATGCTTTCAGGGCAACAGCAGGCGCGGCCGATATATTGGACATGGATTTACTACAGGTTGTTTTGGAAACAACGACGGATCAAGCGCAGATGCCAGCGGAGGATGATGCAGAGGAAAGTGAGTATGCAAATTTGGCAATTGCAAAAGTAAACAATTATGTAAATGTCAGATCAGAGCCAAATACGGACAGTGAAGTGGTTGGTAAGATGTATGATGGCTCTGTGGCGCAGATCATCTCCACTGCGGGTGAAAACGATGAGTGGTTTCAGGTGGTCTCCGGAAATGTAGAAGGGTATATTAAGGCGGAGTATTTTATTTATGGAGATGCTGCTGTTGCCGCAATAGATGATTATGTGACGCGCTATGCTGTCGTCCAGGCCGATCGGCTGAATGTCCGCGAAGAACCTGATATATCGTCTGGCAGGATCGGCTATATAGACAATGGGGAGCGTGTGAAACTGATTGAATGGGGGGATGAGTGGTCAAGAGTAGCCTATACTGCGGAACAGACAGGATATGTGGCGTCTGCGTATGTTACGATCGTAGAAGAGTTTATCTATGCAAAATCAATCGCGGAAGAGCAGGCGGAACTAGCTGCCTTGCAGGAACTGCAGGCCAGGACACAGGCATCGGAGGAGATCACGCCGGAACGTATGATTGTATCTGCGCCCCCACAGACTGATTATGCGAATGTATCAGAGCTTAGGAGTGCTGTCGTGGACTATGCCATGCAGTATCTGGGTAACAGATATGTACATGGCGGTCAGAGTCTTGCAACAGGAACAGACTGTTCGGGCTTTACCTGTTATGTTTATAAGGAGTTTGGCTATAATTTGAGTAGGACACCACAGGGACAGTACACCTCTGCTGGAAGAGGAATTGATCTGTCACAGATCCAGCCAGGAGATGTCATATGTTATAGTTCGAACGGTTCGACGTGCACACATGTGGGGCTTTATATTGGAAATGGCCAGATCATTCATGCAGCCAATTCCAGAAAAGGCGTCATCATCAGCAATTATGATTATGATGGCATTATTCTGGGCGTTCGCAGTATTGTTGATTGATCTGGTCAACAGAGAGAACCCAGCTTCCAAGGATTTCATTGCTCCATTTCTGCAGGCTGTTCAGATGAAAAGGGACGCCGCCATAAGAGATAATGCCATGTGACTGGGCAAGCGATTCCGTATAATTTTCGAGAAGATATACATTTTTGAATCGGACGGGGCTGCTTGAATAGTGGCATACCAAAGGAATAATGCCTGTGTTCTCCCCGGCGATTGAAATATCGTTCCCCGTCACATGAAATGTTACCCATGCAAGCCCTTCCAGCATACTTTTTGCGTTTTTCTGTGTGGAGACATAATTTCCCAAAGAATAGTAACAGAGTGCGCGATTGCCATTGGCAGCTTCGATCCACGTGATCGGCTGCACGACATGAGGGTGTGTGCCGATAATAAGGTCTGCACCAGCCTCTGTCATCTGCATGGCAAATTTCTCCTGATAGCTGGATGGGACAGTTGCGTATTCCGTTCCCCAGTGTGGGCAGACAACGACAATATCTGCCAGAGTGTCCGCAGTGGCGATATCTGTGAGAACCTGTTCATTCAGGGTAGTAAAATCGATCATGCGACTCGATTCATTTACAGCGCAGAGTATGTTTAAATGGTCGGATATGGAGGCAGATACACTGGCGCTGTTGGGTCCATAGGTATAGTTGAGAAATGCAAATGTACAGCCTTTGATTTCGAGTAAAGGAATTTGGGTCTGGGTTGGATCTGGATAAGGTTCATGGAGTCCGACGACAAGGACTTCAGGAAGTGTTTTCCATACATTAAGACAATTTTGAATTCCGCTCAGTCCCTGGTCGGCAGTATGGTTTGTTGCCTGCAGAACAATATTAAAGCCTGCCTTTGCGATGGCATCGCTTACCTCGGACGGTGAATTGAATTTAGGATAACCATGAAATCCTAACTGATTGCCGCCCAATATCGTTTCCTGATTGATGATCTTAATATCAGCTTTCTCTAAAAAGTCTCTGATTCCGTCGAATAGGAAATCATAATTTCTGGTCCCACCAGACTGTTTTCCAGTGTTTACGATTCCCATATGGAGCAGGTTATCGCCGACAGCCATCAGAGTGATATCATATTCAGCGGGCAGTTCGGGCTCCTCGGAAATTTCAGTTTCTGGATCCTCAGGTTTTGTGGTTTCAAATTCTGCAGCTTCAGATTTAGTGGTTTCAAATTCTCCAATTTCAGAAACTGTAGTCTCAAGCGCTACAGTTTCTTCTGATGGGTTGGAATCGGCATAGGTTATTCCACTAAAGAATAAACATGTAATAAGAAACAGTGATCCAATCAGGGAACGATAATAGTATTTTCGCCTTTTTTTGTTCTTTTTCATAAGAATATAAGCCTCATTTCTTTGGTTGATTGTTAATAAAACAGACAGGGAAAACCTGCCACTTTACATTATTATATTGATTATATTAGAATTAGATAAAAATAGCAATCCTATCTTTTTTGCTGTATTCTGTTGAAATTTTCTGTCGAATGTAATATTATTGAATATGTGTATATTTATTCACAGGCTGAATTTTCAGTCAAAGAAAAGGAGATAGTGAGAATGAATTTGAATATTGTGTGTATTCCCGGTGATGGGATTGGACCGGAAATTGTTGCCGAGGCAAAAAAAGTACTCGATAAGGTTGCTGTGAAATATGGGCATAGCATTTCGTATAAAGATATTTTGATGGGAGGTGCTTCCATTGATGCGTGTGGCGAACCGCTTACAGAGGAGGCGATTGCCACAGCCAAGGCTGCGGATGCTGTTCTGATGGGCTCCATTGGGGGGAATACTTCAACTTCTCCGTGGTACAAGCTGCCGCCGCACCTGAGACCGGAGGCAGGGTTGTTGAAATTGAGAAAAGAATTAAATCTGTTTGCAAATTTGAGACCAGCGTATCTATATAAGGAATTAAAGGAAGCATGCCCGTTGAGGGATGATATCATTGGCAGCGGTTTTGACATGATGATCATGCGGGAGCTCACAGGCGGTCTTTATTTTGGGGAGCGCAGTACTAAGAAAATGAATGGCATTGTCACTGCTGTTGACACACTTACGTATACAGAGAACGAGATCAGGCGCATTGCTGTCAAAGGATTCGACATCGCAATGAAACGCAGGAAAAAGGTGACAAGTGTTGACAAGGCAAATGTACTCGACTCTTCGAGACTTTGGAGACAGATCGTCGAGGAAGTTGCGCTGGATTATCCGGAGGTCACTTTGGAACATATGCTTGTTGACAACTGCGCGATGCAGCTTGTAAAAGATCCGAAACAATTCGATGTGATTCTAACAGAAAATATGTTTGGAGATATTCTCTCGGATGAGGCAAGTATGGTTACAGGTTCTATTGGTATGCTTTCATCAGCAAGCTTAAACAATACGAAGTTTGGACTTTATGAGCCAAGCGGCGGCTCCGCGCCGGATATTGCCGGAAAAGGCATTGCGAATCCGATTGCAACAATTCTGAGTGCCGCTATGATGCTGCGTTATTCTTTTGATCTTGATCAGGAAGCTGACATGATCGAGGCCGCAGTCAGGAAGGTTCTTGAGGAAGGATTCCGCACGATCGACATTATGCCACAGGAGGAAAGCAAACGTGCAAATGTTAAACAGGTCGGCACAGCAATGATGGGAGACCTGATCGCAGATAGAATATAGAGGATGATATGGAGGATCGATGACAATGAGAAGTGATAATGTAAAAAAAGGAATGCAGCAGGCTCCGCATAGAAGTCTGTTCAATGCATTAGGATTTACAGAAGAAGAGATGCAAAAACCTATGGTCGGGATTGTAAGCTCTTATAATGAGATTGTACCTGGCCATATGAATCTGGATAAGATTGTCAATGCAGTAAAACTTGGCGTGGCAGAGGCGGGCGGTGTACCGGTGGTATTTCCGGCGATCGCGGTTTGTGATGGCATTGCAATGGGACATATCGGCATGAAGTATTCGCTTGTTACAAGGGATTTGATCGCAGATTCCACAGAATGTATGGCTCTGGCACATCAGTTTGATGCGTTGGTTATGGTGCCGAACTGCGACAAGAATGTGCCAGGACTTTTGATGGCAGCCGCACGCATCAATGTGCCAACTGTATTTGTGTCGGGTGGTCCGATGCTCGCAGGGCATGTAAAAGGGCAGAAACGCAGTCTTTCGTCTATGTTTGAGGCAGTTGGATCGTATGCGGCAGGTACCATGAGCGAGGAGGACGTGTGTGAGTTTGAGAATAAGGCGTGCCCTACATGCGGCTCCTGTTCTGGTATGTATACTGCAAACTCTATGAACTGCCTCACGGAGGCACTTGGTATGGGGCTGCAGGGAAATGGCACGATTCCGGCTGTGTACTCAGAACGAATCAAGCTTGCAAAACACGCAGGTATGGCAGTGATGGAAATGCTGCGGAAAAATATTTGCCCGCGCGACATTATGACAAAGGAGTCGATTATTAATGCGCTCACTGTTGATATGGCACTGGGATGTTCGACGAACTCCATGCTGCATCTGCCTGCGATTGCCCATGAGATCGGATTTGATTTTGATATTTCCTATGCAAATGAAATCAGTGCAAAGACGCCGAATCTCTGTCATCTTGCACCGGCTGGTCCTACTTACATGGAGGACTTAAATGAGGCAGGCGGTGTGTATGCGGTGATGAACGAACTGTCCGAGCTTGGATTGTTGAACGAGGACTGCATGACTGTGACAGGAAAGACGATTGGTGAGAATATTAAAGGTGTTCCGAATAAAAATCCTGAGGTGATACGCCCTCTGGACAATCCGTACAGTAAGACAGGCGGACTTGCTGTATTAAAAGGAAATCTTGCTCCAGATGGAAGTGTTGTAAAGCGCTCGGCTGTAGCGCCTGAAATGCTTGTTCATGAAGGGCCAGCACGCGTGTTTGAGTGTGAGGAGGATGCTATCGAGGCGATCAAGGGCGGCAAGATTGTCGCGGGCGATGTGGTGGTAATCCGCTACGAAGGTCCTAAAGGAGGTCCTGGCATGCGGGAAATGCTCAATCCTACATCAGCGATTGCTGGTATGGGACTTGGCTCTACAGTGGCTCTGATCACGGATGGACGTTTCTCAGGCGCATCGCGCGGGGCTTCCATCGGTCATGTGTCGCCAGAAGCAGCTGTGGGTGGACCGATCGCACTTGTGGAGGAGGGTGATATCATCTCCATAAACATTACAGAGTGTACATTAAATCTGAAAGTATCCGACGAAGAGCTGGCAAAACGACGCGCAGGCTGGCAGCCAAGAGAGCCAAAGATTACGACAGGCTACCTTGCAAGATACCGCGAACTCGTCACAAGCGGCAACAGGGGAGCAATCCTTGAATTACCGAAGTGAAGAGAATTTCATCGGTCCAATTTTGCGCGTAAGTATAGTATGAGGAATAGTTCAATCTAGGACTTTGCACTGCGCTGCAAAGTCCGTAAGAACACGTAGTGGTTGAGATGTATCAAGCCCATCGCATGCCGAACCTTGTTCGGCTTGGCGATATTTGCATGGCTTGATGCCTGTAACAGGAAGCCGGAGGCTGAACTGTTACTAGTATGAATGGAGAATTTTATTATGCAGTTGACAGGTTCACAAATTGTTATTGAATGTCTGAAAGAGCAGGGAGTTGACACCGTATTTGGCTATCCCGGCGGCTCTATATTAAATATTTATGATGAATTATACAAGCATAGCGATGAGATCAGGCATATTCTGACATCTCATGAGCAGGGCGCTTCCCACGCTGCGGATGGATATGCGCGTGCAACGGGCAAAGTTGGTGTCTGTCTCGCGACGAGCGGTCCTGGCGCAACCAACCTGGTCACAGGTATCGCCACCGCATACATGGATTCCGTACCGATGGTTGCGATCACTGCAAACGTCACATTGCCGCTGCTTGGAAAAGATTCTTTTCAGGAAGTGGACATTGCAGGCGTGACAATGCCGATCACAAAACATGGCTATATCGTAAAAGATGTGACAAAACTTGCTGATACGATCAGAAAAGCTTTTAAGATTGCAAAGTCCGGCAGACCAGGACCGGTGCTGGTTGACATCACAAAAGATGCCACAGCAAACAAGTGTGAGTTTGTTCCGGAAAAACCGGAGCCGCCGGTCATCACAAATTCTTATACAGAAAGCGATATCGATGCAGCTCTTGAAATGATTCGGAAAGCCAGAAAACCCTATATTTATCTTGGCGGTGGTGCGATCATTTCAAACGCTTCGAGGGAAGTCAAAGAGTTTGCGGACAAAATACAAGCTCCGGTGTGTGATACATTGATGGCAAAAGGCGCTTTTGACGGAAAGAGTGCGCTTTATACCGGTATGATCGGAATGCATGGCACAAAGACGTCAAATTATGGTGTCAGCCAGTGCGATCTCCTGATTGCACTGGGAGCAAGGTTCTCTGACAGGGTTGTGGGAAATCCCAAAAAGTTTGCCGAGAATGCTAAAATTTTGCATATTGATATTGATGCCGCGGAGATCAACAAGAATATCAGAACCGATGCCTCGATCATCGGTGATCTGAAGACTGTTCTGAAAGAGCTTAACAGCAAACTCGAGCAGCAAAATCACGATGAATGGATCGCACAGATTTTGGAGTTGAAGGAAAAGTATCCACTAACTTATGAATCGGACAAATTGACTTGTCCGTATATTATGGAAGAACTTGATCGTGTTACAGAGGGAAAAGCGATCATTTCTACCGATGTCGGGCAGCATCAAATGTGGGCAGCACAGTATTATCAGTATACAGAACCGCGCACATTCCTTTCATCCGGCGGCTTGGGTACGATGGGATATGGTCTTGGTGCTTGTATTGGTGCGAAGGTAGGTATGCCTGATAAGATCTGCGTGAATATTGCCGGTGATGGATGTTTCCGTATGAATATGAATGAGCTGGCAACGGCAAGCCGCTATAATATCCCTATCATACAGATTATTATCAACAATCATGTGCTTGGTATGGTGAGACAGTGGCAGACCTTGTTTTACGACAAGAGATATTCACAGACAGTCCTGACAGACAAGGTTGATTTTGTGAAGGTTTCCGAGGGCCTTGGATGCGAGGCAATGCGTGTCACAAAACGCGAGGAAGTAGGACCTGCCCTTGAGAGAGCAATCTCGCTGAATAAGCCGGTTGTGATTGAGTGTGTGATCGAAGAGGACGACAAGGTATTTCCGATGGTTCCGGCCGGGGCAGCGATCAGCGAGGCATTCGATGCGGAAGATTTGAAACAGCGTCAGTGATATGAGAAAATTTTTGTTTGGTTTTCTCAGGGCAGTATGTGTGATGGCAGTGCTTGGCATCGGCGCTGTCATCGCTTTGGATCAATATTATCAACATGTTTTTCCGATATTCGTCACAATCAATGGGGTATATTGTACAGGCATGACAGTCGGGAATGTCACGGAAATCCTGGACGATGCCTATGATCTGCATAATGACAAAGTTATGGTGCGCCTGATTGACGGCAAGACGTATGAAATGCCGCTGGATGAGTATGGAGTTACAGTGTCTTATGAGCCAGCAGTTGCCGAATGTATGGAACAGTGTAAATCCCGTCCTTTCCAGTGGCTGGGAGACTGGCTGAATTACTGGCTGGAGTGGAAGCCGCCCCGGATTCCTCTATTTCGGGAAAATATAGTGTATCCTGTCTATTACTGTGATACGGCTGTTATGACCGCAAAGCTGGAAGACACAGAGTGGCTTAATAACAATCTGTATACCACTTCAAATACAGTTTCTATTGTGCGAAGCGCCACAGAGGGATATATTCTTGTCGATGAAACAAAGGATCTGCTTTCGAAAGAAGATGCGGTAGAATTAATTTGTGAAGAAATTGTTAATCATTTAACAAATATGGGTGGAGCTCCGTTCCAAAGCATTTTGATCGACCTGTCAACGGGACCAGACAAGGAAATCTGTTACAAAAACGCGCCGTACACAGCTGCGATGAAAGAAACACTTGCAAAGTGGGAAGGTATCAGGGATTTCCAGAATTTTCATATGATCTACCAGTTTGGCGATTGTGAGGAAATAGTTGATGCGAATGTTGTTGCAGACTGGATCGCGCTGGATGAGGAAGGGGAAATCATATTCGATGAAAACAATATTCCAGTGCTTGATGAGACGATGATTGCAGAATATGTGGCATATTTGTCAACAACTTATAATACAGTTGGAATAGAGCGCAAATTCAGAGCAACCAGAGGCGATATTGTGACTGTGTCCGGCGGAGGCTATGGCAATGCGCTTGACGAGAAGGCAGAGTATGAATTTCTGTTAAATGCGTTTCTCAACAAGGAGAGCGGTACACGAAATCCGCAGTATACATCAGAGGCATGGGAAAAAGGCTCTGATGATATTGGAGATACCTATATTGAGGTCGATCTGGGCAATCAGCATATGTATTATTATGTGGATGGTGAGCTTGTGATCGATACGCCGGTGGTGACTGGAAATACATCACGAAGATGGGATACGCCAGCTAAGGTTTGTTTTGTGTATTTTAAGCAGAAAAACAGGGTACTTCGGGGGGCTAATTATGCGACGCCTGTAAAGTATTGGATGGCAGTGGATGGGCATATTGGTATCCATGACGCTACATGGCGCAAGGATTTCGGAGGAGAAATCTATAAGACAAACGGTTCTCACGGCTGTGTCAACACACCACTTGAGATCATGGCAGAATTGTATGATATGGTGGAACTGGGTACGCCAGTTATTATGTTTTACTGATAGGCACAGGTCAGTTGTGAAATATTCAACATTTTTACTGTTATAATGTTGTTTATATAAATCTATTGTGTAATATGCTGTTTTTGCAGTGCAAGTACTATATTGCGCCTGCAGGAGGGCACATTAAAAAAGAAAATCAGGAGGAGAAATAAAAATGTCCAGAGTGTACAATTTTTCAGCAGGTCCCGCAGTTTTACCTGAAGAAGTTCTTAAAGAAGCTGCAGATGAGATGTTAGACTATAGAGGAACCGGGATGTCGGTTATGGAGATGAGCCACCGCTCGAAAACCTATGATACGATTATCAAGGAAGCAGAAGCAGATTTGCGGGAGCTCATGAGTATTCCTGATAATTACAAGGTTTTGTTTCTGCAGGGTGGTGCAAGCCAACAGTTTGCTATGATTCCTATGAATCTGATGAAAAACGGAGTTGCTGACTATATTGTTACAGGTCAGTGGGCTAAAAAAGCATATCAGGAAGCATGTCTTTTTGGCAAGGCAAATAAGATTGCATCGAGTGAGGATAAGACGTTTTCTTATATTCCTGACTGTTCTGATCTGCCGATTTCTGAGGATGCGGATTATGTATACATCTGCGAAAACAATACGATCTATGGTACAAAGTTCAAGACGCTGCCCAATACAAAGGGAAAGACGCTTGTGGCGGATGTATCTTCCTGTTTCCTGTCAGAACCTGTGGATGTTACGAAATATGGCGTGATTTACGGAGGCGTACAGAAAAATATCGGACCGGCCGGAGTTGTTATTGTCATTATCAGAGAGGATTTGATTACAGACGATGTTCTCCCGGGAACACCGACGATGTTGAAGTACAAGACCCATGCAGACAATGATTCCTTATACAATACACCGCCTGCATATGGGATCTATATCTGCGGTAAAGTGTTCAAGTGGCTCAAGAAGATGGGCGGACTTGAGAAGATGAAAGAGTACAATGAGAAGAAAGCGAAGATTCTCTATGATTTTCTTGACGAGAGCAAACTCTTCAAGGGAACTGTCAGGAAAGAAGACCGCTCCCTGATGAATGTACCTTTTGTGACAGGCAGCGAGGAACTGGACGCAAAGTTTGTCAAGGAGGCAAAGGAAGCAGGATTTGAGAATCTGAAAGGACACAGGACAGTCGGTGGTATGCGCGCAAGCATCTATAATGCTATGCCGATCGAGGGCGTGGAGAAGCTTGTGGAGTTTATGAAGAAATTTGAGGAGGCAAACGTATAATGTATCAGTATAAATGTCTGAATCCAATCTCAGGGATAGGATTAGCAAGATTTACAGAAAACTATCAGATGACAGATGATATCACAAAGGCGGAAGGCGTGTTGGTCAGAAGCGCATCGATGCATGAGATGGAGCTGCCGGAGACACTTCTTGCCGTTGCAAGAGCGGGAGCTGGTGTCAACAACATTCCTCTTGACAAGTGCGCGGAAAAGGGTATCGTTGTATTCAATACACCAGGCGCAAACGCAAACGGTGTCAAGGAGCTTGTGATCGCAGGTATGCTTCTGGCATCAAGAGATATTACAGGAGGAATCGACTGGGTAAAGGCAAACACTGGCGTGGAGACAATCGCCAAGGATGCTGAGAAGGAGAAGAAAAATTTTGCAGGCACGGAAATTCAGGGCAAGAAGCTTGGCATCATCGGTCTTGGCGCCATTGGTATCCGCGTGGCAAACGCGGCCGTTGCGCTCGGCATGGATGTCTATGGATATGATCCTTATCTCTCTGTAGATGCAGCGCTAAAACTTTCCCGTGAAGTAAAGCACGTGATCAATGTCGATGATATTTATACAGAGTGTGATTTTGTCACAATCCATGTACCTCTCATGGATTCCACAAAGGGCATGATCAACGCGGCAGCGATCGCAAAGATGAAGCAGGGTGTGGTAGTGCTCAATTTTGCAAGAGATCTTCTTGTCAACGAGAACGATATGCTCTCTGCGCTCGAGTCGGGAAAGGTTAGAAAGTATGTTTCGGACTTCCCGAACCCGACGACAGCAGGGCAGAAAGGCTGCATTGTCATTCCACATCTTGGCGCTTCTACGGAGGAGTCGGAAGACAACTGTGCTGTTATGGCAGTGGATGAACTCAAGGATTATCTCGAGAACGGCAATATCAGAAACAGCGTGAACTATCCCGCGTGCGATATGGGCGTGTGCGGCAATGTGGGCAGAGTCGCGATCCTGCACAAAAATATCGCCAACATGATCACACAGTTTACGGCAGCTTTCGGTGCGGCAGGCATCAATATCAGTGATATGACGAACAA
This sequence comes from Lachnospiraceae bacterium UBA7179, assembly GCA_002491195.1. Lineage (GTDB taxonomy): Bacteria > Bacillota > Clostridia > Lachnospirales > Lachnospiraceae > COE1. The sequence goes on from DKVL01000049.1 coordinate 35,536, forward strand.
GTCAAGGGGCGAGTATGCTTACACACTGATGGATATCGAGAAAGCCGCTGACGATAAGATCATTGAGCAGTTAAAGGGAATTGACGGCGTGTTCCGCGTGAGAGTTGTGAAATAATATTTTGTTCCTTTGGGAATGTGTATGAAGCAGAACGGTGTTCTAATCGGAATACCGTTCTATTTTTTGCCTAAATACATAATTTAAAGTAAAAATGCTTATTTTATGCAATAATAATTATTAAAAAGTTAATATAAGGAACGAAAAATGGTTGACAATGCATAATAAATATGCAATAATTTACACATAGAAACAACGTTACATATTTTAAGAACAAGGTTCTTCTTTCAATGTATTCAAGAGATTTGTGTAAAAGGGATAGGCTTTCGAAAATAAATTTGGGGAAGTTTGTGTAGAAGGCTATGATGTGTATGGGGAATTGTGTAAGAGAGGGAAGCTATACAAAAGAATCACGTTGGAAAATATGTAAAAGGAACATACAAAAAAGGATGTTACACATCCTTTTTTGTATGTTTCAAACATGCTCTGACATAAAATGAAAAAGTAGAATTGAGCTGTATTGCACAAGTTATTTTGATATGATAATATTTTATATAGTACCAAGAATAAAAGACATTTTGAATAAGTACAGAGACATATTCAGAATAAGAAATGGAGAATAAAATATGTCAAAGATAAAAATTATCAGCAATCCATATCAGAAAAAGATGATATATCAACGTTGGAACGAATCTGCAGAACAATGGATCACAGTTGACCTAGAAAACAATGAGAACAGCAGGTTGTTGAGCGATGAATTGACAACTACATTTTTTCCTTTTATTGTGCAGAAGATTGTCGATGTGATCGTAAATGAATATCAGGATGATTCGGGGAAAATTGAAATTGTTTTTGAAGGTACAGACGATGAGTACAAGGATCTTCAAGAAATCTGTGCGGAGGACAAATATCAATGTATTGTTAAACTTGCCAAGGGAGAAAGATATCTTGAAAATGCCCGTGATATTCTTCCAGATATCAAGAATATCTTTGAGAGCATCAAACCACTGATCGCCACAAGTTTTGTCAGCATGGACAAGATTGCTGGGGAAATTAAGAGGTTTACAGATGCATCGGAAGACAAGATCCCAATCTGTATTCTCGGAAATTATAGTTCCGGAAAGTCAACATTCATAAATGCATTGATTGGCAGAGAGATCCTTCCAAGTGGTGATGAACCAATAACAGCAAAGATTTACAAGATAGAGCGTTCGCAGCAGTCAGACAGGGCTTATGTCGAATTTGAATGTACAGGGGAGGCAATCAAGATCCGATTTGAGGAGAATAATTATCGTTTCACAATGGGGACAAATGAGAAGTCTATGATCAGGCAGCTAAACAAAGAGCTGGGTAAGATTAAGAATGAGAGTTTGACAATACGTGTCAATCGGACAATAGAGTTTATCAATAGTTTTGTAATGAATGCAGACGAAGACAACATATCTGATAAAAATTACAGTACCGTTTGTGGGCGGCATCTGGGAACAGACCTCAGCAGAATTTGTGATCTTTGATACTCCTGGTTCCAACTCGGCATCTAATAACAAACATTTTCAGGTATTGAAAAAGGCAATGGAAGGTTTTTCCAATGGACTTCCCGTCTATGTGTCAGAGTTTGATGCTCTGGACAGCACAGACAATGAGACACTGTATCAGGAAATTAGAAATATGAAGGAGTTGGACGACAGATTTACAATGATCATCGTGAATAAGGCTGATGTAGCAAAATTACCGAAGGGACAGCATTCCAAGGAAGATGAGGAAAGAATACTAAGTCTGACGATTCCGAGAAATCTGTACTCCGAGGGAATCTACTTTGTTTCGTCAATTATGGGGCTTGGATCTAAGAATAATGGAGCATTTGTAGATGAACATTACGCTGAGATTTTCGAGGATCAGGAGCAGAAATATTCAAATTCCTCTTCAAGATTTCACAAATCATTGTATCGATATAACATTATGCCGGATCAATTGAAACGAAGGATCGTTGATCTGTCAGGCAAATACAGTGATGCGTTGTATGCCAACAGTGGATTGTATGCGATCGAACAGGAAATCCAGACCTTTGCAGGAAAGTATTCTGCCTACAATAAATGTCAGCAGTCACATCTTTTCCTGGGCAGGGTTATACATATGACTTCGCAGGAAATCGAGGATACCATAAAGGAACGGGAAGCATTTAAACAAAAAATCAGTGAGGAATTGGACAGAGATAGAAAAGAGCTGCTGGAAAAAATAGAGAATAAGGGTAATGAATTAGAGTCTGCATCTGTCAATCTGTATGATATCTATATGCGGCCTGTTGTCGATACAGTTCAGTCTGTTCGTTCTGTAGAAGAATTAGAGGAAGCAGAAGATGAATTTATCAAAATACAGATGGAACTGCAGGACTACGACGAAACAGAGGGCGATTGGAAAGACGCCAGACAGGCATTGTATAAGAATTTCAAGGAAAATATTGCTAAGATACTGAAAGCTCCTAATAAATCCGCGTTTAAGGAAATTGGAGCGGATCTGGTCAATGATGCCAGGGAAACGTCGGAAAGTGACAATGAATTGAAAGAAAAACTGAAAAATATTTACAATGCAGCAACAGATGAACTTCTTCGCGAAATTATTTCGGATTTTACAGAACATTCTACAGAAGTTCAGAATCGGCTTGAAGAGGAATCGAAAGGATATTGGGAAGAAAAAGCAATAAAAATCAAAAATGAGCTGGCAGCGGTGGTAACAGAGTCCTCAACTCTGACAGAGGAAAGAAAAGAGGAACTTACAGAGATTATATTTGATTTTGAGGACATTATATTTGAAGCGACTGCGGATGATGTCTTTATCAAGGAAGAGTTTGAGAAAGGATTTCGGTTCGGAAATGTCGTAATCGGGAAATCAGAACGTCTTAATATTGATAAACTGGCAAAAAAGTACAACGCTGAAATGGCAGAGACGATTCAGGTAATCTATGCGAAGGTCCGTGACAGTCACAGGCAGAGTCTAAAGGCTTGGAAAGAAAATTTGCTCTCTTTGATCCGGGAAAATATTGTAGAGTATAATCCGACTTTGCGTGATCAGAGCAGAATCATTAAAGAGACGACGTCTAAGATTGAAGAGTTGGAAAAAAGACGATCGCAATTGAATCAATATACAGAGAATATATGGAAAATGATGGACTGGATAGAGGATTAAATTTGATTTCAACGCAATGGAGGAATTTTAATGGGAATTAAAAAATGGGTTGCAAAAGCAGGAAATCGAGCAGCAGATAAGGTTGCCAGATTAGCAGTATTAAGTCCAGAGCAGTTAGCGGACATGGAGAAACGCAGAGTGCAGTATCTATCTCAGATGCCAAGTTCTGATGATCATGCAGCCGATGAGCTGACAAAGAGACTGCTGGCTGCAAGCAGCGTGGAAATATATAATGCGTATCTCCCTCAGATTCAGGATTTTTATGTTCCTTTGGAAAATAATGCAGAGTATGAGAGAGTGTTTCGTGCAGCGCATAATATAAGGTATTTGAACATTACAAAGTGGGTGTCAGACCAGAAAGAAAACAGTCTGGAGAAGTTGGTTAATGTCTACGAAGTATTGTCCAATGAGGAGTGTAATATCGCGCTTGTTTTTCACAGAACTTGCGAGGGGACAGAGGTGTATCTGGCAGTCACAAACACCAAAAATGCAGATAACAATGTCGATGTAGAAAATTATAAGAGCCGTCTTGCTGATGCCATCAGGGGAAATTTTCCAGGTGCGGAGTGGAAGAAAGAGAATGGTATTGGCCTGATCCCGTGTCTCGATAATAATACAGCGTATTCAGTTGCGGCGGCATCTAATATTCCAACGGAAAAGTCGGAGAAATTTATCAGTCAGACGATTGAAAAGCTTCTTGATGGGATTGTTCCGGATAAGAAAAGTAAAGAGTATACGATCATTCTCCTTGCAACGCCGATACAGGACATTGAGGAAAGGAAACTTCGGCTGGCAGAGTTTTATTCAGGATTAACACCCTATGCATCATGGCAGACGAATTTTACTTATACGGAGTCCGATGCGACAAATGCAATGGCGACCTTTGGGGTGAATGCCGGAGTGAGCGCAGGGGTGCAGCGGGGACAGAATTCAGCAACTACAAATACAAATGGTATAACAGATTCAACCGGACAGACGGAAAGTGATACAGAGGGTTCGTCTCAAACGGATTCGGAGGGAAGTTCTACGACAGATTCGTCTGGAAGCAGTGTATCAGATGCGGAGGGGACTTCACGCGGAACTTCAGAGGGGAATACGGTTTCGGATAGTATGACGCATACGGATGGGACGAGTAGTTCTTTGTCAAGTACGGAAGGTTCAAGTGATACTTTAGGAGGTAGTATTGGAGGAAGTGTTAGCGAAAATGTTGGTGTGGATGCACTCTTGGTTAATGCTGATGCAAATGCAAGTGTAAGTGCGAATATTGATTACCATCATAGTTGGAATAGAGGTGAGACAATAGGTACAGGCTCTTCCATTTCTGATGCCATAACCAATGGTACATCTCGCACGCTAACCGAGAACATCAATCAGTCCGCAACACATTCCATAACAGAAAACATCAGTCAGGCGCTTACCAGTTCGACAGGAAGAGCAATCACAAACTCTGTCGGAAGAACAGTTGCAAATTCTCTTGGAAGGGCAGTGACAAAATCAGTTGCAAATACAGTTGGTGCGTACAAAGGTGTCAATTTCGGCGGAAATTTTGGTGCAAACTTTGCCCGCTCTTCGAATGTGACAGCCACAGTAGGAAAAAATGAAGGCATTACGCAATCTTTTACGAATTATACGATCAGGCATACGCTGGAACTGCTGGAAGAGCAAATGAAACGTTTGGAACAGAGTACTGCTCTTGGTATGTGGGATTTTGCTGCATATGTTTTGAGTGAAGACCAGAATGTGGCGAGCAATGTAACACACTCTTATCTTGCACTCACACAGGGAGAACAGTCCTATGCGTCCCAGACGGCTGTTAATCTGTGGCGTGGCGATATGGGAGAAAACAGCAGGGATGCAAGAGAAATCTGTACTTATTTAAGAGAACTGCGGCACCCGGTATTTGGACTGAATCCTGCGTTAACTGCAGTGAATCCCACATTCAATGTCTATCCCTCTGTTGTGACGGCTACAACAAGCTTGTCAGGAAAAGAACTGGCATATTCACTGAATTTTCCGCAGAAATCCGTAACAGGATTCCCAGTACTCGAATGTGCGGAATTTGGGCGAAACATTATTATGTATGATTTACAGGAAAAGTCACAGGATAAGCTGGATATCGGAAAGATTTTTCATATGAATCATGAAGAAAAAAAACATGTTTCGATATGCAAAGAATCTTTGACATCACATACATTTGTGACAGGAAGTACGGGATCCGGTAAGAGTAATACTGTGTATCAGATCCTGAATGAAGCAAATGCAAACGGTGTGAAATTCCTTGTAGTAGAGCCTGCAAAGGGAGAGTACAAGTCCGTATTTGGCATGGAAAGTGATGTGAATGTATATGGCACAAATCCAGCAATTTCGCCTTTATTGCGGATAAACCCATTTCGTTTTCCAGCGGGTATACACGTATTCGAACATTTAGACCGCTTAGTTGAGATTTTTAATGTCTGTTGGCCAATGTATGCAGCAATGCCAGCAGTATTGAAAAATGCAATAGAAAAGTCCTATACTGATTGCGGCTGGGATTTGACGGAGTCAACAAACTCATATGGTGATGATTTATATCCGACATTTGCGGATGTGACACGAAATATTAAAACAATTATTGATTCCAGTGAATACGATACGGAGAATAAGGGTGCATACAAAGGTTCTCTTTTGACAAGACTGCAATCATTGACAAACGGAATCAATGGATTGATTTTTACAACAGACGAGATACCAGCGCAGGAATTACTTGACGAAAATGTGATCATAGATCTTAGCAGAGTGGGTTCCAATGAGACAAAGTCCCTGATTATGGGAATGCTTGTCCTGAAATTAAGTGAATATAGAATGGTATCTTCAAATGGCATGAATCACGCACTTCATCACCTGACTGTTTTGGAGGAGGCACATAACTTATTAAAGCAATCTTCTGTTGAGGGAGGTTCGGAAAGCAGTAATTTGCTCGGGAAGAGTGTGGAAATGATTGCGAATGCAATTGCGGAGATGCGTACATACGGCGAGGGCTTTGTGATCGTAGATCAGGCACCAGGGCTGTTGGATATGGCAGCGATTAGAAACACCAACACTAAGATTATCATGCGTCTGCCAGATCAGAGCGACAGGGAATTAGTCGGTAAAGCAGCAAACCTAAATGATGACCAGATTAAAGAGCTGGCGAAGCTGCCTTGCGGTGTGGCGGCAATATACCAAAATGAGTGGATTGAGCCCGTTCTTTGCAAAGTGGATCAATATGATATTCCGCAACAAACTTACAGATATGAAAGACCAAAAGAGGTATTGAAGGAAAATGACATAGACAGGAGAGTACATATTGCTGAGTTATTGAGCTATGGAACAAAGATTGATGGGGAAGTTGAATTAAAAGAGACAAGAAAAGAATTGGTCAAACTTGGATTAGATGCATCATTGCAGGTTATGATTATGAAAATGCTTGCAAATCCCCCTAAAGAACCGCGTATGACAAAGCTGGCGCCGATAATGAACGCCCTGTTTCCGAGTGTGAAAGAGGCAGTAAGGGAAGCGTTTGCGGAATCCTCAGACGCGAAGGAGTGGACGCAAAGTGCTGAGAATGCATTATTGTCGTTGGAAATTAGTCATATTAACAATCGGGTTTACCGGGATATTATTCAAAGTGCAATGACGTATTATTTCATGGTAGAAATAAATGCTGCAAATAGACTTGAAGAGTGGTGGGCGAAAGGAGGGTTTTAAATGAGCTTGGAATCATTGGCAGGTGGAATAAACGAAATGAAGTCAACGCAAGGTGACGGTGGCAATGCAATGAAGTTTGATCCGGATAAGCGTATGGATGTAAATGACAATCGGTCATTATTTACGGATAACAGTACTTCGCAATTTGATCCTGACAAACGTATGGATGTAAATGATAATCGGATATCGGATTTGGATAATGAAACGAAGTTCGATCCGGATAAGCGTGTTGATTTTCAAGAAAAAGATCATGTCAATATAGATAATGAGCAGAAACACTCTGTTGAGAAAAATGCAGAATCAGAGAAAGATATTATTCCAGAGAAAATAAAATGTATAAATGAAGCATTGGCTGGAAAAACACATTCAGAAACTGGAGTGCCTTTTGAAAGAAAACTAGTTCAGGTAGATGAAAAATTATATGAAGTTGTTGTTCCAAATTTTGATAGTGCATTTGATGTACAATTACCTACAAACAAATTAAAAGAAACAGATGTTAAACAATTTAAAGAGTGCAATACACAATTAAAAGATGCCATTGCCAATAATAAAGAATTACGGGAGAAGTTTGACGATGAGCAGTTAGAACAAATTGAAAACGGAGATACACCGGATGGATATACATGGCATCATGATGCAGAGGTTGGAAAGATGCAGCTTGTAGATACTGAAACGCATCAGAAAACTGGTCATACAGGTGGTCGTGCAATATGGGGTGGCGGAACAGAGAATAGATAAAAGGAGAATTTTTATGGAATGGAAATATGTTAAAACGTTATTATCTGCAGGGTGTATTGACGAATTTGAAAGGCTGGTAAGATACTCTTTTCCTGATGAATTTAAAAATTGTATTTTATGTAACAACGGTGGCAGACCAAATAAAAGAGTGTTTGATACGAATATCCAACAAGAAAGGGCAATAAAGTCTTTTTTATCCTTTAATAAAGAAGATAGGGAAACAGTATGGAAAATTCAGGATTGGAATAAAGAAGAGCTGTCAGGAAAGTATGTTGCATTCGCGATTGATAATTTTGGAAATCTTGTATGTTTTGATATTAGTAATAATAAGATAATCTTTTATAATCATGAGAACGGTAATATAGAACAGATTGCTGATAATTTTGCAGAATTTATGGAGCGTTTGTATGAGTGAATTTCTTAGAACAATATTGGCATAATCGTATAGCAAAATATATAGCAAAATTTTATATAAATTATAATGTCATTATGTTATGACGAAGAGTAAACGACAAATAGAATTTAGAAAATCGT
>DKVL01000029.1 GCA_002491195.1 Lachnospiraceae bacterium UBA7179
GTTACTGAAACGGAGTGAACAGTAACGTAAAATATTGTCCCTGCCTGAAAAATTAAAAAAAGTGTAAAACCTTAATAATTTAATAAGACTTCACACCTTTTTGTTAGTGGTTAGTTGCTGCTATTCAGTTTTTATTCTTTAATTATGTCTATATCTATTAAGTTTACGCCTATAACATTTAACAATGCTTTTAAAGAAAGATACTCTTTTCTTAATTTATCATATGTTTTTGTTGCCTTTTCTTCTTTTGCTAATACCATATACTCTTAAATTTTTTTAAATTGTTCAATGGTATCTTTTGCAATCTCAGCATTACCTGGCATATACAATCACCTACTTTTTTCAAACATTGCTCTCAATGGAGTAGACGGGAGTCGAACCCGTGTCCAAAAAACCATCCCATGTACTTCTACAGGCTTAGCTGGTTGTTGCGAGCAAAACTCATTTCCCTTCTGTACAGGCGAACCAACACCCCTGCACAGTCAGTAGCTTCATCATACGCCCACATACGCAAAGCTTAATATGTGTCGTTTCCTACATAATCGATGCCTGAATCCTAATGTGTAGGTGCATTCGGTCAGACAGCAGCCATTAGGCTGCGAATGCTAAATCGTCTTCAGCGTTTAATTTTAATTTTGGAATTGACGCATACCTGCGGCCTGCTTCTCCATCTTCAAGTTCCCTGTCGAAACCTTTACTACCCCTTGACTAATCAAGGTGAATTTATAATAACAAACTTTTCAAAAATAGTCAAGAGAATTTCTGGTTGAAAAATATGAAAAATAGGTTAAAATATATTTTATACAGGAAGAGGGATCAACATTATGAAAAATTATGATGAAATAAAAAATCACTTTTATGGAACACTGGGTTTCATACAGCTGCTCAACATGAAAATCACAGAACTTTCGGAAGGATATTGCAAAGGGGAAATGCCGCTGCGCCCTGAAATCCTCAATCCGCTTGGCACTGTGCATGGCGGCTGCACCTTCGCGCTTGCTGACACGATCGGCGGCAGCGCTGCGCTCACGCATGGCAACAGTATTGTGACAGTTGACAGCAATATCCATTATCTCGCGCCTGCGTGCGATACGGATAAACTGATCGCCGAGGCAAAAGAGATCAAGTATGGCTCCACCATCGCAGTCTATGAAGTAAATGTTTACAAAGCCGATGGCACAATGGTCGCCACCTCCACACAGTCCTATTTTATCATTTCCGATAAAAAATCAAATAAAGAATGACTTTACGTAAAACAACAGCGGGTAATTTTCTTACCCGCTGTATAACGATGAATTTCCCTTATTTATTTGTAAAGGTCTCTCTTGTCAATAACACGAACTGCCTTGCCCTCGCTTCTGGTGATTGTCTTGGGCTCTACAACCTTCACGTCCACCTTAATGCCAAGCATTGACTTTAATCCTGCCACAAGCGCTTTCTCACGCTCCGCTGTATTGAATCCGGCGTCTGCTGCCATATCCGGTGTTTTTTCAACCTGAACCTCAATCGTATCATTGTTTCCAACGCGGTCAACCACAATCTGATAGTTTGCCTCATATCCTTTGTTGAGCAGTACTGTCTCGATCTGTGACGGCCATACATTGACACCCTTCACAACCATCATGTCATCGCTTCTTCCCATCGGCTTGTGCATCCGGATATGCGTGCGTCCGCAGGAGCATTTCTTTCTGGTCAGATAGCAAAGATCACGTGTGCGATATCTCAGAAGCGGGAACGCTTTCTTGGTAATACAGGTAAATACCAGTTCTCCAACTTCCCCTTCCGGAAGTACCTCTCCCGTATCGGGATTAATAATCTCAGGAATGAAATGATCCTCCTGTATGTGCATCCCCTGCTGCTCCTCACATTCAAAGGAGACACCCGGTCCCGAGATCTCCGTGAGTCCATAGATATCATACGCCTTGATGCCAAGCGACTTCTCAATATTCTTGCGCATTTCCTCAGTCCATGGCTCTGCGCCAAAGATACCAGCCTTTAACTTGATCTGATCCTTAAGCCCTCTCTCATTGATCGCCTCCCCAAGATTTGCCGCATAGGACGGTGTACAACAGAGAATCGTAGACCCAAGATCTGTCATAAACTGGAGCTGGCGCTCTGTATTTCCAGAAGACATCGGCAGTGTCAGACAGCCTACCTTGTGTGATCCGCCATTTAAACCCGGACCTCCTGTAAAGAGTCCATACCCATAACAGACATGGCACACATCGTCCTTGGTTCCGCCTGCTGCCACAATCGCCCGCGCACAGCACTCCTCCCACACGTCAATATCCTCCTGGGTATAGAATGCTACCACGCGGCGCCCTGTTGTGCCGCTCGTTGACTGGATCCGCACGCACTCTGATAAAGGCACGCCCAACAGTCCATATGGATACTGATCCCGCAGGTCATCTTTATTGATAAACGGAAGCTTATGTAAATCTTCGATTCCCTTCACATCCTCAGGTCTTACTCCTGCCTCATCCATTTTGTCATGATAAAATTTTACATTGTCATATACAAATTTTACTTGCTCCGCCAGCCGCTGGCTCTGTAAAGCCTGAATCTGCTCTACTGGCATTGTTTCAATTTCCGGTTGATAATAGTTTGCCATGAATCAATCTCCTTCACTTTCCTTATTTAAAGTTGTACACTCTTAAAGTCTACCATACTTTTTACAAAATGTTAACCCATTTTATGCAATTATAATGGTATCTTTTTTATAAAAAATGACTTATAATGAAAATGCGACAAAATTTTAACAAAAAGGAGTTTTCAATCCATGAAATACAATAATCCTATCCTTTCTGGATTTCACCCTGATCCAAGTATCTGCAGAGTTGAAAATGACTTCTATCTGGTGACGAGCAGCTTTGAATACTTCCCTGGGCTTCCCCTGTTTTGCAATATACGCCGTCAATGCAGATGCCATTTGCAAAAAATTTGTTTATGATGTAAAATAAATTATATTCAAAAAGCGAGGAGGTTTTTTTATGAAATCAACGGTTTATTTTTCCAAAACGATCACACCCGAAAAAGTACTGGAACTGTACAAGATGACAGGCAAAACACTCGATGGAAAAGTCGCGGTCAAAATCCACTCGGGCGAAGTCGGCAACCAGAATTTTCTGAAACCAGACTTCTGGAAACCTGTGGTCGACCATGTCGGCGGCACTGTCGTGGAGTGCAACACTGCGTATGACGGCAGCCGCAACACGACGGAAAAGCATATGAAGACAATGCACGAGCATGGATGGAGCAAATATTTCCATGTCGAACTGCTGGATGCCGATGGTCCTGACCTGGAGCTTGCGATTCCAAACGGCAAGAAAATCCAAAAGAACTTTGTCGGAAAAGCGCTGGCTGACTATGACTCCATGCTGGTACTCTCACACTTCAAAGGACATCCCATGGGCGGTTACGGCGGAGCGATCAAGCAGCTCTCGATCGGAATCGCATCCTCTATGGGCAAGGCATATATTCACGGCGTAGGCGATACCAGCAACTTCTGGGGATCAGACCACGACTCTTTCCTTGAGTCCATGGCCGATGCCGCGTCCAGTGTTGTTGACTATTTTAACGGAAATATCGTCTATATCAATGTTATGAAAAATATGTCTGTAGACTGTGACTGCTGCGCTGTAGCGGAAGATCCCTGCATGGCTGACATTGGCATTTTAGCCTCCCTTGATCCAATTGCCATCGATCAGGCGTGCCTCGATCTCGTGTATGCGTCCGATGATCCTGGCAGAGACCATCTACTCGAACGTATTGAATCCAAAAACGGAGTGCACACGATCGAAGCTGCTGCCGATTTAGGTTTTGGCTCGCGTGAATACGAACTTGTCACTGTCGAATAAAGTAAAAAATGTATAAAAAGAACGCCTCAAGGCGCTCTTTTTATATTGCAATATTATTGATCGATATAACTATCTGCGTCGTTTACCACATTGTAAACATCGATCCTCTGCAGATCCATCTCAGGCATTCCAATAAAAAGCCCGCCATACTCATAGGTATCCACAACCTTCTCGATACGAACAATCTCAATAAACGCATGAATGACTTCCTTGGTCCAAATCGTCAGGTACGCTTCATACACTGCTCCCATATCCAAAATCTCATCACAGTAAAAGCCAATCCCCGTCTTGGAAACGTTTTTGACATCTACTCCGACCTCCTCCTGTTCACTTGAATCAAGCCGCTTTACCAACAGTTTTGACTTCAGATCCGTTCTCTTGCTCCTTCTTCTCTCTTCCATATGAACAATACTCCTTTGCACTATATCAATTTCCCTTTGACAAGATCAAACCATTTCCTATCCGTAAATTTGTATAATACTACTTATCAGAAGTGTCCTTTACTTCTGATAAAAGGCGCGTCCTTTGCGCCGTGCATCCAATTATAAGAAGCTGCCCTTGCTTCTTATAATACAAAAATATCAAATTACACCAAAAAAGTCAACACTCCACGCATTACTTTACGAAACAGGCATCACCTTTGTCGTCCGGTTACGCCCCAAAAGGCATTGTATATCTCTATTTTTCGGACAATTCCAGCGGAACAATCGCAAGCGTTTTTCCCATGGATACCAGTAGTTTTAAAATTGTTGATAACTGGGGATCTGTTTTTCCGCTTTCCATTCTTGCAATCACAGACTGCTTAACACCTGTCATATCCTCCAATTCCCTTTGCGATATATGTTTTTCTTTTCTGGTCTTTATTACTTCTCCGACCAACTTAACCATTAAATCATTTTCGGCAATTTCTTCCGCCGTATAATGTTTCTTTCTATATTCGCTCCAGCTTTCCCCCACTGGCGAAATTTTCTTGATACTATCCATCTTCTCTGCTCCTTTCCCTAAAATCTTTCATTAACCTTTTCGCCTTTTCAATCTCACTTTTTGGTGTTTTCTGTGTGCTTTTCATAAAATGACTCAACAAAATAAAGGATTTTCCATCCCATGCAAAAAACAAAATCCTGTCTCTTAACGGACGCAGTTCCCATATTTCCCCATCCAAATGCTTTACATATGGCTCTCCTGCAGCTGTCCCGTGTTCCATTAATATTTCAATATATTGGTCAATTTTATTATATTTTATCCTGGCATCTTTGCTCTTTATAGACTTTTCTTCTAACTGATCAAGGTATTCTTTGACTGGCTGATTTCCATTAGCATCCTGATAAAAATAAACCTCGTACATTATATTGTCTCCTTTGTCTGTCTATATGATAGCTTATAAGCTCTCGCATGTCAATGCAAAACAAAAGAGTTTTGAAATTTTATTCATTTCAAAACTCTTTTGTTCTGTTTACAAATATACAAAAACAGTTTTTATTGAATCAGCATCGCATCACCGAAAGAAAAAAATCTGTAGCGTTCCTGCACTGCAGTCTGGTATGCATTCAGTACGTTCTCGCGCCCTGCAAGCGCGGACACAAGCATGATGAGCGTGGACTCCGGCAAATGAAAGTTCGTGATCAGACAGTCCAGCACTTTGAATTGATACCCGGGATAAATAAAAATCTCCGTATCGCCGCTTCCAGCCATCACTTTTCCGTCCGTGCCAGCAGCACTCTCGACTGTGCGGCAGCTTGTCGTCCCCACGCAGATCACCCTGCCTCCTGTCTGCTTTGTGTTGTTGATGAGATCCGCTGTCTCCTGTGTCACCTGATAAAACTCGGAATGCATATGATGGTCTAAAATATTGTCTTCTTTGACAGGACGAAATGTACCAAGCCCGACGTGCAGAGTGACATAGGCAAGCCGCACACCCTTTTCCTGAACTTTTGCCAATAATTCCTTCGTGAAATGCAGCCCGGCTGTCGGAGCCGCTGCTGATCCCTCATATTTGGCATAAACGGTCTGATAACGGTTCTTATCTGCAAGTTTGTGCGTAATATACGGCGGCAGCGGCATCTCGCCAAGCTGATCCAAAACCTCCTCAAAGATTCCTTCGTACTGAAACTGTATCAGCCTGTTTCCCTCATCAACCACGTCAATGACTTTCCCGGTCAGCAGTCCGCCGCCAAAACTGATCACAGCGCCTTCCCTTGCCTTTTTCCCAGGTTTCACAAGCGTCTCCCAAACATCTTTTTCGCGCCGTTTCAGCAGGAGCACTTCGATCGCCGCCCCTGTCTCAACCTTCGTGCCCATAAGCCTTGCAGGGATAACCTTTGTATTGTTCAGCACAAGGCAGTCCCCCTCATGTAGATAATCCACGATATCCGTAAACACCTTGTGCGCAATCTCCCCAGTCACTTTGTCGAGCACCAGAAGTCTTGAACCCGCCCTGTCCTCAAGCGGATCCTGCGCGATCAGTTCCGGCGGCAGATCATAATAAAAATCCTTCTTCTCCATAGTTACTCACACTTCCCGTCATGCCCGAAGTTCGATTCCAAGCCCCTCCAGACCATTCAATATCTTTTTCATAGCGCCTGACACATCGTTATCCTCAAGGGTTCTGTCCTTGGCGCGAAACGTGATGGAATAAGTAACGGACTTATATCCAGGCTTGATCTGGCTGCCCTCATAAATGTCAAACAGCTGATACTCCTCGAGAATTTTTCCGCCGCGCTGCTCGATCACCTTCTCAATATCACCCACAAGAACGTTCTTTGGCACAACCATGCTGATATCGCGCGATACCGCAGGATATTTTGCAATGCCCTCGTATTTTCTGTCAAAAGAGGCAAACGGAAGAATCTCCGGCAGATCCATCACTGCGACATACACTTTCGTATCAATTCCATAATGATCCGCAACTTCCGGATGAACCTCACCCAGATAACCGATCACTTTGTCTTCATACAAAACCAGTGCCTGACGCCCCGGATGAAGGAATGTCTTTTGCGCTTTCGGATCATAAGTTGCTTTCTTCTTCATGCCGATGCTTCCGAGGAACTCCTCGACAACACCTTTCATGGTAAAGAAATCGCCCTCCCCGTACATACCAAGAGTGAACTGCATCCTCTCATCCGGATAATCAACTATCGGCAGACTTTTGGGAAGATAGATGTTTCCAAGTTCATAAAGGCGCACGTCTTTGTTTCTGCGGTTATAGTTTAAGGACAAGGAGGTCAAAATGCCATTCAGGGAGATCGTTCTCATAATGGAAAAATCTTCGCCCAGTGGATTTGCAATCGTCACCGTCTGCCGAAGCGGACTGTCCGCTGGAATCAAAAGCTTGTCAAACACCTTGGGACTCTCAAACGAGTAGCACATTCCCTGCGAAAATCCGCAGTACTCCGCGATATCCCTCGCCTTCTCCTCAATTCGCAGCTTAAAGGACAATTTTCCTGTTGTCGCCTCGCCAGTCGGAAGTGTTGTCGGAATCTTATCATAACCATAAAATCTCGCAACCTCCTCCGCGATATCTGCAAAGCACTCGATATCCTGACGGAAAGAAGGTGCAGTGATCATACCTGTACGCTCGTCGTATGCAAGCTCTAACCGCTCAAAAATCTGGAGCATCTCCTCCTTTGTAATCTCTGTCCCAAGGAATTTGTTGATTCTCTCCGGCTCGAATTTGACCTGTTTTAATTCTTGAAAAGGTTCCTTCACGTCAACAATTCCACCGACAACCTCGCCGCAGCCAAGTTCCTCGATCAACTGACAAGCCCTGTTGATCGCCGCTTCTGCATTTCTCGGATCGAGTCCCTTCTCAAAGATACCAGAAGCGTCTGTTCTCAATCCAACCCTCTTGGAAGACTTTCTGATATTTGCCCCGTTAAAAGTTGCCGCCTCAAACAGTACTGTCTGTACATCATCGGTAATCTTTGAGTTTTCACCGCCCATGATTCCCGCAAGACCGATCTCCTTCTCGGCATCACAGATCATCAGCATCTCCGAATCCAGTTTTCTCACCTGCCCGTCAAGCGTCTGGAACGCATCGCCGTCTTTCGCACGCCTTACGATAATCTTATTCCCAGATACATTGTTCAAATCATATGCGTGCATTGGCTGACCGTACTCCATCATGACATAGTTCGTGATATCAACAAGATTGTTGATCGGTCTGATACCGCACGCCGCGAGCCTTCTCTGCATCCATTCGGGCGACGGCGCGATCTTGATATTCTTGCACACCCTTGCACAGAAACGTGTGCAGAGATCCCTGTCTTTTATTTCCACGGAAATATAGTTATTGACATCCTCGTCATTTCCTTTGACCTCCACAGCAGGCGGCACAAAAGGCTTTCTGAATGTCGCTGCAGCCTCCCTTGCAATTCCTAAGATGCTGTAGCAGTCCACACGGTTTGAAGTCACTTCGTACTCCACCACTGTGTCATGCAGTCCAAGCGCTTCAATCGCATCCTCCCCAGGTGTCACCGGTTTCTGGAATACATATACGCCGTCCTCGGGCGCTTCCGGATACATGTCCCGGTTCGAACCCAGTTCCTCGATCGCGCACATCATACCATGCGATTCCACGCCGCGCAGTTTCCCGGATTTGATCTTGATCCCGTTTTCAGGAAGCGGTCCGCCGTCATGACCGCCCGCTACTCTTCCGCCGTCAAGCACTGTCGGAACATAGTCCCCTTCCTTTAGATTCTGCGCACCTGTTACAATCTGTATTGTCTCGGTCCCTATATTTACCTGACAGATGATCAGCTTATCTGCGTCAGGATGGCGCTCAATTTTCTCAATATGCCCCACAACGATCTTTTCCAGATTTTTGTCAAGCCGCTCAAATCCTTCTACCTTCGTCCCTGAGAGCGTCATAGCGTCACAGTACTCCTTGTCCTCACAGGAAAGCTCTGGAACATATGCCTTAATCCACGATAATGGTGTATTCATTTCATCCTCCAATCTATGACACGCGTGTCATATTTTAATCTATTTCAACTACCCTAAAATTGTCTTAAGAATCTGATATCATTCTCATACAACAGCCGCATATCATCAATCTCATACTTCAAAAGCGCGATTCTCTCCAGACCGACTCCAAACGCGAAACCAGTATATTCCTCCGGATCGATATTGCACATCTTCAACACCTTCGGGTGAACCATACCGCAGCCGAGAATCTCAATCCAGCCCTCACCCTTACAGAAACGGCATCCGCTTCCGCCACACTTGAAACATGACACATCCATCTCCGCCGATGGCTCCGTGAATGGAAAATGATGCGGTCTGAACTTCACCTTTGTCTCCTCGCCAAAGAGCTCCTTTGCAAACTCCGCAAGCGTTCCCTTTAAGTCGGCAAAAGTGATGTTTTTATCGATCACAAGTCCCTCAATCTGATGGAAAGAAGGGGAATGTGTCGCATCCACTTCGTCCGCGCGGAACACTCGTCCGGGAGCGATCATTCTGATCGGCAGTTTTCCTTTCTCCATCTCGTGAACCTGCACACCGGAAGTCTGCGTCCTAAGCAGGATATCACTGTTGATATAAAAAGTATCCTGCTCGTCCTTTGCCGGATGATCCGCCGGGATATTCAGCGCCTCAAAGTTATAGTAATCCTTCTCCACCTCGGGGCCCTCTACGACCTCATAACCCATTCCGATAAAAATGCGCTCCACTTCCTCCAGGGCGATCGTATTCGGATGGCGGTGCCCCACTTTATTTCTCTGTGCGGGGAGTGTCACGTCGATCACTTCCGCTTTCATCTTCGCCTCGCGAAGTTTTCGCTCCATATTTGTCTTTGCCTCGTCAAGCACCTTCTCAATCTCCTGGCGCGCATCATTGACGAGCTGTCCTATTTTCGGTCTCTCCTCGGGCGCTACATCCTTCATCCCCTTCAACACGGCCGTCAGCTCGCCTTTTTTGCCCAAAAAATTGACACGAACATCGTTTAATTTGTCCAGCGCTTCGCTTTCATTGATCTGGCGGATCGCCTCTGCCTTGATCTGCTCTAATCTCTCTTTCATCACCAATCTCCTTTCCTTATGCGCCACTGCGCAATACACAATCAAGCACCCGTCAGCAAAGGAAGCAAGCTTCCTTGATGACATATTTCCTTTGGGTGCCCGTGTGCATAAAAAATCCCCTGTAGAAAAACTCTACAAGGGACGAATTAACCGCGGTACCACCCAAGCTTCTATAACGATATCAAACAGGACACTGCCTGCTGCGCATCATAGCACTCCAAAGACGTAACGTGTCACTCCGTCTCTTCCTACTATATTGTCGACTTCGTTTCCTTATCAAACATTCCATCAGACAATCGTTCAAAAAAGCTGCTCCAGTGGGAAATTCGCCATCATATCTGAACTGAGGAGGTTTTCAGCCGGCGACCTCCACTCTCTGACAGAAAATACGACGCTACTTGCACTTTCATTGCATTTCCATAATTTCATTCAATATGTTCATGAAAATAAATATCGTTGAAAATAATAATATGTTATCTGCCCGAAAAAGTCAAGTCCAAATTTGAACATCAGAATAAACGCATGAACGAGAA
>DKVL01000083.1 GCA_002491195.1 Lachnospiraceae bacterium UBA7179
ATACCTTTTGACGCTCTAATCATCATATTATTATAAACAGAATCTATCAACTCTTTTTCCAGTATAGGACGAGATATTGGCAAATCATTCGCTATATCTGCAGGTGTAGCCTTTTTACCCTCATAATAATCAGACAACGTATGATTGAAAGCGGTAAAATCGATTCGTTTTATCCAACTGTGTGCGGGATTCTGCACTCCTTTACTAATATCGAATTTGACAGCTTCTATGCACTCTTGTATCTCTTTTAATGTAACATCACCGCGATTCTCCATCTTATCAAGACAAAACATCTTGATCCCATTTGCAAACAAATGAATATTATTTGTTGTAATATCGAACTTTTCAATTAAAGCACACTCTACACTCGCTTCAAGTGAACTCTTTTCTATATTCTCAAACGAAATCTTTGAAATAAAATCGTCAAAATCATAATCACTCCAATTCCATTGTATATTCTCTTTTTTTATTTTTTCAATTACATTCTGCCAATATTTTCGTGAAGCTGCATCTAAATTTTTTTGAAATAATTTACTCAAGTTTCCTTTCGCAAGTACAAAATCATAAACCAGCTTAAATCTTCTATTTCTATCAATTAAATATGCCTCAAGAAAATTCTTTATTACGCTTGTCATAAAACTGGCATCCTGTTTTGTAATAGAATATTTCAATTGAATATGCGTGATCGTATTCTTATCATTTGCACAAATAGTGTAATCAATATCCTCGATACCTTCAAATTTAAACACAACGCCTTCATTCATGGCAGATATCATTAAATAGCAGGAATAAAGAAACTGATAGGAGTATCCTCTCAATGCAAGTTGCCCACCATTTCTCGATTCCTGTAACATCGCGATTGTTGTCTTTGGTTTTGATATCGTTTTCCTTTTCTTTTTTGCCATAGTACTTTCTCCTAGCTTTTTCAATGCGTGGGCTTACAAAATCATGCAAACATAATCAAACAGGAAATACTTTCCCTGCTCTGTGCCTCCCATACACCACGTTGGCAGCATATTTCCTCCGCATAAGGCTACGCAATCAAGCAGAAAAAGCCATCTTCCCCTACTCACACGCCGAACGCAGACAGCTTTATCTGCTAATTTCCTTTTCACGTTCGCGTACATAAAAACGCTTACATCAACCATTAAAAGCCAATGTAAGCCACTCTTTATTCTATCAATTCTGATTCATCTTCGCCAATTTTGCAGCCTGATCAGCAGCGATACACGCGTCGATGATCTCCTGGATATCCCCATTCATCACCTTGTCAAGCTTGTATATCGTAAGATTAATACGATGGTCCGTCACGCGCCCCTGCGGGAAATTGTAAGTCCGGATCTTTTCCGAGCGGTCGCCTGTACCGATCTGGCTTCTGCGCATCTCCGCCTCCGCATCATGACGCTGCTGCTGCTCGATATCATACAACTTTGCTTTCAGCAGCGCAAAAGCCTTTGCCTTGTTCTGCAGCTGCGACTTCTCTGTCTGGCTATACACAACGATCCCTGTCGGATAATGCGTCAACCGCACTGCAGAGTCTGTCGTGTTCACGCATTGCCCCCCGTTTCCAGACGCCCTCATGACATCGATTCGGATGTCCTTGTCCTCGATCACAATATCAATATCGTCATCCACCTCCGGCATCACTGCCACACTGATCGTGGAAGTATGGATCCGTCCGCCTGACTCAGTCTCTGGCACACGCTGTACGCGGTGCACACCCGACTCATACTTCATGACAGAGTAGGCACCCTGACCCGAAATCATAAAAGTAACACTCTTCATACCACCGATTCCAATTTCTTCGCACTCGGCAAGCTCGACTTTCCAACGCCTTCCCTCTGCGTAATGAACATACATTCTGTAAATTTCCGCTGCAAACAGCGCTGCCTCATCGCCACCCGCGCCTGCACGAATTTCCACGATCACATTCTTGTCATCATTCGGATCTTTCGGCAGAAGGAGAATCTTCATCTCAGTCTCAAGCTCCTCAATGCGCTTCTTGGCATCATTTAGCTCCTCCTTTAACATCTCCCGCATTTCCTCGTCGCTCTCTGAATCCAGCAGAGCCAGCGAGTCCTCCACTGTCTCATTACATTTCTTATATTCTTTATACGCCTCAACGAGAGGTGTCAGGTCACTCTGTTCCTTCATCAGCGCCCGAAAACGCTTCTGATCCTCTGTGACCGTCGGCTCGTTGAGTTCATTTAAGATTTCTTCAAAGCGATGAAGCAAATCCTCTAATTTATCAAACATCTCAAAACCTCCTACTTTCTATCCCTTCATTCCACTGACCACTCTGTCCAGCCCAGTGTAATCCTTAAATACCTCAACCTGCTCCAATCCAGCCCTCCGCATGAGAGATCCCACCGCTTCTCCCTGCTCACAGCCGATTTCCATAAACAGATATGCACCTTTTCTCATATGCGCCGGCGCCTCTGCGATAATCCTTCTGTAAAAATGCATCCCGTCCTCTCCGCCGTCAAGCGCCAAGATCGGCTCATGCTCGCGCACCTCCGGCATCAGCGTATCGATCACCGCCGTCTCTATATAGGGCGGGTTGGACACAATCATGTCGAACAGCCTGTCCGTAGTCTTTTCCGACTCAAAATCCGCAAGCGGTGCAAACAAATCCCCCTCGAGAAAAGCAACCTCAAGTTTTAACCGCTCCGCATTTTCCCGCGCGATCATCAGCGCCTGATCCGAAATATCAATCCCTACACCCTCGCACTCATTGCTGTATTGCAGCAGACTTAGCAGAATGCAGCCGGAACCTGTACACAGGTCAAGAATGCGCATTCCATCACTGAGGTGATGCATTGCCTCCTCGACAAGAGTTTCTGTATCCTGCCTAGGTATCAATGTATGTTCATTTACTTTAAAGCAAAGTCCCATAAACTCCTGTTCGCCGACGATATGCTGCAGCGGAACCCGGGCCGCCCTTTTTTCAATCACGATCCTGTAAAACTGTTCTTCCATACCACTGTGCTCGCGGTCCGCATGAACGAGCAATTCATTCCTGTCTGTATGGCAGATGTATTCAAGCAAAAGCCTGGCATCCAACGCTGCCTCAGCGACTCCTGCCGCCTCAAGTTTTGACTTTCCATATTCATAAAATTCCCTGTACGTCATAGGTCATCTGCCTCATACCCAAATGTTTCTGTCAGATATGCTTTCCAGTCAAACACTGCCTCGACAGAGGCGATAGCAACCATCACCATATCCTCGTCTGGTTCTCTCGTCGTCAGACGCTGCATCCACAATCCCGGAGCCGATATGATACGGATCAGGATATGATCACTCTTTCCAGCAAGCCTGATAATCTCATAAGATATGCCCGCGATCACAGGTACGAGCAGCAGTCTCACCACAAGCTTCAGCGCCATATTGTCAACCCGGATAAAAAAGAATACAATCACACTCACAAGAACCACAAACAACAAAAAGCTGGTTCCACAGCGTTTGTGCTGCCTGGAGCTCCTCATGACATTCTTCACCGTAAGCGGCCGCCCTCTCTCGATACAGTTGATGCATTTGTGTTCTGCCCCATGATACATATATAACCGTTTGATATCTTTCATGAGCGATATCGCTGCGATATATCCCACAAAGAGCAGAATACGCAATCCCCCCTCCAATATCGCAACAAGACTTGCATTGCGGATATATTTTCCCAATAGATCTGATATCAGAAAAGGCAGCAGCATAAAAAGCGCTACCGCTATGACAACGGAAATTGCCACTGTGATCCCCATCATGATATCGTCGGCCCTGCCCCCTGATGCTTTCTTTGCTGTCTCCCCTGATGTGTCTTCTCCATCTTCGTAAAAAGATGCGGAGTGCATTGTCACCCTCATACCAAGCACAAGAGAATCAATAAAAGCAAAAACACCTCTGATCAGCGGAAACTTTGCAAACTTCTTATCCCCGCACACTCCCTGATACTCCTCTACCTGCACATCAATATTCCCGTCAGGCTTTCTCACTGCCACAGCGTATTTCGTCTTGTTCTTCATCATCACGCCCTCTAAAACAGCCTGTCCGCCAATTCCGGAATACTGTGCCTGTCTTTTCTTTGCCATTCATCTTACCTCTTATATTAATATAATCCAGCAGAAGAATCCTTTCCTCCTCTGCTCGCACATCACTGACATATTGTCCTTTGCATCAGTGTATGCTTAAAAATGTATAAAACGAAAGGTTGAGATATCCTTTACCTCAACCTTGTTTGTGCTACTTATTTGCTTTCTACGCCGTACTTCTTATTGAACTTATCAATACGTCCACGAGCCGATGCAGCTTTCTGCTGTCCTGTGTAGAATGAATGGCATTTTGAACAAACTTCCACGTGGATCTCAGGCTTTGTGGAACCTGTCACAAAAGTGTTGCCGCAGTTGCAGGTAACAGTTGCCTGATAGTAATTTGGATGGATTCCTTCTCTCATTGCTTTCACCTCTCTATAGTTATAATGAATATGATCTTCTTTTTCAGATACTTGTCTGCATAAACAGCTTTTTTAGTATAGCACAGCTTTTCTTTCTATGCAAGCACTTTTCACTGAAAATTTCACGATTAAATAAATTTCATCTTTTTTACTGTTTGCACAAATTCCGTATTGTTTTTCGTACGATAGAACATATCCAGTATCTTATCGACTGCCTCGTCCGACTTCAGACCATTGAGCGCCTTGCGCATCACATTGATCGCCTCGAGTTCATCTGGCGTCAGTAGCAGATCCTCGCGTCTCGTACCGGATTTGGGGATGTCAATTGCCGGAAATACCCGCTTCTCAGAGAGTTTTCTGTCAAGCACCATCTCCATGTTGCCGGTTCCCTTGAACTCTTCGTATACCACATCGTCCATCTTGGAGCCTGTGTCAACAAGCGCCGTTGCAAGGATTGTAAGGCTTCCGCCCTCGCGCATATTCCTTGCTGCACCGAAGAACCGTTTTGGCATATGCAGCGCTGCCGGGTCGAGTCCGCCGGACAAAGTACGGCCACTTGGCGGAACAGTAAGGTTGTAGGCACGCGTCAGCCTGGTGATGCTGTCGAGCAGGATACAGACATCCTTTCTGTGTTCTACAAGACGCTTTGCACGCTCAATTACCATCTCCGCTACCCGCTTATGATGCTCTGGCAGTTCGTCAAAAGTCGAATAAATGACCTCGACATTCGGTCCCTGAATCGCTTCCTTGATATCAGTAACTTCTTCTGGACGCTCATCAATCAGCAGAATGATCATATGCATATCTGGCGCTGTTTTCAGGATCGACTTTGCCACTTCCTTCAACAGTGTCGTCTTACCGGCCTTGGGCGGCGACACGATCATACCGCGCTGCCCCTTACCAACAGGGCTCATTAAATCCATGATCCGCATTGCCACGCTCGCCCCAGGTGTCTCCAGTTTAATGCGTTTATCAGGAAAGATTGGTGTCATATCCTCAAAGCTTCGTCTCCTTGTGGCAAATTCAGGAGGAAAACCGTTTACTTTCTTCAGATATAACAGTGCGCTGAACTTCTCATTCATCGTCTTGATGCGCGTATTTCCTTCTATAATATCACCTGTGCGCAGCCCGAAACGACGGATCTGACTAGGCGCCACATACACATCGTTCTCGCCGGGCAGGAAGTTCTCACTTCTGATGAAGCCGAAACCATCCTGCATCACCTCAAGAATTCCTCTTGCTGTCATACCACTGTCAAGTTCTGATGGAAACTTCTCATCGGCCTGTCTGTTGTCTATTCCTTCCGACGTTGTCCGCTGCTCTCTTGACGGACGTTCTGCACTGCTATTACCATTGTTATTGTCAACAGTATATGTCCGCTGTTCCCTTGACGAACGCTCTGTGTTATCCCCATTCTGCCCCCTCGGTGTCCGATCTCTGCGCTCATACCGGTTTGCCTTGTCCGCGGAATTGTTTGATGATCCAGCAAATGATGGCTCTTTCATGCCGCGAAGCACAGGCTTGGGCTCTACATCTTTCCCTGCCTCCCTGTCTTTCTCATCCTCCGTCAGCATCAGTTCAATCAACTCCGCTTTCTTTAATCCGCTTATCCGTTTCATTCCGCGTGCCTTTGCAATTTCTCTCAGCTCGGCAAGCGCCAGTGATTCATATTTCTCCCTCATAAAATGTACCTGTCTCCACCTTTCTACATTCTAAAATAGTATTTCCGTTCGTTTGTCTTACTTCTTTGTTTTGCCGCATGCTGCATATGCATAGTGATATCCCTATAAAACACCAAAAATGAACCTCGTCTTGAACGTCTTCACAAATGCCTCAGTTGTTCCAACGGATGTATTCCCTAAGTTTCTGTTCACTCCGTTCCAGTAACAGGCTAAAATCCATGCAAAAATTACAAAACGAACTTCGTTCGTCGCGCAAATGGATTTTTGCCTGCAGTCCTGCCTGAACAGTAACTTTCCTGACACATATATAATTTACTGATTCTACTTTAAATTGGAAAACAGCTTGAAATGTTATAAAATAATTCAGATGTAATCACAGACTTAAACTGTTCTGTGTCCCACACTTTCCATGTACCATACGGTAAACATCAGTATTGCGCTTATTGTAAAACTACATAAAACTATGCATCTTAACCTTTTACAGTACGCACTGTTTTCTATATTATACTATACTTTTCCTAAAATAGGAAGAAGAATTTATTGCGATTTACAAAGTTTTATTATACATTATATATGAACAAAAGATTTCACAAAACAATATTTAATGATTCAATAAAAGGAGAGTTTTCATATGGCAGCTCAATTGACAATTCAAGAACAGGCGTTAGCTTTACACAAAAAATGGAACGGAAAACTTGAAACAGTGTCCAAAACCCCCGTCAAA
This sequence comes from Lachnospiraceae bacterium UBA7179, assembly GCA_002491195.1. Classification (GTDB taxonomy): domain Bacteria; phylum Bacillota; class Clostridia; order Lachnospirales; family Lachnospiraceae; genus COE1. The sequence continues at coordinate 6,851 of DKVL01000083.1, forward strand.
TCAAGGGAGGCACTGTCTCTGGCATACACCCCTGGCGTGGCAGAACCCTGCAAAGTGATCGCCCAGGACAAGGAAGCCGCTTATCAGTATACCATGAAAGCAAACACCGTAGCAGTGATCTCTGATGGCAGCGCCGTCCTCGGTCTTGGCAACATCGGACCATACGCCGCAATGCCGGTCATGGAAGGAAAGGCAGTTCTCTTCAAGGAATTTGGCGGCGTGAATGCCGTACCCATCTGTCTTGACACACAGGACACCGAGGAGATCATCAAGGCCGTCACATGGCTTGCTCCGGCTTACGGCGGTATCAATCTCGAGGACATCAGCGCGCCGCGCTGCTTTGAGATCGAGGAACGTCTGAAGGAAATCCTTGACATCCCAGTATTTCATGACGACCAGCATGGCACTGCGATCGTCGTCCTCGCCGGTATCATCAATGCGCTCAAAGTTGTCGGAAAGCAGAAAGAAAACTGCAAGGTTATCGTTAACGGTGCGGGAAGCGCCGGTGTAGCCATCACAAAACTTCTGCTGACATACGGCTTTACAAACGTGATCCTGTGTGACAAAGTTGGCATCGTGTCTACTTCTACGGAGGGTTTAAACTGGATGCAGGAAAAGATGGCAAAGATCACAAATCCAAACAACGAGACAGGTACGCTTGCCGACGCCCTGAAAGGAGCGGATATCTTTGTCGGTGTGTCCGCGCCGAATATTGTGACTCCCGAAATGGTACGATCCATGGCTCCTGATTCCATCCTCTTTGCCATGGCAAATCCCACGCCGGAGATCATGCCCGACGTGGCAAAGGCCGCTGGCGCACGCATCGTCGGCACTGGCAGGAGCGATTTCCCGAACCAGGTCAACAATGTCGTCGCATTTCCAGGCATTTTTAAAGGCGCTCTCGAAGGGCGTGCTACCCAGATTACAGAGGAGATGAAACTCGCCGCTGCCAACGCGATCGCAGGGCTCGTGCCTGACAATGAGCTAAGCGAGGACAATATTATGCCGGAAGCCTTTAATCCAAAGGTTGCAGAACTTGTCGCCGAGGCAGTCAAGTCACACATCAACCGATGATGCTATGGAACGACAAACCGTATCACTCGCTTGACTACGAGCTTAAGAAAATATACGGAGAGAAAATATACAAAATTGCCCTTGATGCCGGCATGACCTGTCCGAACCGCGATGGGACATGCGGTGTCCGCGGCTGCATCTTCTGCAGTGCAGGAGGAAGCGGCGATTTTGCCGCCAGAAAAGATTCCGGAGAAACATCTATCTCCGCCCAGCTTGAACAAGGGAAACAGTATTTCCACAGCAAAAATATCGGCCGTCGTTTTATCGCTTATTTTCAGGCATACACAAACACCTACGCACCAGTCGCCAGGCTGGAATCACTTTATCGTGAGGCGCTTGACGAACCCTCTGTAGTTGGAATCTCCATCGCTACCAGGCCGGACTGCCTTGACAGTGATGTGCTCTCACTGCTTGACCGGCTAAACAGGGAATATCCAAACAAATTCATCTGGATCGAGCTTGGCCTGCAGACCATTCATGAGAGAACCGCCGTACTCATCCGGCGCGGATATCCGCTCTCTGTATTCGAACAGGCAGTTCTCTCGCTGCGCGAACGCTCCATTCCCATAATAGCGCATGTTATCATCGGGCTTCCTGGCGAAAATAAAGCTATGATGCTCGAAACCTGTCGTTTTCTTGCCCAAAAAGGCATTAACGGAATTAAATTACAGTTGTTACATGTATTAAGAAACACAGATTTAGTCGAATTATATCAAAAGAAAACATTTGATATTCCTGACATAATGGAGTATATTGATATCATAATCTCTTGTCTTGAAGTCCTGCCCCCTGACATGGTGATACACCGTGTGACAGGTGATGGACCAAGAAATTTGCTGCTCGCCCCTCTCTGGAGTCTTGACAAGAAACGCGTCCTCAATACGCTTCACCAGGAAATGCGGCGGCGCGATACCTGGCAGTCCAAAAAGCAAAGGAGAACCAATCCATGACACAAGACCCCTTAACACTATACAAACTGATCGTCCTATATATGCTGGACCGGGTGAACTTTAAACTGTCCTACTCACAGATCAGCAGTTTTATCCTCGAAAAGGAATACACCAATTTCATGACGCTGCAGCAGGTAATCGCCGATTTACAGGATACCGAACTGATCAGTACAGACGCCTCCCTGAACCGCACGCTCTTCTCCATCACCGAGGAAGGCCGCAATACACTGTCCTATTTCCGAAACCGTATTGGAGATGCCATCATCGATGATATTGACGCATTTCTCTCCGAAAAACATCTTGAATTGAAAAGCGAAGCATCCATCATCGCAAAATACTATAAGACGACCTCCGGAGACTATGAGGCAGAATTGATCGCAAGGGAGAAAGAGAGCGATCTTGTAAACATCAAAATCTCCGTCCCTGCAAAAGATATGGCCGAATCCATCTGTGAAAACTGGTACGACAAAAATGAACAGATCTACAAATATTTAATGGAGGAGCTTTTCTAGGCTCCTCCATCTGCTTCCTCTTTAATCCTTTTCATATGCTCTCTGATCTTTGCCTCATATCCGTTCCATGACGGCTCATAAAACTTCTTTCCTGTGAGCTCATACGGAAGATACTGCTGCTCTACATAATGATTTTTATAGTCATGGGCATATTTATAACCTGTTCCATGTCCCAACTTTGCAGCTCCCTTGTAATGCGCGTCCTGCAAGTGTGTCGGTATCGGAAGATCCCCACTTCTGTCGATCTCCTCGTTTGCCGCAAAGATCGCGTTGCAGGCGGCATTGCTCTTCGGCGCACACGCCACATAGGAAGCCGCCTGCGCAAGAATAATCTGCGCCTCCGGCATACCGATCCGCTCTACCGCAAGCGATGCGCTCACAGCCACATTTAAAGCCATAGGATCTGCATTTCCCACGTCCTCCGCAGCACAGATCATGATACGCCTTGCGATAAACGCGACCTGTTCTCCCGCATAGAGCATTTTCGCCAGATAGTACACTGCCGCATCGGGATCGGAACCGCGCATACTCTTGATAAAGGCCGATATCGTGTCATAGTGGTTGTCTCCCATCTTGTCGTACAATACACGCCTTTTCTGAATACACTCCTGCGCCACTTCTACCGTAATGTGGATTTTCCCGTCCTCACTTCTGTCCGTCGTCATAATGCCAAGCTCTATGGCATTCAGTGCGTGCCTTGCATCGCCGCCCGACAAATCCGCCAGAAATTCTAACGCATCCTCGTCAATCTCCGCATCATAACTGCCCATCCCTTTCTCTGTGTCATACACAGCCCTTTTTAGCAGCTTCTTGATGTCATTCTTCTCCAAAGGTTTGAGCTCAAAGATCACAGAGCGCGAAATCAACGCCCCGTTCACCTCAAAATATGGATTTTCCGTCGTCGCACCAATCAGGATAATCGTCCCATCCTCCACAAACGGAAGCAGATAATCCTGCTGGCTTTTGTTAAAGCGATGAATCTCATCGATAAATAAAATCGTGCGCTTCGCATACATGGCCAGCATGTCTTTTGCCTTGTTGACAACCTCCTCCATATCCTTTTTTCCAGCAACGGTTGCGTTGATCTGCATAAACTCCGCACTCGTTGTATTGGCAATCACTTTTGCAAGCGTCGTCTTTCCTGTCCCAGGCGGTCCATAAAAAATAACAGAACTTATCTTATCTGCCTTGATCGCCCGGTACAGGAGCTTGTCCTTGCCGATAATGTGCGACTGCCCCACCACCTCGTCCAAAGTCGTGGGGCGGAGTCTTGCCGCCAGCGGGGACTCCTTCTCCTGTGTTGTCGTTCTCATATACTCAAACAAATCCATATGGCGCTCTCCCAATATTCAAACTTCTCTATGATTTATTCTGCACCGCTACAAGACTGTCACCGCCATACATCTTCCGAAGTTTCGGCTTCTCGATCTTGCCTGTCGGGTTTCTTGGGATATCCGCGAATATCACCTGACGCGGGCGCTTGTACTTTGGAAGTTTCATGCAATACTCGTTGATCTCTTCCTCTGTGGCGCTCATACCCTCTTTAACCTCAATAATAGCAGCTGTTATTTCTCCCAGACGTTTGTCAGGAATCCCAATCACTGCCACATCTTTCACTTTGTTGTTCGTGCGCAGGAAATCCTCAATCTGGACTGGATAAATATTCTCGCCGCCGCTGATGACAACATCCTTTTTGCGATCCACCAGGAAGATAAAGCCATCCTCGTCCTCCTGCGCCATATCCCCGGTAAACAGCCACCCGTCACGAAGCACTTCTTTCGTAGCCTGCTCGTCATTGTAGTAACAGGTCATAACACCTGGTCCCTTTACAGCCAGCTCTCCGACTTCGCCGCGTGTTACCTGTTCCCCGTTTTCGTTGACGATCTTGACCTGCCAGCCATAGCCTGCCTTACCGATCGCCCCTACCTTATGAATATTCTCGACACCCAGATGCACACAGCCCGGCCCGATCGACTCGCTGAGACCGTAATTCGTGTCATACTGATGATGCGGGAATACCTTTTTCCAGCGCTGGATCAAACTCTGCGGAACCGGCTGCGCACCGATGTGCATCAGTCTCCACTGGGAAAGCTCATAGTCCTCAAGCTTGATATCACCTCTGTCAATCGCATCGAGAATATCCTGTGCCCACGGCACGAGAAGCCACACGATCGTACACTTTTCTTTGGACACGGCATCCAGGATAAACTCCGGCTTTGTCCCCTTTAGCAATACAGCCTTGCTGCCCTCCAGAAAACTTCCGAACCAGTGCATCTTCGCCCCCGTGTGATAGAGCGGCGGAATACACAAAAAGACATCCTCTTTTGTCTGTCCATGATGCTTCTGCTCCACTTTGCACGAGTGCATCAGGCTTTCATGATTATGTAAGATCGCCTTGGGAAATCCCGTCGTTCCCGACGAGAAATAGATCGCCGCGTCATCGGCATCTGTCAGCGGGATCATCGGCGTCTGGCTGGAACAGTTCGCTGTGAGGCTGTTATAATCCTCCGCAAAGCTCGGACAATTGTCTCCCACATAAAATAACAGTCGGTTTCTGCTAATACTCTCCGCAATCTCCTCCACGCGCCCGATAAATTCCGGACCAAATACAAGGACATCCACTTCCGCCAGATTCAGGCAGTACTCAATCTCATCCGGCGCATAGCGGAAATTGAGCGGCACCGCCAGCGCGCCTGTTTTCAAAACGCCGAAATAAATTGGCAGCCATTCCAGACAGTTCATCAGCAGGATCGCCACCTTGTCCCCCTTCTTGATGCCTCTCTGGATCAGCAGATTGGCAAAACGGTTTGCCTTCTCATTAAATACGCTCCACGTGATCTCCCGGCGGTAGTGTGTCACCGGGTTTGGCTCCATCAGCTCGTATTCTTTCCATGTGACGCGTCTCGTCTCCTTGATCTCAGGATTGATTTCTACCAGACAGATATCATTTCCATACAGTTTACAGTTTCTCTCTAAAATGTCTGTAATTGGCATTATTGTTACTCCTTTTATTTGTTTTATTGTTCTTTTGCCAGCCCTGCAGTTTTCAGGAACTTTCTTCAGACTCCCATTCGCGCTCCCTGCGATCATATCATCAGAATCAGACCATCCTTGCCTCTGCATGACACAGTTATAAATATTATGCCACTTTAAAGCATCAAAGTAAATATAAATTTTGCTTTTATCTTTAAACAGGGAATCATTACTTCATTTTTTCGTGTGCTGTTTGGTATCGAGGCGGATGCGCCCTATCCTTTACAGAACCTGTCACTTTTGATATAATCAAAACACAACGCAACGATCAATTCAAATCATGACAGGAGGAAATCAATTCATGCGCAATTCAAGAGATGACAAGAAAGTAATTTTCCTTGATGCCGGCGCCAGATGGGATGCAGATACTGCCAAAAGGCTGTCTAAACTAGCTTCCCACTGCGACGCAGACATTCTGTTATTATCCGGCGAACAGCACAGCCCGTCTGTCGAAAGCCTCAAAGCCGCCCTCGGTGCCGACAAGTTTGACCGGAATATTTCTGATACCCTCTTTTATTCAGAAGATACTCCCATCTCCGGGATCATACACAGTTATCTTGACCAGCGAGCCGATAAGATATCATATGTTATCATCAGCCTCACAGACATGGAAAAAGAATTTCGGGGATATACGGTCTATATCGGAAAGCATGAACTTCTGACCGACAGCGCCGCACGGACAGCCGCGCGCATTCTGGACTTTGGCCCGTTCTGGGGAGATTATTACAGAGAGCATATCCAGCAGCGCCGCGAAACGGATCTGATCGAAGATTATTTTGAGAAGGTCATTTTTCTGGATATAGACGGCGTTCTCAATCTCGTTGAATACCCACGCACATCAGACGAGATCATTGTCGACAAATTTGTGTGTAATTTAGCGCTTATTATCAAGGAGACTGACGCAGAAGTAGTGCTCACCTCATCATGGCGATATGGATTTGCAAGCTACGCCCGCAGCGGCTTTGATGGCTCGGACAAAGACATAGACACATTATACTACTATCTGGACAAATATAAGATCCGGATCGCAGGCAGCACACCTCTATACTTTAACGGGGCAGAAGGCCGCCCATTTGAAATCCGGTCATGGCTGTGTCCCAGGCCGTCTGTAAAGCAGTTTGTCATCCTCGACGACGAGACATTTTGGAGCTGGAACTGGCTTGAACCGCATCTGGTATGCACAGAAGGCGCCGAAAAGGGAACCGGAAGAGGACTGAGTGAGGAAGATGCTTACAAAGCGATCAGATTGCTAAATAATCAATCAGAATAAACGCATGAATGAA
>DKVL01000111.1 GCA_002491195.1 Lachnospiraceae bacterium UBA7179
TTTACAAAATTTTTTTATTTTTGTCTATAAAAGTTAGTTAAATTTTAAAAATTTCGTATCATCATTGTCCTATGGAATTTACTGTCAATAATTGACACCAAATAAAAAAAATGATAAAATCATTGCGGTATTTATATCAATATATCATAAAAGGACTATGAAAAATGAAAAGTGGACGTAACAAAAAAAATACCATTATGTTTGCTTTGCTGATTGTATTAATCTTAATATTGTTGGCGGAGATTTTTCTATGGATATGGGGTACTCGTCAGCGGCAGAACGAGGAGAGGGAAGAAACGGAATCATCCGAGGCCGCAAGTACTTTTGAAGAGGAAAGCAGCATAGAAGAGAGCAGTACGTTTGAAGAAGAAACTTCAGAACCCATTTCGGAAGAAGTTTATTATCCGGAACCGAATTATCATTTTCAGACGGATGAGATTATTGTGGAGGTTCCTGATCTTTCTAAGGAATATACAGTGGCATGGGTAAGCGATCTGCATATGGTAACAGATCATGAGATATCTGATGATATTCTGGCTGAAGATTTGGATGCAGTCCAGGCAAGATATGATTTTTTCCAGACAGCGGACGGCGTGCATGGAGAAGATTTGCTGCCGGAGATCATTGATTACCTGAATTATGGATCGTATGATGCGATTATTTTCGGTGGTGATATGCTTGATTACTGTAGTGTTTCTAATATGGAGCTGCTCAAATCTGAATTTGATCGTTTGAATAAAAAGGTTCCTGTGCTTTATATCCGCGCAGACCATGATTATGGTTTCTGGTATGGCGGGGATGGATTTACAGAGGCAGACGCGGAGAATATGCATCAGAAGATGGCGGACGGAGATGATCTCAATACGAAATACCTTGATTTCGGGGAGTTTGTCATCATTGGCGTAAACCGTTCGACAAAGGATATGTTTCCAGAGCAGTATCGTATCTTAGATGAAATGTTTACCAACGCAGCGTCTGAGGGAAAACCGGTTATCATAGCAACGCATGTTCCGTACGCGTCAAAGATTGATGAAACGAATGAAGTGACACTCTATGACAGGTCCATGGAAATCAGGAATAAAATTTACTATTGGGGTGGCGGGAATTACGTACCAAATGAGGTGACATCAAATTTCCTTGATAAGATTTACAGAGAGGACACAAGCGTTGTTGAAGTGTTGGCAGGCCATCTGCATGCAGGCTGGGATGGAAAACTGACAGAGCAGGTCAATCAGCATATCTTTGAACCAGCATATCTTGGCAGTATTGGAATTATTAAATTTGTTCCAGAGAAAGAAGAGGGAGAATGAAAAGGTTAAAGATCTTTGTTTTGGTAAGTGCCCTATGTATTTTTTCCTGTAGAAATGTCTGCGCAGCAGAGCAGGGAAATGATGTGCAGAAATCTATGAAACCTGTCGGAGAGGAGACAACGGAATCAGAGATTTCAGAACAGGAAATAACAGTGGATATAGATCATATTGAGGAAGATAGTACAAGTGTCATTATTCCGAAGAATGATATTTTGGCAGTACAGCTCAGTGTGAGTGATGTACATATGCAAAATCCATACAATGATATCAAAAATCTAAGGCTTCCGTCACAGATTACACGACAGGGAGATTACTATTTTATCGTTGATACATACAATGATCAGGTGCTGTATGCATCAGACATGTGGAAACCGATTGGGGAATGGCGTGTGATGGACAGAAAACTCAACAAACCTCATGCGATCGCCAGCGACGGATCAGTATATCTGGTTGTGGATACAGACAACAACAGGGTGCTCTGCTATGAATATATCAATGGTCGTTTCCAGAATACACAGTGTTTTGATCATATTGGGATCAGACCACATTATATTCAATATGATGCAGTTTCGGAGTCTTTTTTTGTCTGGAGTTCTCTGACTGGCGATATGTATATCATCAAAAAAGAACCGGTTGACAACAGGATCTATCTTCATGAAGTCCGTCATATCTATGAACTAGATGGATATTATGTGCGGTCTTTTGATATTGAAGGGGATGAAGTCTTATTTCCATCAGGAAATAATGGCTGCATCCTTGTGGCAGATAAGGATACGCTTCATGTCAAGGAGCGTTATCAGGTTCCTATGGAACTATCAGGAATGGCTTTTGCCAAAAAGATCGGGAATTATTATTATATGACGATTTCAACGGATGACAAGCTGGATCATGAAAAGGCAAAGATGATACGTACATCGGATCTGCAGTCGCTTTCTGAAGGAATTTATGAGGAGGTGACTGGGTATTTTAAGGGTATGCGTGTGCCATATTATATTGACAGGATCAATGGTTCTTATTGTGTGACCAGTCATGAGAGTCAGAAATGCGTGTACATGTTTCATGTCGTGGAAGATGTGATCAAAGATGTGCAGACATTACATTAGAACATGTTTGAAAATATGAGAAAGCTCTGCTGGGAGGCGGAGCTTTTTTATGCACAGGCCCGTGCAGAGGAAATATGTCACTAACGTGACGCACGGGCCGCGCGCGAGTAGGGGAGACAGCCCCATGCGGAGGAAATTTTGGAACTGTTACCAATTTTTAGAGTTTTGTAGAAATAGATATTTACAAGAAAGTATAAAGTGTAGTAATGTTAAATAATGGTAACTGTTCAAAATCATAAGAAAGTATGGCAGCAAAGATGCTGTATAATATAATGATATGAACATTTTGTGGCAGTTTTTGAAAAATATGGGAAAGGAAGGAGCTATTTGGATAGCTTCTAAGGAAATGATTAACAATGATGGAGAATGAACTTTTTGACGTACTAAAGAAGCATGGACAAGAGCATATAATTGAGGCGTATCAAAAGCTGGATGAAGCAGGAAAGAAGAAACTTGCCGCACAGGTGGAAAAGATTGACTGGTCAATTGTAGCGATGGCATGTCATGAGGAGCATGCGCAGGAGAGAGGTAAACTCGAACCGTTGTCTGCTCTTGAAGTGTCTGAGATTGAGAAAAATAAGGCGAAATATGAGGAAATCGGTCTGGAAGCGATCAGAGCTGGAAAAGTCGGCGCTGTACTGCTTGCAGGCGGACAGGGCACAAGGCTGGGCTCTGACGGACCAAAAGGCAAGTACAATATTGGTCTTTCAAAAGATGTATTTATTTTCGAGCGGCTGATCCGCAATCTGCTTGATGTCACAGACAAGGCAGGCTGCTTTGTGCCGCTGTATGTTATGACAAGCGATAAGAACAATGACGAGACAATTGCATTTTTCGAGGAAAAGAATTATTTTGGGTATCCGAAGGATTTTGTGAAATTCTTTAAACAGGAGATGGCGCCGTCTGTCGATTTTCATGGAAAACTTTATATGGAAGCTGCAGATTCCCTGTCGCTGTCGCCAAACGGAAACGGCGGGTGGTTCTATTCCATGGCTGTGACAGGTGTGTTAAAAGATGTCAAGGAAAGAGGAGTTGAGTGGTTAAATATCTTTGCGGTGGACAATGTGCTGCAGAGAATCGCTGATCCGGTATTTGTCGGTGCGACGCTTGACTCGGGATGTGTCAGCGGCGCAAAGGTGGTCAGAAAGGCAGAACCAATGGAAAAAATCGGTGTTCTTTGTCTGGAGGATGGGAGACCGTCTATTGTTGAGTACTATGAGATGACAGAGGAGATTATCAATTCCAGGGAAGCAAACGGCGATCTCTCTTATAATTTTGGCGTGATTCTCAATTATCTGTTCCGTGTCGATCAGCTTGAGGAAATCATGAATACAAAGATGCCAGTGCATGTCGTGGAGAAGAAAATTCCTTATATCAATGAAAAAGGCGAGATGGTGAAACCGGAGACGCCAAACGGCTATAAGTTTGAACTATTGGTGCTTGATATGATTCACTTGTTTGAGAACTGCCTGTCCTATGAGGTTGTCAGGGATTATGAGTTTGCGCCGATCAAGAATAAAACAGGTGTTGATTCCGTGGAGAGTGCGCGGGCGCTTTTACAGAAGAATGGTGTGGAGTTATGATAAAGAATGTAATTTTTGATATTGGAAATGTGCTTGTGGATTTCCGGTGGCGTGTGTTGATGGAGGACTTGAAACTTCCAAGGGAGACACAGGCAATTTTTGAAAATACGGTGTTTGGCAGTCGTTGGTGGGGGGAACTTGACCACGGTATCTATGAGGAGTCTGAGATCCTCAAGAATTTCCGCGAGGACAATAAGGAGCATCTCGATGAATTTAACCTTGTGTGGGATCATCGTGACAAACTGGTGGAACCGTATGCGTATGCGGTGCAGTGGATCAAGCAATTGAAAGAATCAGGATTAAAAGTGTACCTTTTATCAAATTATCCGAAAGACATCTTCACACTCCATACGGAGTGTGGGCGTTTTCCATTTCTTGATCAAGTGGATGGCAAGGTGGTCTCAGGGTTTGTTAAGATGATCAAGCCCAATGCGGATATCTATGAATATCTTCTGAAGGAATATGGGCTCGAAGCGGCGGAGAGTGTCTTTGTTGACGACAGGGAGGAGAACATTGAGACCGCAAAAGGGCTTGGTATGAAAGGGATCGTGTTCCAGAGTTATGAGCAGGCCTGTGTGGAGCTGGACAGATTGATTTCAGAGGAAGGAAAAGATTGTATGAAGGATTATGTGAAACTCTGGGATGAATACTCTATAGAGTTTAATAAAACCCTGGAGTTTGATTTTAGCGGAGATTGGAATCAGCTGGATCAAGAAGAGCGGGAAATTGCCGCGCTTTGGAAACTGCTGGTAGATGGATATAATGGCGGATTTGAACAATTCTTCTGTAACTGGGGATACCCGGGATACTGGTATGCGATGTGCGGTCTGCAGAAAATCGAAGACTGGGAGCTTTTAGAACAGCTTCACAACACCTATGAGCAGGTGTTTGAAAAGTTCAGGGAGGATTCCCGATTGAAGGCATATTGGGATATTCCCCAATATTTTACAAAAGAGGACGAAGCAATTCTGGATGAAACAAACCAATATTTCTGGGACGAGGCGGGAGAGAAATTCGCGAAACTGGCTTATGAATATTATCATGACCAGATACAAAAACAGCCCCGCAGCAACTCTGGAAAATAAATTTTTATTTTGTAAAAAACCATACTGATTTTCCTAAGTCAGGTGAAAATCAGTATGGTTTTTGATATACTTATGATGTATCGTAAACGACAAAAGTGCATGTCGTTTACGATAACTGATGCACACGACCGCATAAGGAAATCAATCGCTTTGCGGCATGCGGTCGGCGCTAGATATAATAGAAAATTGGAGGCAGGATATGAGATTTGTAATACAACGCGTATGTGAAGCGAGCGTCTCTGTGGACGGTCAGGTGATTGGGCAGATCGGTCATGGTCTTCTGGTGTTTGTGGGCGTGGCTGACAGTGATGATCGAAAGATCGCAGATAAGATGGTTGATAAGCTGACAAAACTGCGTATTTTTGATGATGCGGATGGAAAGACGAATCTGTCCATCGCGGATGTGGGCGGTGCGTTTCTGATGATCTCACAGTTTACACTGTATGCGGACTGCAGAAAGGGCAACAGACCGTCCTTTACATTGGCTGGCAGACCTGAATGGGCGAATGAACTGTACGAATATGTGATCAGTGAAATCGGGAAAAGAGGTTTTCCTGTGGAGCATGGTTCATTTGGGGCGGAGATGAAAGTATCACTTCTCAATGATGGTCCGTTTACGATTTTATTGGATTCGGATGAAATTGTGAAGTGATAACAGAATTGATATATTTAGTAGTCGGAGAGGTGCGTGTTCGGTATGTTTACGACAGGATTTTCTGAATGGACATGGCAGAATATTTTGATCAGAATCATCGTATCTTTGGTAATCGGTATTGTGATCGGTATCGACAGAGGCGTAAAACGGCGCGGCGGCGGTGCGCGGACAACGATTACCGTGTGTCTTGGCGCAACAATGGTTATGTTGTTGGAACAATATCTAGAGGAGATTTATCCGGAGCGGTTGGATATTTCGAGAATTGCTGCGCAGGTGATCAGCGGGGTTGGTTTTTTGGGAGCGGGTTCGATATTGGTTTCGGGGCATCAGATCAAGGGATTGACTTCCGCGGCGAGCATATGGACCTGTGCGTGTATTGGACTTGCGGTGGGGATTGGATTTGTTGACGGGGCAGTATTTCTCACTGTGATGTGGCTTGCAGGCGTTCATATGGTGCCTTATATTGAGGACAAAGTTTATAAACATTCGCGGTATATGACATTGTATGTGGAGGTCGAGGACGGAAAGGCGATTTCCAATGTATCCAGACAGTTAAAAGATAGTAATTGTTTTATAGACAGCTTTTACGTGGATAAACCGAAAGCGAAAGGGCAGCATTTTCAGATTGTTGTGACTTTACGGATTCAGAAAAAGAGGAACAGAGACGAGTTTCTTCATGATCTACAGAGATTAAAAGGTGTTATGTCTGTGGATGAAATATAAGAAGCGGAGCAGCATTTGTGGATAAGAGATTGAAAAATGCTGATATCTGTGGATAAATGTCTGACGATAAAGAAATAATGCGATAATAAATGATATCTTGCTGCGCTTATGATATAATGATAAATAGCCATGGATAAAGAATGGCTGCAAAAATGATATTGGAATTAAGGAGGTAAGAACATGGGTAGACTTGATGGAAAAATAGCAGTTATAACGGGAGGAAATTCAGGAATTGGCGCCTGTGCAGCAGAATTTTTTGCGAAAGAAGGTGCAAAGGTTGTCATCTCAGCACGAAGAGTTGAGCAGTTGGAGGCTGTAGCGGAAAAAATCAGGGCAGCAGGTGGAGAAGCTCTCGCAGTTCCCTGCGATATTTCCAATAAGGAGCAATGTGAAGCGGTTATCGCAAAGACCGTGGAAACATATGGTACGATTGACATTTTGGTTAACAATGCCGGTGTAGTAGATAATGGCATAGAAGCGATTGAAAAAGTGACGGACAAGACTATTGACACCCTGATTGATATCAATACAAAAGGAACCCTTTATATCACAAGGGAAGCAGCGAAGATTATGATTGGGAAAAAAGCGGGTTCTATTGTGAATGTATCAAGTGTGGCAGGTTATACGGGCGGCGGCGGAGTTGCCTATGTCGCGAGCAAAGCAGCCGTAATCGGCATGACAAAGAATATTGCCATGCGCTGTGCCAGCGCAAATGTACGCTGCAATGCACTTTGTCCGGGAAGTGTCGCAACTCCGATGACAATGGGCATGAAGAAGGAAGAACTGGATCCGGATATGATGGGTGCGATGGCAAAGCATGCTGATTTGTCATTGCCAGTCTGTATGCCGCAGGAAGTAGCAAATGCAATTCTGTTCCTTGCAGGTGATGAGTCTTCTGCCATTACAGGTCAGATTATTGTCATTGATCATGGCGCTAATCTGTAGAAAATTGTTTAGTTACTTTCAGACCCACACCAAAGTAGTGGGAAGCATGCGCCAAAATGCTTGTCCTTTAGCATTTTGTGTGCAAGATCTGTTATTATTCACACCCAATGTCATTAACTTAAGGAATTTGACTGACAAATTGTACTAGAAAATGTCCAATAAATCATTGTGTATATTCACTAATCTTGATTATTAAGGGCTTAAGTTAATGACATTGATTCACACCTCAAGAACTTATAAGCTGACAATAACTGGCGTAGGTGTGAATTGTAACATTGTTTATAGTATGGTAATCATATAACGGGAGCCAGAAATGGCTCCCTGTTGTGTAGTATGATAAGATTAGGGAAAAGGGGAGGACGAGCTATGGAAGAGATGAATCATGGTTATTTTGAGGAGGCATTGTCAAATTTTACGAAGGATTTTGCATATGGCGGCGCCATCAGGCATCTGGTAGATCATGGTTACACAGTGGACAGAATCATAAAAGAGTTTCACTATCCGATTTCGCGGGAGTCCATTGAGAAGATTGTAAATCAGTACTTAGAGCAGAAAAAATAAGATTTTTAGGTTGTGGATATCATTTGCCCTATGCTATACTATGATCAATAAGGAGAAAATACATGGAAGAGAAAAAAGTACAATGGCATCTGGGGTTTGCTTCTGCCATGAATCTGGAGCTGGCAAAAAACAGGCCGGATCTGACATACCATAGGGAATATAATCTGAATAAATAGGCGTTATGTTAGTCATAAAAAAGGATAAGAATACACTCATTGATAATGAGATAAGGAAAAGGTTAAGGAGGAGGTTACAAAAGAAGTAACAGAGTCCGTAACAAAGCAGGAAAGGCAGAAGGGAATTAGATCACTGGCTACATTTCTCAGGAGCAGCGGTCAGGAGGATACAGAGATCATGAATGCGATCATTAAGGTTTATGATGTTTCTGCTATAGAAGCGGAAGGTTATTTATAAGCTTTCTTTTTAACGCACGGCTCCATGCAGAGAAAATATGCCGCTAAGAGGGAGCTGGGGCACTCGGCGAGTAGGGGAAGAGGAATCTTTCCTGCTTGATTATGGTAAAATGTATGCATCTTGTTTATTGAATTATCTTTTCGTGTGAATGCCTGCAGAGGGATTTCGTTCCCGATGGATTGGTACATGGATACTCTGTTGCGAATAGATGATTCTTTTTTCAGTTTTACTGCGGTTGGTGGCTGCGGTATTGACGCGCACAAAATATGAAGAAAACAGGAGAGAAAACAGAATGGCATTGACACAGCTACAGAAACTTGAATTGAACAAACGGGTGGACAAAATCTTTCATGCGCCCTCCAATGCGCCGGCAAAGGGACATCAGCCGGAGATTGCATTTGTGGCGGATGTGTCAGGTAATCTTGATGCAGTGCACAGTTCTGTGAAAGATGCCGTGGCATCGCTCAAGGCACACGACAAGATGTTTCAGAATATGCGCAGTAATATGGTATATTGGGACATTGGTAAAATAACTTCAAAAGTGACACCCATGTCATTTATTTTAATGGGAAAAGCATTCGAAAGTGAGGAAAAACCGGATGAATCTGAATATGGTTTTATAGCTGCGCATGACAAAGAAACCGCGGATAGTTTTGCAGGAGATGGCAAGAGCGTGGGTAAGTTGGATGCTGATGTGGATAAGTCTCTGAATTTTGAGGAGCTTTGTGCATATCTAAAGCTATATCACGCCAGGTGCCGGTGTATTCTCGTTTTTGTGGACTGTAGCTGTGAAGAATTGGAAATGCGGGAATTTTACATCACTGATACAGATAGAGCAAAGCAGCAGCTCAACCCGTTTTTGAAATACAGGATTTTGATCATTACAAGGGATAAGATGCTGACGGGAAGCGAACTGATGATGCGGCTGATTCGATAAGATGTGTTTCGATTCTGGAGGGCAAAGGATAAGTATGATATATTTTACATCTGACTTACATTTCTATCATGAAAAAATCATCAAGCATACGCAGAGACCTTTTCATACGGTAGAAGAGATGAATAAAACTTTAATTAAAAATTGGAATGATAGAATCTCATCTGATGATGAGATTTATATTCTTGGGGATTTTACGATGAAGGGCGCTGATCTTGCGTCTGTGCTTTTATATTCCCTCAAGGGTAAAAAATATCTTGTGCGGGGGAATCATGATCATTTTGTCGACAGTGCTGGATTTGACCAGTCATTATTTGCCGAAGTTCGGGATTATAAGGAAATTACATATCTGAATACAAATTTTGTATTGTTTCATTATCCGATTGCCGAGTGGCACGGATATGGAAAAGGAGCGATCGCACTGCATGGGCATCAGCATAATCATAAAGATTATAATATCAAAAATCAGAAAGATGGCATCTTTCGGTATGATGTTGGGGTTGATGCAAATGATATGACGCCGGTCAGTGCAAAGGAGATTATTGATTTCTTTTATATTGTGTAAAATATGTAGTATCTGGAACATTTCAGAAATTTCCTGATTAAATCCTGAAACTTTTTCAAATAAAAGGTTTGAATTCCTGAGAGTATACACAAAATACTATAAAAGCTCCATATTGATTGATTTTTCAGTGAATCCATAATCGGTATACATTTTATAGGCAGCTTTATTTTTGGCGTTTACCTGCAGTTCAATTCCATCATATTCCTTTTTTGTTTTTAATTCTTTCAAAAATTCGAAAAATGTATGTCCGATTCCATTTCCGCGATATTGTTCGTCCACTGCCATCGAATCGATATAAATGATATTTCTTGTCACTTGATTGGAACTCTCTATGTGTCGGTATTGGATCAATAAAATTCCTACTATTTGATGTTCAAATTCCGCAACAAAAAAAGTCTGATCGCGCACGGCCTGTTCATATATTTCGACAGGCAGCACAGTTTCACTGTATTTGTATATGTCCGGCCGCCAGTCGATGTGCATTTGCTGCACCTGCTGCATGATCGTATCTACTGCCTGGTAATCGTCAATGGATGCATTTCTGATGTGAATCTTCATAATTTGGTTCCTTTCTGGTATGTAGATAGAATAGTTAATAACTAAGGACAGTCTTTGAATTTAGGAACAGTCAATAACGCAGTAATTGTAGCATACATTCAATTGGATTACAATGATATAGCCGGAGTTTTCAATTTATGAAACGTTCCAATAAGAATAGAAAAAACCGCAAAAGTTGTTACACCTTTGCGGTTTCTGGTCAGGGAAAATACAGGTGTCAATCGATAAGTCTGTTTAGGCATTCGTAGTATAATTTTTGTGTCTGTGTAAGAATTGTTTCTGGTACATTGTCGAACTGAAATGCGCCGTTTCTTTTGTTATTCAAGAGCCAGTCGCGAAGAAATTGCTTGTCATAGGAATTGGGGGAAGTACCAGTCTGATATGTTGCAGCATCCCAATATCTGCTTGAATCCGGCGTAAAGATTTCGTCAGCCAGAATCAATTTACCTTGTTTATTCTGACCAAATTCAAATTTTGCATCCGCAATGATCAATCCTTTTGAAAAAGCATAATCGCTGCATTCTTCATAGAGTCTGAAACAGATTTGTGTGATCTGTTCTGTCAGTGCAGTGCCAATTCTTGATTGAACCTCTTCCATGGTTATATATTCATCATGTCCGACATCGTGCTTGAATGCAGGAGTCAGGATTGGATGCTCCAGTTTTTGTGCCAGTCTGCAATTTTTGGGAAGTACTGTACCACAAAAAGGTTCTCCGATGCTGTAAGCATTCCACATACTTCCAAACAGATATCCCCGCACTACAAATTCAAAAGGGATCATATTTAGTTTTTCAATCATGACGGTGCGATCCCTGAAATAATCGTCCTGAAAAAATGAGGGCATATTCGCGGTATTGTCATCAATGATATGATTCGGCACGATATTTTTGGTCTTGTCAAACCAAAAGTTGGATAATTTGTTTAAAATAATTCCTTTGTCTTTGACCAATGTGGGTAAAATGTTATCAAACGCAGAGATTCTATCTGTTGTTACAATCACCAGATTGTTGTCTGATATGTCATAAATCTCTCTGACTTTGCCGCTATAGATTGGTTTCATGTGCATTGCTGCCTCCTTCTGTTTTCTGTGCGATCAATGTATCCATACAGTGCTTGTGCGGTGTACCTCCACTGTTACAGTCAAATATTTCCTCCCTGCAGGTGTGGAACAGCCAGTCATGGTAATATCCAAATAATTCTCCTGAATACCAGGGATGTCTCTTTTTCTCGTCCCTTGTATGGTCCGGGGCACGGGTGATAAAGGGTTTTTGTACAAATACATTAAGGGCGTTGATACCAGTATCTGCGGTGTGTGCTTTCAGGCTTTGGCAGAGCTCCTGGCGCTGTGTCTGCGGGATAAAATGCAAAACTCCGCTGCTGAATATAATGTCATACTCTGTATCGGGGCGATAGTCAAAAAGATCGGCCTTAAAGAGTGTGAGATCGACTTTATTGTGCTCGGCAAGCCGTTTTGCTTTCTCGATTCCCTGCTCTGATATGTCAAATGCAGTCACGGCATAGCCGCATTTTGCAAAGAAAACCGCGTCCTTGCCCTCGCCGCATCCAATGTCCAGCACACGGTAGGATTTGACAGGGGGAAGAAGTTTCATGATATCATAACAGATGCGGTTTGGCGTAAGCCCCCAGTAATATTCCTGTGTATTGTATCGCTTGTCATAGTCCGTCACCACACTCTCATAGCCGAGCAGCGCGTCGACGGTTGTGTGGAGGGCGGCTGCCAGTTTTGGAAGCATCTCGATATCGGGATATGCAGAGCAGTTTTCCCATTTTGAGACAGCCTGAAACGATATATTGAGAGATTTGGCAAGCTGGTTTTGTGTCAGTCCAAGTTCTTTTCGTTTTTTGCAGATTATTTCCCCGGTTTTCAGATTATCCATTTTTGCTCACTCCTTTGTTGGTTAGGAACAGTTCAGAGATAGACAAGTCAAGGTGTGCAGGTTATTTAGGAACAGTTCCTGTTACAGTTCAGCCTAGGACTTTGCACCACGCTGCGAATTATGGCTTTACAAGCCATGTAAGAAAACGTAGCGGTTGAGATGCATCAAGCCATCGCGAAGCGATTTTGCATGGCTTGATGCGTTACAGTTCCTTAATGGTAGATGGATTTGTGTTATCCTTATTTTAGTATAATGAAAATAGGAACGCAATAACGTGGTAAGAGAATGTGAAATGGAAATTCGCCTTATAGTTGAGTGATTACAGTTCAGCCTTGCCAAACTGTAACGCATCAAGCCACTACGCTTTCTTACGTGGCTTGTAAAGCCATAATTCGCAGCGCAGTGCGAAGTCCTGGGCTGAACTGTAATGTTGAGTGACTCGTTATCTGATTTGCAAAACAGTTTCATCTTAAGCTCTTTTCTGGTATAATAGGAAAAGCGAACAGAAGAGAAGGGAGTATAGATATGGGATCAAACGAGAAACATGAATATAAAGAGTATTCAACAAATGTCCTGATCAGGCGGTTTTTGCCATATTTTAAGCCGTATTGGGGGACGTTGTGCGCTGATTTGTTCTGTGCGGCGCTGACTACCGTGTGTGAGATCGTGCTTCCGCTGATCATCAGACAGATCACGAACACTGCGCTCGAGGATGTGGCATTGCTGACAGCGCGCATGGTGATTGGGCTGGCGCTGGTTTATTTTGTGCTGCGGATCATCGATGCGCTGGCAAATTATTACATGGCGGATATGGGGCATGTGATGGGCGCGAAGATTGAGACCGATATGCGCCGCGATGCCTATGCACATCTGCAGCTACTGTCCAACACGTATTTTAACAATACGAAAGTTGGCCAGATCATGGGGCGGATTACCAATGACTTATTCGAGGTGACAGAGTTTGCGCACCACTGCCCGGAAGAGTTTTTTATTGCGGCGATTAAGATTGTGATTTCGTTTATCATTTTGGCACAGGTTAATCTGGCACTGACATTGATGATTTTTGTGTTTGTGCCAATTATGACGATCGTGTGCCGTATTATCAACAAGAAGATGCGCAAAACATTCAGCGAACAGCGGCATCAGATCGGTGAGCTGAATGCGAAGATAGAGGACAGTCTGTTGGGACAAAAGGTTGTGAAAGCGTTCACAAACGAGGCGCTGGAATCGGAGAAATTCGAGGAGGGCAATCAGGAATTTCTGCGTGTGAAAGCACATGCATATATGCTGATGGGAATGTTCAGCACCTCCACGAGAGTGTTTGACGGGCTGATGTATCTCACGATCATTATCGGCGGCGGATTTTTCCTGATGGACGGAACGATTCTGCCCGGTGACATGGTTGCGTATGTCATGTATGTGTCTACTTTGATCGCGACAATCCGTAGAATCATAGAGTTCGCAGAGCAGTTTCAGCGCGGCATCACGGGAATCGAGCGTTTTCTGCAGATCATGGATGCGGACATTGAGATTTTTGATGAGGAAGACGCGGTGGATATTGTCGATCCAAAAGGTGAGATTGTGTTTCACAATGTCAGCTTTGAGTACCCGGACGACCACAACAAGGTATTTGCAAACCTGAATCTGCAGATTCATGCAGGAGAAAAACTGGCAATCGTCGGGCCTTCTGGCGGAGGGAAGACGACACTGTGCAATCTGATACCGCGTTTTTATGATGTGTCCTGCGGTGAGATTACACTGGACGGCAAAAATATCAGGAAGCTGACATTGAAGAGTCTGCGCCAGAGTATTGGTGTTGTCCAGCAGGAGGTTTATCTTTTTTCGGGAACAGTATATGACAATATTGCATATGGAAAGCCGGGCGCTTCCTATGAGGAGGTCATGGAGGCTGCAAAGCGTGCTGGCGCTGATGAGTTTATCCATAACCTGAAGGATCAATATGACACGTATGTCGGTGAGCGCGGCGTGAAGCTTTCCGGCGGACAGAAGCAGCGCATCAGCATTGCACGGGTATTTTTAAAGAATCCGCCGATACTGATTCTTGACGAGGCGACCTCGGCATTGGATAATGAGAGCGAGTATGCGGTTGCAAAGTCCTTGAATGAGCTCGCTAAGGGGCGCACCACACTCACGATCGCACACAGGCTCTCAAGCATCAGAAATTCGGACAGGATACTGGTGCTGACGGACGAGGGAATCGTGGAGGAAGGCAATCACGAGGAACTGATGGAGCTTGGCGGGATATATTATCACTTTTATATGATGGCAAATGAAATGAAATAAAGAATGAATAAAGAATAAAGAACAGGATGGATGTCTTGAATCTGTGTGTAGAAAATGATACGATGAAGCTATGACACTGGAATGTATTCGTTTTTAAAAAAGGAGATCATGCAAAATGCAGAAGGAAAATACACAGGAAAAAGTACAGGAAACAATACCCGTGAACAGAAGGGCAAAGGATACTTTTTTCAAGACGGTGTATGCGTCAGAAGAACGCAGGAGAAAATTAGCTTCCTTTTTATTGGGGATCGAGGGAAAGCAGATCACCACAGCTAATGTGCGTCCAGTGCTGTTTGGGAATAAAGAGAATGATTTGGCATTTGTCTGTGATGCGATTTTTTATGTTATGACGGAGAGTCAGGCGACAATATGTCCAAACATTTCCTATCGTTTACTGGAGTATATTACTGCGGGTTTGCGATCAACGGTGGACAGCGAGCAGCTGTTGTACAGCAGAAAGCGAGTATATTTTCCGATACCAAAGCTATATCTACTGCAGACAGGACTGGAATTGAAAGCGGAGAATCTGCCAGAGAAAGTGCAGTATGATGTCCGTCTGAGTGATTCCTATAGAGAGGCGGATGAGAAATATGAAAAGGAAACAGCAGAACCGGATTTGGAGGTTGTCGTACATGTGTATGATTTCCGGATGACATTGGATGAAGTGCTTTGTTATATTGAGCAGGATGTAATTCCAGACCGCTTCGGAGCCTATGTGGGGGATATGAGGGATTACGCATTGACTGCAAACGGCATTACTTATATGCAGCGTGCAGTAAAGGATGAAAAGCAGCAAAAATATATTATGCCAAAAAATGTATCAACTGTGGCAGAATATCTCGAACTGCTGATCCAGAGGGATATTTTTGTGGATTTGTTGAATGATAAGGAGGTATGCGATATGACGATGGCACAATTTTCAAGAGATGATATCCTAATTTATCAGGGCCGTGAGGAAGGCCGCGAAGAAGGCCGCGAGGAAGGATTGGAAGAGGGAGAAGTAAAGGGAGCGATCCGAACCTATAATAAGCTGGGAGTAACGTTGGAAGATGCGAAACGCTACATTATGGATGAATTCTATAAGAGTGAGGAAGAGACAGACGAATTGATGAATAAATACTGGAAAAGGGAGAAAGAAAAATAATGGCACAATTACAAAAGCAATCTGAATCAGAAACGAAAACAGAGAATGGAACGGTATCGCAAGTGAAATCAGAAGATGAAACGGTATCGCAAATGAAATCAGAGAATGATGCAATAGATGAGGTAATCAATGAAACAGCAGTAAAATCAGAGACAGCAGTAGAAGATGAGATCGGGCAGCAGCCTGACAGTTCGCTGGAGGAGAATTCTTCTGCGGAGAGTGTATCAGAGTCTGATGCGTTTGACATTACCAGGAAATTTAAGCATGATCAGAACCAGATTTCCAGCCAGAGACAGGCGTCAAAAAAAGAACCACAACAGCAGCGCGAAATCCCCAAGAAGCGGGAACTGGTAGGAGTCACAGACAAGAAGGTGGAGACAAAACGAATCCTATATTTTCTGGCATTGTGTTTTGGTGTGGCGTGGATTTCAGAGATTTTTGCCATTATTCCGATGTATCAGAGTGAGAATGTCGACGTGGTGAAGGAAGCTGTGGACATGATCTCGCAACTGATGCTCACACCGGCACTGGCGGCGCTGGTGGTGCGGATCGGAACGAGAGAGGGGCTTGTGAAGTCGGGTTTTCAATTTAACTTTTTTGAACATAAGGTTTTATTTTTGCTTGGATGGTTTGGAACGACGGCTCTCACATTCTTGGGTGCAGTGATCTATTTTCTTGTTTTCAGGGATAATTTTGATCCGAATATGACAAATTTTGTTGCTTCATACAGCAAAAGTGCGGCAAATGCAGGCACACAGATTGATGCGGTGAGTATTGTGGCTGCTTATAAGACAGATTTGCTCATCAAAGTATTTACAGCAGCAGCGCTTGATCTGATCAACAGCTTTGGTGAGGAGTGGGGTTTCCGCGCATATCTGCTTCCAAAGCTTTACCGGAAATTCGGTGCAGTTGTGGCAATGCTCCTGAGCGGTTTTGTTTCCGGTCTGTGGTATGCGCCGCTTGTCGCGATCGGTTATTATTATGGAACTGGCAATGTGGGATTTCCCGTGGTGAATATCATTGCAATGTGTATCTTTGGCATGGTGACAGGTGTGATATATTCTTATCTGTGTCTGCGGACGGGGAGTATTTTCCCTGCGGTATTTGCACACAGTGCAGTGAATGTCATGATGTCCCAGGCGGCATTATTTACATTTGACGGCGGTAATTTCTTTGTCGGTCCGGCTCCTACTGGAATCTTGTCAGGGCTACCGTTTATTGCGGCAGCAGTGGTATGTCTGGTTCTTATGCATAGGAATCCAGTCAAGGCGAATGGGGAGCAATAGAATCATAATTGGCGGAAGAGACAGGTAGAATGGCAGAGTCTCTCGATAAGAATATCCATTGCACAGGAATCATAAAAGAACCACCTTGCGGTTATCCCGGTATTGGATGCAGTAGTCCGTACACAGACAGAGAAGGAGGTTTAGCTGTTGTTCTCCGGATCCATTTTCACAAAAAAGTCCGTCAGGCGTGAAAACAGATCCGGGGCAGGGTACAGTTCCTTAGTTTCTTACTGATTCTCATACAGTAATATTTGGTATTAGTTTGTCTGTATGTAAGATATGGTTGATCAGCCAGCCAAGCAGAAATTCTAACAGTTCCTGCAGATATTCCTGGGGATTTTCATCAATTTGGCCAAGGTTGATATTTTCAAGCTTATCAATAAATGCCTCATGTGCACGTTTCTGTGCGCTCAGCCCTTCATATTTGATTCCCTCCATATATTCTTCCTCGTCGGCGAAATGTTCTTTGGTATAGTCTTTCAGTTCATTTAAGATTTCAATGATGCTATCATAACCAGAAAGTGCGTCAAAAGATTTTACCAGCTGGTTGGCCTTGCCGACGATGCGGAAAAGCTCCTTGTGCTCCGCGTCAATCAGATCAATGCCAGTCAGATATTCGTCAGTAAATTCACATGGATTTTCGCGTACCATCCACTCCTCGAGCGGCGGAAGTTTGCCAATCAGGATATCACTGCTAAGAATGTGGCGATACAGCCACTTTGCAAGGAATTTCACCAGTTCGGTAAGTACGCGCTGCTGTTCGTCCTCATCGTCTATGTTAGTAAATCCATATTCTCGTATCTTATCACGGAAAAAAGCGTGCTGTGTGCGCTGGCGTATTAATTCCGGATCACGGATCTGTACCATGTATTCTTCCTCATGGGCAAAATGTGTCTCCGCATACTCGTCAAGCTCCTCAAGGATATTTTTCAGCTCCTGATAGTAATCGCTGTGGTAATCGGTACATGCCAGATTATAGGCCTTAGAGAGTAACGCAAACAGATTTCGGTGCTCGTTATCTATCGTTTCAATACCAGTAATGCAGTCCTGCGTAAATTCAAATGTCATTTTCATCATCCTTTCTTGTTATATTTTATAGATTTTATGTACAGTATGTTATCTGCTATTTGCCGAATATGCAGGTATACTGTACTCGCTAACGCTCATTATATCATAAGCGCAGCGGGATATAATTTATTATATCATGTATTCATCGTTTGTGGTTATATTTTTTAATAGTTCTTACAAGATAGCATAAAAAATTGTTACCAATAAGATTGCAATGTGTTTGGATCGTTTATTTTCAGACTTGACTTTTCATAGTTGGTCTATAATATAAATAGTATTAATATAGACTTTTTTAACTTAGGAGCTGTAAAGAAATAACATGACAATGTTGCGCAGGATATGTCTTCGTTGTTAAGTTATTTCTTTACAGATCCTTAATTATGATAACAGTGTTATTATTTGCTATGGAGAGAGTAGATATTGTGGCAAGAACAGGGGGATACATATAGTAGAACAAAGCATTGGTGCAAAAGGTTATTATTTACAGCCAAGTTTGTGAGAAAACGTGCTGTCGCGAGTAAAAATCCATTTGTGCGACAAGCCTGCCCGTTTGGTATTTTTTGCATGGATTTTAATTGTTACTGGAACAGGAGTCTATATGGAAAAGTGGAGAATAGTTTCTTATTGACTTTGACACGATGTCGTACTTTATACTTAGAACAGGAGGTGAGAAAATGGATTATATGACAATCGGAGAGGTTTCTTCTGCGTTTCAGATATCTACCAGAATGCTTCGATATTATGAAAAAATAGGACTGATCGAGAGCACGCGAAAGGAAGGATATGCTTATCGGATCTATCGCACAGATATGGTAAGAAAGATACAGCAGATCATTATTTTGCGAAAACTTCAGATCCCGTTAAAGCAGATTCAACAGATGATGGACGGAGACAGAGAAGAGACAATCCACATTCTGGAAACACGGATTCATGAGATGGATCAAACCGTAACATCTGTTCAGACTATCAAAAAAGCGTTGAAAAAACTGTTAGAACTGCTTCGCGAAGAGGATTCTGACAAAAATGATATGGATATTGTACGGGAAGATGCGATTGTGAAAATGACGGAATTTCTGCCTCTGAAAAAACATCAAGTGAAAGGAGAAGCCAAAATGAGTGATACAAGTGTGATCAAGGAGATTGTAGAAAAAGATCATTGTGTCCGAATCGTGCTGTTACCACCCTGCACAGTAGCTGCATATCAATTCGTAGGAGATGATCCAGAGGAAAAAGTAGGCGAAATCATGGACAAATTTGTCCGTTCCAGCAAATTATATGAGATCAAGCCGGATTCCCGGTTATTTGGATTTAATAATCCTGAACCGAAGCCAGGTGATGATTTTCATGGCTATGAGGACTGGGTAACAATCCCGGATGATATGGAGGTGCCTAAGCCACTGGTGAAGAAACATTTTGACGGCGGACTTTATGCAGCGTATACCATTCAATTTCCTGATTTTTATGAGTGGAAATTTTTGAAAGAATGGGTTCAGAAAAATCAAAAATATCAGGAGGACTATCGGGATTATTTGGAGGAACATTTGAACTGGGTATATTCGTCCCATATGAATTGGCCGGAAGATGGCATCGATGGAAAGATCGATCTGTTGCTGCCAATCAGGGCAAGGTAAATCATGTCAGGGAGGCAGCAATATGACTGAAAGCGTACAGGAATATATCAATCACTATTCTCTAGAAGTTCAGAAATTATATATGCAGTTGAGAACTCTGATCTATGACAGTACACCGCAGGATATCGAAGAAAAATTGTGGGCAAAACTGCCAAGTTATTATGTAGGAGGAGCTTTTGTACGGTTGATTCCGTTTAAAAAGCATATCAATGTCGAAGCCTCTGGGATTGCATTATACAGGGAAGAATTAAGTGATTATAAGGTCACGCCAAAAGGGATGATGCAAATACGAACGGATCAGAATATTCCGCCTGTTTTAATAAAGGTTTTTAGGGAGACGTTCAGCCAGAGAGCTTAATGAATTTTCTATAGTTCCTTAATGGAAAATAAGAGGGCTGGATCAACAAGCCCTCTTACAGTTACAGTTTTTGCAATGTCTGCATTCTTCCTGCGATATTTTTCTCGAATTCTTCATCTGAATATTTCGGGTCTCTCGTAGCCCTCCAGATGTCACAGGGCGCTTCCTGACATTTGCCGCAGTGTTCCAGATTTTTGTTGTGAATGACACATTGATAAATAGAGCAGCCTTCGGGGGAATGAAATACTTTTCCCTCGCAGGCATTGCAGCCAGTACACATCTTTCCATAACAGTAACAAGCGCTGCAGTCTGTGCCGCAGACACTGATCCAGGACTTTTGGTATTTTTCGAACCATTTCTGGACAACATTTCGTGGGTGTTGTGTCAATTTTGCTGTCTCCTCGACGTCTTTTCCCTGCTCAAACTGTCTGCATGCTACGGAATACATACTTTCCGATACCTCGATCAAATGTCCATCGGGATCATAGATGCGGATTCCTCTCTGCAGCCATGGAAATGTTTTCGGCTCATGAAGGCGCTCCACATCGGGATATTGCTCTAAGAGAGCAGTAAATGAATCAAAGTCTTCTGTCTCAAAATAGAGTTCCATGGTATTTGAATGATACGTCATAGTGTTTTCCATAAATCCCGCAATCTGGTCAAAATGCTCCTGTAAAGTCAATCCGCAAGTCAGTGTTTTGCACCACCCTAAATCGAGTGAGACCTCCTGATCAAATAGATCTTTATAAAATTGCAGCGATTGTTCCATGTTTTTTACAGCAATCAACGTGTTACAATATCTCATAAGCCGTTCCTCCTCAACAGTAATAAGTAACCTTTCTATCAATCATTGCGATACTATAAACTATTATACTGTGATTCATGGAAGTTGTATTGTAAATTTCCGACATTCTGTATCGCATATTTCCTGGCATCTGAGATATGCATGGAGTGATATTTCTTAAAGTCGTGGCACAGATGCGCCTGGTCAGAATACCCATATTGATACACTGCATCTGCAATATTGAAATCCTTATGATACAGAAGTTCGTTCCATAGATACTGATAGCGGACCATCGATGCGAGGCTCTTGGGTGATACACCAATGTATTCCAGAAATAATCGCTCTAACTGCCGGCTGCCAATCAGTACTTCCTGTCTCAAATCAATCATTGACAGATTCCCTCTGTTTTCCAATATCTTGGAAACTGCCTGCAATACAATCGGATTTTGATGATCTTCCTGAAAGTGGTCCAGCAATACCTTTTCTGCAATTGGTATCAGTTGACAGATATGATTGACATCAAATAACCGTTTTTCTATTTCCATTTTTATTCCTGGTAAATGACAACCTGCATCAAAAAAAGCATTCTTCGTATTTTTCATGGATTCCTCTGCGAACATGGATGCTCCCCACGGGTAAAAACGGATCGCAAAACGAAAGAATGTCTTTTTGGTTTGATGGTGATTCTGCGCAATAAATGTGCGGTCGTCAATTCCGCAAAAACAGTTGTCGATCTTATTATGCGAAAAGTCCGTCGTAAAAATGATATCCATGCAGGTGTCCGGTGTCACGATGTCTATCGTGTCTATGGGATTTTTTTCCTGTACAACGGTCTTTGCGGAGCCCCAAAAACACCGTATATAGGGTTTGAGGGCATCGCACGGCTCGAACTCCATATAGTCTTTCGTGCATTGAAACGGCGCAGCTGTGATCGGGTGGTAGATTTTGTGTAGTTTCATATGGTAATCTTTCTGAATTATGGTAATAATTCTGTGGATGCTTAAATAAGTTTACATTGTTTCAGCACTTGTTTTGTATGTTCTGATATGCTGCCGTCCGATCGAAGCAGCGTTTTGTCAAGGTCAGTCAAAATCATTTTGATAGCCATGGTGTGAACCCTCTCGCAATTGCGATAAACTGTTTGAATCCTAAATTTTTAATAAAGTTATCACAAATAGGTCAGGGTGTCAATGAATATTTTTCATTAAGAGTATGCCGCCTGATACTCTCAAATCGGGCAGTCATCCGCTGTGGATTGCTGCCCGCACGGTTTAAGCATATTATTTTGTTAAAACGTGTCTGCAATATTTATTGGAACCACACTTTGGACAATGCAATTTCCGTTTTGTCAATGTGTGTGGTCCCATAATATACTCCCGCATTTCAGGGACAAAACGCTCGTGGCACGCAGGACATTCAAATGCTCCTGCGTCCCTGTCCAGAATACAGGCAATGACAATGCCCATGATGATGGTAAGCAGTCCGATACCCATCAATAGAAACCGCAGCCATGTTTCCATGACCAGTGCGCCGCTTATGACAAACAAAGGGACTGCCGCAATGATCACAAGTCCTGCAACCATTGCAGACAATATTATTTTCTTTTTGCTTTCCTGGGCTTCTTTTACTAAATTCATCATATTTTCCTCCGCTTTCTTTCGATATTCATTCTCCGATACTCTTTCTCCAGCCAGAAGTTCATTCACAGATAGATCTAATTCATCACATAGTGGAAGTAAGAATGAAACTTCCGGGAACCCGTTTCCGCATTCCCATTTTGAAATTGTCTTATCACTGATTCCAAGAATATCCGCCAGCTGTCTTTGTGTGTAGCCTTTTCTTTTGCGTTCTGCGGCGATAAACCTGCCGATTTTTATTTGATCCATAAAACCCTCCTTTCTGATTTCATGATAGCCCATTCTGTTTTATTTTACACCCACATAGCGTAGAATATGGCGGGTTTCTGCGGATTCTACGTTCCGTAGAGCCCGTTTGCTGAATATCAATACGCACCGAACCACCGGAACATATACAATTAAATCAATAACAGTTTCACGAATTTCTTCTTGCCAATGCGGAGTACGTCTCCGTTCTCAATGGACTCTTCCATACTGGTGACGGGTACGCCGTTTTTGCGGACTCCACCCTGTGCAACCAGTCTTCGCAGTTCACTTCCGCTGTTCACCAGGCCGCTCTCCACAAACGGGGTAAGACAATCAAACAGATTCCTCTGCCGCGCTGCAATTTCAAGGCTCTCTACCTCCTGTGGAATCTCTTTTTTGGTAAATGCTTCCTCAAAAAATCTTTCTCCCGCCGCAGCTTCTTCCGGTGTGTGGTATAGGGAAGTGACAGTCCTGGCCAGCAGAAGCTTACTCTCCTTGGGATTCTGCCCTGCCGCCAGAGCGGCCTTTATCTCATCCAGCTCTTCCGGTAGAATATCCGTGGTTAACTCAAAATATTTTATAATGATGCCATCTGGTATCTGCATGACCTTACGGAACATGGTTCTGGCATCTTCGTCAATACCAATGTAATTTCCCAGACTCTTGCTCATCTTCTCCACACCATCGATTCCCTCCAGAATCGGCATAAACAATGCTGCCTGAGGCTCCATTCCGCTATTCTTTTGAAGACTTCTTCCCATCAGGATATTAAATGTCTGGTCTGTTCCTCCAAGCTCCAGATCCGCTTCCAGCACCACCGAATCATATGCCTGCATCAACGGGTAAAAGAACTCATGCAGGCCGATGGGAACATTGTTGTGGAAGCGATTCTCAAAATCATCCCGCTCTAACATTCTTGCTACTGTAATGGTAGATGCCAGCTTCAGCACCTCATCAAGCCGTAGCAGTTCCAGCCATTCCCCATTGTAGCGCACCTGGGTTTTCTCCCTGTCCAATATGCGAAAAATCTGTTCCTGATAGGTCTGGGCATTCACCAATACCTCTTGCTCCGTCATGGCTTTACGTCCCTTTGACTTACCCGTGGGGTCTCCGATTTTAGCAGTGAAATCACCGATCACAATAACTATCGTATGTCCCATATCCTGCAGCTGCTTTAACTTGCGAAGCACTACCGCGTGTCCGATGTGAATGTCTGGAGCGCTGGGATCCATACCAAATTTCACAGTAAGGGGTTTGCCTGTGAGAATACTATTCCTAAGCTTTGCCTCCAGTTCCTCCTCTCCCACAAGATTCACTGCTCCCTGCTTGATAATACGCATCTGGTGTTTTACATGTTGTTTGATTGTTTCATTGGCTGTCATTTTTTCTTCCTTTCCGAGGTCCTATGCCTCTGCAAATCGATTATTTCTTTCAATTCCAGTGAGACTAAGACAACCAATGAATGTTACTGTATTTACAGTGTCATGCGCAATCGAGCAGGGAAGTCCCATCTTCCCTACTCGACGCGCAACCCGTGCGCTGCCTTAGCGGCATATTTCCAGATGCGTAGCATCTTGTGCTCGGGTCTGTGTATAAAAAAACTCCCGCCCTTCAAAAGGACGAGAGTTTAATGATCTCGCGATACCACCTAATGTTTATAGACAGCTCACACTGTCCACCTCTTCGAGTACGACCTTGCGGCTTATACTCTAGCACGTTAACGGATGCAGGAACCGTCGCAGCCTACTATCCACAGTCTTGCGGAATTTGGTGCGAAGCTCAAAGATGTATTCACACAAAGCTTCCCATGCGCCTCTCATCAACCGGCTGCTTTCTGTATGTTTCCCTTTATGCTACTTCTTCTTATCATTGCTTTTCTTAATCAAATCACTTGAATATGAAATTAGGTCTATTATAAACACAAATAAAAATGTTTGTCAAGCAACTATTTCTTCAAAATTGTTTTACAACCATACTTCCTGCCATGTTCATTTCATGTTATAATTCATGACAAGGAAAACTTGTGCAGCAGGTTTATTGTTTGTTACATAACACAATAGAAGACATAAGGGCAAACTCATATACTATATGCTTAGCATTTTTAAAGGTTTGCAAATCTGCGGAGGTGTTGTAGTGATCAGAAAGAGAATTGATGTGCGATACAGGAAATTTTCAAGAGTAGCAGGAATAATAGTTGTATTTTTTCTATGCACATTCTTTATGGGGGCGTGCGAATACTCCAGGGAAGAGAAGCAGCAGATGCAGCAAATATCTCAGACTGCGAAAACGAACGCCGTGAATTATATCTTAGAGAAATATGGTTTTGCAACGGAGGCTGTCAAAGCGGATGTGTGCACAGAACGGGATGGAGCTTTCGCCCACCCTTCCATCACAGGCTGCGCTGTAGTTACCATGGAGTACGAAGGAAAAAGTTTCAAGGTTCATATCAGCGGAGAGGATGATACGACACAGGGTACCGATGATTTTCAGTATGATGTGATAGCAGAAGATGCCAAAGAGTATTTTGCCTCTTTGCTGGGATATGAGATCTATGACATTTATCTGGAATATAAAGACGAGCCGATCATAGGAGATCCATATTCGGATCGGCAGGAGCGCAATCTTATTAATGAGCTGTATCAGGCTGGCGATTTTGGAAGTTTTATACAGCGTCATCCTATAAGTGTCAGTCTTAGTGATTGTAAGAATCAGGATTTTACAGATTTTCCGACAAGGAATCCAAAGATAACATCTTATCTGGAGAAATGTGCCGAAGAATATGACACAAAAGTGATATTGATTTCTTACAGGGATGAGGCGGATTATCAGAACGGATATAAACATACTTATGGTTCGGGGCGGATATTGCATTTTGATATCGAGCAGGATGGTATGTATATCTCTTCGTATATAGGGTTTGAGAAAGACAGTACAGAATATGCGCGTTTTGAACTGCAGGAGTACGATGGCATATTCATCAGCTGCACTGACCAGGCAGATGGGAACGACCTGACAGTTTCCCGCAGTCAGAAAGAATGGCTGGATCTGGGAGAAACGAAAAAAGCGCCGACATCAGAGGTATATACGATCCAGAGGGAACAATCCGGTGAGATCACTGTTTATATCCCATATGAGAGGTTTTGGGAGGACTGGAACGGGCGAAGGGTATTTGTTCAGCATGAGACCAAAGACAAATGGTTCCAGTACGATGTGAATCTTACACCTACAAAAGATAAGAAGTATCTGTTTTTTACATATACCAATTTCTCCGGCGAAGGGTTTGATTTTGCGGTGTTTCCGTAAAATACATTGATGTGAAACGCAAAGTCAGCGAAACGCGTACTGACCAATTTCTAATGCTTTTTTCTGTTGGATCAGGAATGTTCGTTGTGAGAGGTCTTCAGTCAGAGATACAATCAGGGTTAAAGTGTGATAGAAATATTAGGATTATTGTGATATGATATTAGCAGTTGTGGATTCCCTTACAAATTTTTTGTAACGAGGACAGAAGACAATGAGATAAGGAGAAGATCATAATGGAACTGGTAATGCAGCCAACTTTTGAAACCTGTGGTCAGGCGTGTATCGCAATGATCACGGGGAAGAATATCGAGGAAGTAATCAAAGATATGAAGACCAGTGGACCGACAAGTATCGGTCAGCTGATTGAAATACTGGACTTTTACGGAGTGAAGCACGCTGAAAAGAATACCCGCATCTCAAAAAAGAATCCTGTGCCACAGGAATATTCAATTTTGACAGTGCACACAAATGAAGGATATACGCACTGGATATTACTGTATGACCATAAATATTATGACCCCGAATTTGGAATCATTGAAGGCGAGTATACACATGGAAAGATCACATCGTTTCTGGGGATTGGACAATAGGCGCAAAAATAGTTCAAACAAATCTATAAAGCTGAAATGAATTGTGTTATAATCATAAACAGAAAAAGGAAGAGATTGATATGAAAAAATTACGAAAGCTGATAGGATTTTCAATTATCCTGACACTGATCTTCATGGTGATCGCACTGTTTCAGTTTGAGATGGAGGAAGATATGTCTCCGCTGCCTGATCAGTTTGAGTATTATCTGGATACTGGCTGGGCGATGGTTTCATTTCCTTTGGACCAATCTTTTCTGGATAAAAACGGAACAGATCAGATAGCGCCACTGGTTCAGGATACACTGGCAGCAGGGGATGCTAAGAAAATCAGACTGCCCTATCGTGAAAAAAGTAACGCAAAAGAGGTTCTTGTTTTTCAGAATACACTGATTGAGAGCTTTGCAGGTATGACTCTGAGTTTTACAACTTCGGATACCGCTGTGCGCGTGGTGCTGGACGGTGAGACGATCTATCAATATGGGGTACAGGATAAGGGGATAAAGATACCGCCTGGGCACAGTGAGAATTATGTGCATCTTCCAGATGAGTTTGAGTATGGTGAATTATGGATTGAGCTGATATCGATCCATACGGGTGCAGTGGCAGAGCTTGACAGGGTTAAGGTTGAGTCGCGGGATACAGTCGTGATCAATGTGATCGGAAGCAGCATTACGGATCTTGGATGCTGTCTCCTGATGTTGTTTATGGCATTTATTATGTTCATGCTCGCGCTGATACGGTGGTATACACACCAGCCATCCCGGGGAGAAGTGTTTTTGGGTCTGTCTGGGATAGCGGCAGGTATGTATTATTTTATCGAGACAGATACACTGAGTATATTTTATGATATGTATGAAGCATATGCAGTGCAGGAGTATTTACTTTTATTGATTCCATTGTTTCTGGTACTATATTTTGAACAAAACCTGTGTAAAATATATCCCCGGCGTTTTTCTGTATTGCTGGTGTGCGTGAGTGTCAGTGCGATGTTGCAGATTTTATTGCAGATGCTGCGTGTATGCGCCATGAAGGATATGGTAAATGTTTCGGCAGTTGCAGTGTGTGCGGTCGGTGTGACGGCGATTGTGAGCCTGATACAGTTTGATTACATACACAGGCGCTTAAGAACATTGTTGTCTATACTGTCTGTGGCTGTGCTTCTGTCTGGAACGATTGCAAATATGATCGTGAATCTGGTCTTCAAGGATTCATATGACAGTAAAGCAGGGCAATATAGTATGACTGTGTTTGGCATTATGATGGCGGCCGTACATATTTTGCAGCTTTCAAGGGAGTATCGGGAAAATGCTGAGAATAATGCGCTTCTTCTGAAAGAAAAAGTTAAAGTGACAGAGCAGCAGAATACGCAGCTCATACTGGCCAAAAAAGACGCAGATGCCGCCAGACAGGAGGCATTGGCTGCCAATGAGGCGAAAGGAAAATTTCTGGCGCGTATGTCCCATGAAATCCGCACACCGATCAATGCAGTGCTTGGTATGGACGAGATGATTCTGCGTGAGACGACAGAGCAGCAGATCAAAGAGTACGCCATGGATATCCATACTGCTGGTCAGACACTGCTGTCGCTGATCAACGACATTCTGGATTTTTCCAAGATTGAGTCTGGTAAAATGGAGATCGTTCCAGTGGAGTATGATATTAGCAGCATGATCCATGATCTGGCCAATATGACTTCGCGGCGTGCGGATAATAAAAATATCAAGTTTGAGGTGGAAGTTGATTCTCAGATTCCTTCCCGGTTGTATGGCGATGATGTGCGTATCCGTCAGGTATTGACCAATATTTTAACCAATGCGGTCAAATATACACATGAGGGGACTGTATGGTTTCGGGTGCAAAGCCGCATAACAGGTGAGATGGCAACGCTGATATTTGAGGTGGAGGACACAGGTATTGGTATCCGGGAGGAGGATCTGCCGAAACTTTCGGTGGAGTTTGAGCGCATTGAGGAGGACAGGAATCGTCACATTGAGGGAACCGGACTTGGCATGAGCATCACGATTCAGCTGTTAGAGCTTCTTGGCAGCAGGCTACAGGTTGAGAGTGTGTATGGAAAAGGTTCAAAGTTTTACTTTGAGCTGGAGCAAAAGATTGTCGATCACACACCGATCGGGGATTTTGTGACCAGAGTACAGCAGATTGCAGAACAATACAATTACAGCACAAAATTCTGTGCGCCAGACGCAAAGATACTGGTTGTCGATGACAATTTTGTCAACCGCAAAGTTCTGCGGAATTTACTGAAAGATACGCTGATTCAGGTGACAGATGCGGAAGGTGGCAGGGAATGTCTGGAACTGGTGCAGAAAAATCACTTTGACTTAATTTTCCTTGATCACATGATGCCAGAAATGGACGGTGTGGAAACACTCCATCATATAAAGGAACTTTCTGAATATCCATGTAAAGACACGCCGATTGTTGTGCTGACTGCCAATGCGGTGTCGGGGGCCAGAGAAGCGTATTTATCGGAAGGGTTTGATGATTTTCTCTCAAAACCGATCGTTCCGAATAAACTTGAAAATATGATCAAAAAAATGCTTCCGGCAGAGCTGCTGCAGGAGGCGGTCAGTGAAGATCATGAAATAAATCTGCAGACGAAGGGTGAAAGCAGTGGTTCCGAAGATGATCTGGAGGAGCTTCCCCAGATCGATGGTCTGGACTGGCAGTATGCATGGCTGCATCTGCCTGACCGGAAGCTGCTGGAATATACGGTGAAAGAGTTTTATAGCCAGATTGACTCAGCTGCAGACCGGCTCGAACAGTTTTATAGCCAGATTACGGAGCAAGGGCAGCTGGAGCAGTACCGGATCCAGGTACATGCGATGAAGAGTCTTGCGGCAACAGTGGGAATCATGCCGCTCTCCGGTGCCGCAAAATTGTTGGAATATGCAGCAAAAGATGGCAATATGGATGTAGTGATGAATGTCACACCCGCATTCTTGAAGGAGTGGCGCGGTTATCGTCAGAAACTGCAGGGTGTCTTTGGTATAGAGGCTGTGGAAGGGAAAGAAATAACTGACACTTCTGTCATTCTGGCACTTGTGGAAATGGTTCGGTTCAGTATGCAGGAGATGGATATTGATCAGGCAGACCAGTTGATCGGGCAGCTGCAGACCTATCAGTATCCCAAAGAGATTGAACAGAATATCAAAAGGTTAGCTGAGGCAGTGACAAACCTGAATCCAGAGGAAGCAGACCAGTTGGCGGCACTTTTAATCAGACAATTGGAACAGAGATCATAGAAATTCATATGAATTGAAGGAGAATGGAAATGAAAAAAATATTATTGATCGGAAAAATGAACAACGTGGTGAAAGAGACAAATCAGTTTTTGTCGCAGTACTTTCATGTACAGTTATGTTCTGAAAATGCAAATGTCCTGGAAGGAATGATCAAGATTGTGAATCCCGATCTGGTTTTGATCAGTCTGATTGGTGCCTATGATATTGATACCTCTATATTCTATCTGCTGAGTAACCAGTATGCACAGGTTCCGGTCCTGACCATTGGCACAAAGGAGGAGAGCGATCATTTCTTCAAGTATTACGAGAGCAGCCAGTTTGAAAATCTGATTCGTCCGGTTGAAAATACGGTGATCATGGAGGCTGTGTGCAGACGCCTTGGATTGGATGGAAAGGCAGTCGAGGAGGAGGCTGTGGAAGAGAAAAAGGAGATTACTGCAAAAAAGCGGATTTTGGTGGTGGATGATAATGGCACTGCACTGCGAACGATGAAGGCAATGCTTGAAGACCGCTATGAAGTTGCTGTGGCAATTTCCGGCGCACAGGCAATGACTTCCATTGGGAAACAGCGTCCCGATCTGATCCTGCTTGACTATGAGATGCCAGTCTGCGATGGCAGGATGACGCTGGAGATGATACGCGCTGATGAGGAGATGAAGGATATTCCGGTCATATTTCTGACAGCTGTCAATGACCGGGATAATATTGAGGCTGTGCTGAAGCTAAAGCCAGCGGGATATTTCCTGAAGCCGCCAGCAAAGGAGCGGCTGGTGGCGGAGATTGATAAGGTGTTGAACGTATGTCAGGGAAGTTTCCCCACTCCGTAACCGAAAGAAAACATCTTACCCTTGCTCTGTGTGATACAGACGATCATTTCTTATTGATTCCGCGGAGGATCATTGTTATTGATGTGTCTGTATCCCACTGCTGATTTCCTTTTTGGTACAGCGCAATCCGGGAATCATATTTTTCATTGATGATATCGATTATTCAGTTCCTTAATTTTATATCCAACATCTTCAGGGCAATGTGCATCAGACGAAGTAATGATCTTCACATGATTCTTTTTCAATATTCTAATCAGTTCTTCATTCATACCAAGTGAAGCCGTCTTGGGACATCTCCTGGCGACGCCGCTATTTTGATCTGCATACATATTATTTTTGGAGAGTTCGTTAGCCAAACTCTCATAGTAGTCTGATAGCGAATAGGATGGTTTGTGGCCAAATAATTTTATTGCATCGGGATGACCGATACCGTCAAATATCCCACTCTTTGCTAATGAAATAGAATCCTCAAAATATCTGCGATATATTTTGTCAACATCAAGCCCTGCCCAATGTTCGGCTTTATGATCGAAAGCAAAATCGTCGACAAAGTGAATGCTTCCCAATAAAAAATCAAAACCTTTATCCCTTGTCAGTTCAGAAGTAAAGCCCTCAAACTCCTGAAAGTAGCATATTTCAAGACCAAACCGGATCTCTACTGGGAACTGCACGTTTCGAACCTGTTCGATCAGCTCCAGATAGTCTGCGAGTTTATGCACACCTGCATTTCTGTGAAACCATGCATCTACATATTCACTGTATGCACACACAGAATCATACATTGGGACAAACTCTTCAAATCGATAACAATGCTCAAGCAGACGGATTTCGTCAATCTCCATCTCAACTGCTTTACTTACAAATTGATTGATCCAATCGAGCGTGTACGGGCCGCGTTCAATATGAATATGTCCATCGATCATTTTTCTCTCCTTAAATGATTCCTGAGAAAATAGGAATAGTCTTATTCAACAATCAAATCAATTAAATGCTGTATATGTATTTTCATGGTATCTAAGCATGAAATAGGACTTACTTCGTCATTCAGCAAAAGAGGCAGCTCTGTACAGCCTAATATTACAGCTTCAATACGATCTTCCTGCTGCATACGCTTTATTATTTTTTGAAAGCCCTGCAATGTCTCCTCTTTTACAATACCAAGTTCTAATTCCGAAGATATTTTTAAGTTTATATATTCCATTTCCTGTGCAGTCGGTGTGATAATTTCGATATTGCTGCTTTGAAACGGTTTCTTAAAAAAATCTTCTTTCATAGTAAAAATCGTTCCAAGCAATCCCAACTTATGCTTATTTAAGCGAATTGCTTCATCGCGTGTAGCTTCAACAATGCTGACTAACGGAACTAATGACCATTCCTGTAATCTGTCAAACACAATATGCGGTGTATTTGCTGATAAGGCTATAAGGTCTGCTCCGCTTGCGATAAGATTTATGATTGCCTGAATTAGATAGTTCGTCAATTCATCATATTTTCGTTCATCGCACAATCTTAAAACATCAAATACATTTACGCTCTCAATGACTAAATTTGGAAAGAAATTTTTTCCAATTCTTTTTTGAACGCCATAAACAATATCATGGTAATAGGGAATCGTTGATTCGGGTCCCATTCCTCCTACCAGGCCTAATTTTTTCATATCGTCACCTCAAACTGGAATATTTCGTTACAGACAATTAAATAATTCATTAATATGATTTATATGATAATCTGCATATTTAATGATAGATTTTCTCTGTTCAGCATTTTTCGTTTCCAGCATCTCAGAAAAAACGGTTCCCATCCCTGCTGCCTTCGCACCGCATAATTCATTTGAACCGCCATCTCCAACAAACAGACATTGCTCTGGGCATACATTTAAGCGCTGCATTGCTAACTCATAAATCTGCTGATCGGGTTTTAATAATCCCACATTGCACGAAAAGATAGAATCATTAAAATACCTAAATAGTGGTGATTGGTTCCAATACTTACAATCAATGCAATCCGCATTACTTATTAGCCCCAATTTGATATCTTTTAATTTTAATTTTTGTAAAGTATCTAATATTTCTTTCGATACCATTTTTAGAGCATTTTTCATTCTCTGCTCACGAGCATATAAAACTTGTTCTTTTTGAATAAGACTCGCTTCAAACGGCATAAGGGACATTATCTTATCTATAATTTCTATTTCAGTTTTTACGAAACCCAACGCTCTTTCATGATACAGTATATCGTTCTCAGCGTATTGTTCCCACTCGCTAACAGACAAGTTTAATATATTGTATTCATTGTTTGTTTTTTCGTATGTGGGAACTATCAAAGTGAAAAATAAATCAAAATATATCGCCTTTATCATTTCTCCTCCTATAACTTCCGATTTTGCTTTTCATTTCATTTTCTGATAAATTGGAAGTTTCTTCTCTATTAGCGGTTATATTTTGCTCCTGCATAAACCAGCAACGCCAATCCCACAACAAA
>DKVL01000108.1:0-16432 GCA_002491195.1 Lachnospiraceae bacterium UBA7179
TCTATCCAGTCAGAAATTAGACTTGTGGACTGTATGGTTTGTGCCAGTGCCAGGCAAAATTTCGACGGCGATGCGGTGGCATCGTCTAGAAATTTTAACGACGCAATGGTGCAAAGCAGGCAGTTCCCAAGTCTTATTTCTGGCAGGATAGAGCGCTAGAGCATGTTTGAAAAATGCTTTCTGCCAGATGCACGGTCACAGTTTGTGGATACAACTTACCTACACTGGAGCAGACACTTTGCCGGGGAATATTTTAGGAACTGCCGCGGATCACTTCGTGTCAGTCCCTTCTTCGTCCACCGTCTCGATCACAACCCCATGTGCAATCCCTGGCACATTCTGCCCCTCGTTAAAAGAAGTCTTATTGAGCAGTGCCCCCGTCGGTACAAATAACACACGTTTCCATTCTCCCTTTGCAAGTTTTGGCAGGATGTATGCAGACAATACAACCGCTGAACAGCCGCAGCCGCTTCCCCCCGCATGTACATCCTGTTTCTCGGTGTCGTAGATCAGCAGACCGCAGTCATAGTGTCTGTCACTAATATCAATCCCCTCCTGTGACAGCAGCTCAAATAACGCCTGTTGTCCGACACTTCCGAGATCGCCGGTGAAAATAGCGTCATAATCCTGCGGTTTTCTGCCAAAATCTTTCAGGTTTGTCGCAATTGTCCATGCTGCAGCCGGCGCCATCGCACAGCCCATATTAAAAGAATCTTTGATACCAAAGTCCTCTATCCGCCCCGGAGTAACACCTGTTATTCCTATTTTCTTCTGATATTTCCCCTCATATTCATTTTTGATGGTTTTCCCGGATACTGACTTGCCCGATGCATTTACATGCTGCAATAAAAAAGCTGCACTGCCCGTCACTGTCCATGACGCATACAGCGGCCTCTGCCCGCCATATTCAAGCGGATAGCGAAATTCCTTCTGTGCGCTCGCAAAATGGCTCGATGTCAGGCTCATGACACGGTCCGCATAGCCTGCCGCCACACTCATGCTTCCCAGACACAGCGATTCCCCGCAGGTGGAACAGGCGCCGTACAGACCAAACAGCGGAATATTATAGTCCACCAGCCCAAACGAACTTGCAATATTCTGTCCCAGAAGATCACCCGCATACAAGAACCGAATATCCTTCGTCTCGGCACACGTTTTTGACAGCGTTAGCGCCACTGCTTCTTTCTGCAGCGCACTCTCCGCTTTCTCCCATGAGTCCTCGCCAAACATATCATTCTTATCATCGCTCACTTTATCAAAATTTCCCGCAAGCGGTCCCTCATTTTCCATCTGCCCTACGATCGAACCGCTCCCCATGATTAATACCGGACTGCCATATGCAACGCTCGATGTACCGAGCACCCTGTTTTGTGATGTGTTATTTTCCACCTGATCGCCTCCTGTTTCTTCCTGATAACAATTGTTATGTTTACTATTACAATTGTTATTAATTTTATTTCATTCATTACATTAGTTTTCCTAAGAACAAAACAAATTATACTCGTCCAAACAGAATGGAAACAGATCGAGTAGGGAAGCCTGTGCATAAAAAGAGCACCTCCAATCAGGTGCTCCCTAAAAAATTGCATTGAATCACTCCTACTCGATTCCCTCGAATATTTCTGCCAATGTCATTTTGATATGCGGAAAGGCTCTCAGCGCTATTTCGGTCTCCGCGTTATAGTGTTCTTCCTCGATATCGTCCTGCAAGATATAATTCTGATTCAGAATATATTTTCCGCTCTCAAGGTAATAGATTTCAACCGCCCGCTCTCTGGGAGATAGGATCCATAACTCCTCCACGCCGGCGCGCTCATAGATATCCTTCTTCTCCCCCCGGTCCCTCTTGGCCGTGGACGGGCTTAACGTCTCCGCAACAAACCTTGGAACACCGCTGTAAGTCCCGCCTTTGAGGTGTTTCCGATCGCAGATGATCATAATATCAGGACAAAGGTAATCGTCATTTACATCAGGCTGATACTTGAAATCAAGATTCTCTATGGAAGCAATACACAGGCTGTCTTTCAATCCATGTTTAATCACCGTGTAAATATTTCCATTGATTATACCATGCCGAAAATGGGGCGCGGGTGACATATCATAGATCACACCATTGATTTTTTCGTCCCTGACACGGTCTCTTTCTGCAAGTCCCATATAGTCACATCCTTTCTTTTTATTCGCTTAGGATCTGTCATGCACATATTTCTCGCTCTGCGCCTTGATCAGCTCCGTGTCCTCAAAGTAGTCGATCTTCATGGCGCGTTTCACTTCAGAAAGCGTCTGAGCTGCCACTTCCCGCGCTGCGTCGGAGCCTTTCTTGAGGATATTGTAAATCTCGGGGATATCTTTCTCATACTCGGCACGTCTTTTTCGGATTGGCTCGAGCTCCTCCTGTACGATATTGTTCAGGAACTTCTTGACCTTTACATCGCCAAGGCCACCCTTTGTATAATGCGCTTTCATCTCGTCGAGATTCGCATAATCCGGACAATACCGCTCAAAATGCTCATCCCGCGCAAAAGCGTCCAGATACGTAAACACCGTATTTCCTTCCAGATGTCCGGGATCACTGACTTGCAGATGCAGTGGATCGGTGTACATACTCATAATCTTGGTCCGCACCTCAT
Organism: Lachnospiraceae bacterium UBA7179; assembly: GCA_002491195.1. GTDB lineage: Bacteria > Bacillota > Clostridia > Lachnospirales > Lachnospiraceae > COE1. The sequence continues at coordinate 2,631 of DKVL01000108.1, forward strand.
CTGCACTGTCTGCAAGATAAATGCAGTTTCCAAGGGACTTGCTCATCTTTGCCTTTCCGTCCGTTCCCGGTAGACGCCTGCACGCATCCGCTTCCGGAATCAACGCCTTGGGATCCACAAGCACTGGATCATCCGGCGCATAGATGCTATTAAATCTGTGCACGATCTCCTTTGTCTGCTCCACCATGGGCAGCTGATCTTCCCCTACGGGAACGACATTCGCCTTGCAGAACGTAATATCCGCCGCCTGACTGATCGGATATGTAAAGAATCCTACAGGGATACTTGTCTCGAAGTTTCGAAGCTGTATCTCGTTCTTCACTGTCGGATTCCTCTGCAGCCGGGAAACGGTGACAAGGTTCATATAATAAAAGGTAAGCTCCGTGAGCTCTGAGATCTGTGATTGGATAAAAAGCGTCGATTTTGCCGGATCCAGCCCTGCCGACACATAATCCAGCGCCACCTCGATGATGTTCTGCCGGACCTTCTCAGGATTGTCAAAGTTGTCAGTCAGCGCCTGCGCGTCTGCGATCATGATATAGATCTTGTCATATTCCCCGGAATTTTGCAGTTCTACCCTCTGCCTTAGAGAGCCCACATAATGACCAATGTGAAGTCTCCCCGTAGGCCTGTCACCCGTTAAAATTGTCTTGCTCATTGTTTTTGTATCCTCCAATTATTTATGATGTTTTCATCCCTTTTTGGCAGCATTCGCCGTCTCCAGGTCCTGATATCCGTAGAAATGAACTGTATTTTCCATAATCTCACGCGCCACATTGTTCCCCTCCTGCGCGTGCGCTACGATGTACCGCCCATACATCTCCAGCATCCTGTCAGAATAAGTGCCAAGTTCTCCCCGCAGATAGGTCTCGTAGGATGTATCATACGGCAGGTCCTCCGACGTGTGTATCCTGCGGGCATCATCCGCCAGATTGGGATATTCTGCCGCAAACTCCTCCATCCACTTCACCTGAATCCCGATCACTTTCTCCATGATCACCCGCTTCTCCTCTGAGATCGGCGGCAGCTGGTCCGCAAAGCCGGCATAATCCAGCGGTGCTGTGTACTCCATCATGCGGGCATACTTCTCTTCTATCATATTCCTGCCATTGGCAAAATTTGTCTTAAACTCATACAAATACTGCAGCAGCATATCCTCTGTCCATGTCATATACTGGCTCATGCGCATCACCTTGAACGTCGGCCAGTTATTCTGACAGCTTGCTCTGCCCCCTTCGTTCTGCACCTTGTCAAACGCCTCAAACTCTGCTTTTGCGATCGACAGTGAGAGCGCTGTGATCACTGGCGTGTTCGCAACGATCGCCGTCAGGAGCGCATCGCTCTTCGCCGTAAGCTCCTTTGTGCAGGCATCGAGATACAGGTCGCATTCCCCTACCATATTCTTTTTTTCGAGCTCATTTGCAAAGATCACTGCAAGAGATTCAATCGCAGTTGTAAGCTCTGGCTCATGCGCCTGATCTACCGGAAGCAGACTGACTCTCTCCACCAGTTCTGCCACACCAGACTGTTCCATACCTTCCTCACGGAGTGTCATCTGCGGATTTTCCGGCATTCCCTTAAACAGCCACTTATCGTGCGGCGCATAGGTTCTATTCAACAGATAGTACAGTTTCATCGCCTGCTTTGCGCACTCCGCCTTTGCGAGCTCCGCCGCCACAAGCTGTCCGCGCATACGCATACGTGGCAGATTGTACTGGCCATTCTGGGAGAAAAGCGCGCAGGTCTGTGCGATCTTTCGATACCACACAGCCTTGGGATAATATTCCATCAGCATATTGCGATACTTCGTAAAGATTCCCTCGTCATCGCGGAACACCTCGCCGTTGACTGCCGATGCGAGCGCATAGTCGTGCACCGCAAGCCAGCTCTTGATGGTCTCCATAGACTCCTTTCCGGACGCGCCTTGGCCACTGTTGCGATCAAGCATTCCCACCAGATTAAATCCTAACAGATTTTTGTAAAAATCTTCTATGATCATGACTCCGCAGCGGTCCCTGCCATGAAAAGTCTCGATTCGTTCGACTCCCATAAAACTCTTTGGCAGATTTTCATAAGCCTCCTGAAGTTCCTCGCCGATCTCCTCATACACTTTCTTCGTAACCCACATCACAAAACGCGGTCCATAGTCATGATCCTGTGATAATGTGTCATCAAAACCAAAGCAGTCGGAACCTTTCCCTACGAGCCCTACTGCAATAACGGATTCATAAGCGCGGAACTGCTCTGCGATCATCGGTCTGCCGCACTCCTCATAGTAACGGCGGCACAATTCCAGCCCTGTCATTTGCAGTGTGTAATCTGGCATAGTATCCGTCTCAGCTTTTCCTTCCTCCTGCCCATCTGTGGATTCCTGTTCTGATTCTTCCTGATCCGATACTTTTTCATCTGGAAATTCCTCATCCAAAAAGTCTTCGAATGAAAATGCCTTGGCCATATTTTCCTCAACAAAAGACTCTTCCATTACAGTTTCTTCTGGAACGGACTCCTCCATTACCGTTTCTTCTGGCACAGACTCTTCCGGCACTATATCTTCGATCGTTAATTCTTCTATCTCCGGTTCCTCGGAGACAGACGATTTTTCTCCCTCATCCGCTTCCTGCATTTGTTCCAATGGAATCTCCTGCACAGTTTCCAGACTCTCGGATTCTCCGATCTCAGTCTCCTCTTGCACAATCTCCTCTAGCATGGTCTCTTCTGGCTCAATCTTCTCTGGCATGGCCTCTTCTGACACAGCATCCTCACATGCCTCCTGAACCGCAATCTCTGCTTTTGCTGTCTCCTGTGTACTGATTTCCCCCATCTTATTTCTGATGATCTCAATATTGTCACTGAGTCTCTGATACTGGATATTATCTGTTCCCAAATATTTTGCCACGCATTCTCTGCTCTTCTCCATGACGCTCAATGCGTTCGAATAGTCCTTATCCATATAATACAGACTGCCCAGGGCTGACAACGCCGCGCTGTAGTGGGCATCGTCCACACCGATCTCCTCAAAGATACGGATCGCCTCTTCTGCCCGCGCTTTCGCCTCCTCATCCTGTCCGAGTTCAATACAGGTATTGGCAAGATTTGCCTGTGTGACCGCCACCTCAAACTGCTTATCCGACTTGTGTGTAACGATATACAGTGCATTTACAAGCTGCTCTTTCGCCGATGCAAAATCATTCATCTCCTGATACAATAAACTTAGATTATTGTAAAAATTGGCAAAATATATATCATCTTCGTCGAGCTGTGCCACATAGATCGGCCGCACTCTATTGTACATCTCAAGTGATTCCTGCAGCAGTCCCGCTGCCCGGTACGCATTTGCTACATTTAACAAAGTAGTCGCATAAGGAATCGTATCCTGTATCCCCATATCATCCATAAGCGCTATTGCTTTATGGCAATTTTCGATGGAAAGCTCATACTGACCTGTTTCCCTGTAAAATCCGATAATTTCATTGTAAAGAGTCAACAGTACATCCTTTGCCCCTTCCTCGATGGCCTGCGCAATATGTGACTCCAAATACTGTGGTATCTCGTCTATTTTTTCCTGTGCAAAGAGAGCGTCAAGCTCCTCTGTTACCTGATTTATGTCCATATTGTCCTCCTCACCTTTCCTATTATTTCACGCTTCCCGTCATGCCGCTATCAACGGCACAAACAATCCGTGAAGAACGCTGCCCTTCGCGTTCTTCCAGTGTGAAGCTTTAGATTTTCTTAGCGGGCGTCTTTTGGCCGCTTAGAAAATCTCTTCACACTTTTCTCAATATATCTATTGTATGTGCACCTGCCCCGATCAGATCCGGCCGCTCACAGACTGCCATCTGATAACGGACAAACATCTCAAATTCTTTTTCACTGAGCTGATTCAGAAAAGGTCTGATATAATTTGCCGGTCCGTCCGGTGATATGATCTTGATGCGTTTCAGCTCTTCTGCCGCATTCAAAGCATCGATATCTTCAATGCGCATATAATCATAGAGCGTATCTGGCGACGATATCGTCTTGAAATCTTCTGTAAAGCGTTCCTGTTCCATACACTCTAACACGTGTCTCTCCTTAAAACCGTACGTGATAACACCATACTCATTCATACAGTACGCCACAAGGATAACCCCGCCAGACTTTGTGACGCGTTTTGCCTCATCCAGTGCCTTTCTCTTATCCTCAAAACCAAACAGATGATACATCGGTCCAAACAAAAGTGTCACATCAAAACTGTCACTTTCAAGCTTTTTCAGGTTGACCGCGTTTCCCTGCATCGCCTTAACGCTGCTCGCCTTCTTCTTCAGGATACCCAGATTGTACCTGACAAGCTCCACTGCCGTCACATCATAGCCTTCCTCCGCAAGCGCCACACTGTACCGTCCGGTTCCGGCACCAATGTCGAGCAGTCTGACCTGACCTCTTGCCGTGTCAGCGCTTGTCCCGCTTTCGCTTGTAATCCTTGCTGCTGCCTCGTCGAGGTACCTATGGATATATTCCATGGAGACACGATACTCCACCTGTCCATGACGTGAATTCAAACGCTTTTCCTCATTGAATTTATTATAATATTCCTCAAGCTGCGTCATTTATACGATCAGTACCTCCAACTTCGGCAGGCGCGCAAAACATTTTACCTTAGAACTCATAAAAGTTGTGTTCCTCCACCGTCGAATCCTTTTCCGATACGACAGGTTCTTTCTCTGATGCACTTGCTGCCTGTCTTGTATGCACATTGTCTGTGCGTATGTCAATGACCGGACCGCCTGTTCCATTGATATAATCCCCTGTGATCGTCACCTCTCCAATATTGTCATCCTTCGGTATCTCATACATAATATCAAGCATAAATTCCTCGATGATCGCGCGGAGGGCACGCGCACCGGTATCCCGTTCCATTGCCTTTCTGGCAATTGCCTGCAGTGCACTGTCGTCAAAATTGAGCTTCACTTCGTCCAGCTCGAGAAGCTTCTGATACTGCTTTAAGATCGCATTCTTGGGTTCTTTTAAAATCTTGATATAACTCTCCTCCATAAGACTGTCCATCGGACAGATGATCGGAAGACGCCCGATAAACTCTGGAATCATACCAAATTTCTTGATGTCCTCAACCGTCACTTTTTTTAATATATTTTTCTCTTTATCAAAAGCATCCTTCAACTCTGCATTAAATCCGATCGAGGACTGCTTTGTGAGTCTCTGTTTGATGATCTCCTCGAGATCCGGAAACGCCCCTCCACAGATAAACAGGATATTTCTGGTGTTGATCGTGGTCAGCGGCACCATTGCATTTTTGCTGTTCGCCCCCACAGGAACCTCAACGTCAGCGCCTTCCAGAAGCTTTAACATTCCCTGCTGGACAGATTCGCCGCTCACATCGCGCGATGTCGTGTTCTTCTTCTTGGCAATCTTGTCAATCTCATCGATAAATACGATTCCCTGCTCTGCTTTCTCGACATCGTTTTCCGCTGCCGTCAGAAGCTTTGAGATCACGGATTCAATATCGTCTCCGATATATCCCGCCTCCGTCAGCGAAGTCGCGTCTGCGATCGCCAGGGGCACATCGAGCAGCCTCGCAAGCGTCTTTACCATATAAGTCTTGCCACATCCCGTCGGTCCTAACAGGAGAATATTGGATTTCTCGATCTCAATCTCATCCATTGTTCCGGTCGTCACACGTTTATAGTGATTATACACTGCCACAGAGATCACCTTCTTGGCATGATCCTGTCCCACGACAAAATCATCAAGCTGCGCCTTGATCTTGTGCGGCGCTGGCAGGTCATGGATGTTAAATACCGCTTTTTCCTTCTTTTCCTTGGACTTTTTCTTCTTGAGCTTCTGTCGGTTCGGTATCCCGCCATCCCCCTGCAGGTCTGCAATATTGACAAAGCTAATGTTCGGAAAACGTCTCTTTCCATCTTTGCCGTTATCCTTATCAAAATTGAGATTCGTGTTGTTCAACATTCCCTGGTAGTCAAACTGACTGACCGTATCCATCGTCTTGTGCATACAGTCTGAGCACACAGAGATATGATTGGGAAGCTTGAACATTTTTCCAGTTTTACTCTCTGGCCGCCTGCATATAAAGCATACATCCTCGTACTCGCTTTCCCGCTCCTCATATTCGTCCTCAAACGCTTTCCTGTCCTCTGCCTTCTCGTCGTCAACGTTTGACTCATCTTCTGTCATATTCACAATCTCGTTCTCTTCGTGGTTGTCAAAGTTGTTATCTAACATGATGCCCTCCGTTATTCCTATACTCTATTCTTTATATCCAAGCTTCACATTGACGGTCCGTTCCTTATATTCGCCGTTACTCTGACGCATCAATATGACCTCAACCTCTGTCCCTGCCGTATAGTACTCGAGCAGTCCCTGCAATTCTTCCATACGTGCTATCTTCTCGCCGTCTATGTATATAATAATATCACCCTTTAAAATTCCAGCCTCATCTGCCGCTGTATCTTCCAGTACATTACTTACATATACTCCTTCCGGCATCTCATACCGTGCTGTCGCCTCCTCAATGACATCTGTACCGGCAATTCCGAGAAAAGCCCGCTCCTCCTCTGGAACTTTTTTCCTTGTCTCCTTCTGCATCAGATCTTCAATGATCGGTTTTGCCGTTGAGATTGGAATCGCATACCCCATTCCCTCGATCACATAGTCAGCAATCTTGCTGGAATTGATACCTACCACTTCCCCCCTGACATTCAAAAGTGCGCCTCCTGAATTGCCGGGATTGATCGCCGCGTCTGTCTGAATCAGGTATCCTGGAATCATATCCGGATCATCGGCAAACACATTTCTGTTCAGTGCACTGATCACCCCTGTCGTGACCGACTGTCCATACCCAAGCGAATTGCCAATCGCAATCGCCGGCTCGCCCACCTGAAGGCTGTCAGAATCGCCCAGCGCCGCAATCGCAATACTTTCCAGCGTATCATCTGCCATGTCTTCCAAAAAGACAGAGACGATGGCAAGGTCATTCTCTGGCGAAATCCCTTTCACATATGCAGTCGCCTCTGCATCATCAATAAACTGTACATATAGATTATTGTTATCCTCGATCACATGATAATTGGTAACGATCAAGAGTTCCTCTTCGCTCTGCGCGACAATAATACCAGAACCATTTGCCTGTTCGTCGTACTCCTCGTCATACCAGTAATCATATGCGGTATATTCATTCGTAATAGATACCACACAAGGCATCGCAGTCTTTACGACTGCCGTCACATCCGCCATGACTGCAAGTGCCTGTTCATCCTGTTCGATCACCTGTACGTGACTTACCTCTGCGTAATCCCGCTTCTCCTCATCAGTTTCCTGATCGTCCTTATCTGTCTTGTTTCCATCGATCTTGTCCGGATCAGACTGCTCACTGTCTGTCTCAGACTCCGTTTCTGTCTCTAATTCCGTTTCGGATTCAGACTCTGTTTCCGTCTGAGACTCCGACTCTGTTTCTGTCTCCTGTTCCTTCTCGTCAAATCTAGGTTTCTGTGGCACCTCCCCAGTCCGGCTGCCGCCACCGTCCAGATTTTGTCCCGCTGAAGGGTTATTAACAACAGAACTCTCTGCAATAGAATTTTCTGAAGCCCTCTCATCTACACGAATTTCCACCCGCTCCAGCCATGCAGGTCTTGTGGCACTCCCACCATCCAGGAAAGTAGTGATCACATATCCACCGCCAAGCGCATACACTCCTGCAAACGCAGCACATCCCACCGTAACCATAATATTCTTAAACGTTGATTTCTTCTTTTTCATATCCAATTGCCTCCTTTTGATTGACTGGCTTTTACTCCACGGTAACTGACTTTGCAAGATTCCTTGGTTTGTCGACATCACACCCCTTGCCGACTGCCACATAATAGCCAAACAGCTGCAGCGGTATGATTGCCAGAGAATTGGTAAAATACTGGTTCGTCCGCGGAATGTAGATCACATAATCGGCCGCCTTCTCGATATCCGTATTCCCCTCATTGGTGACCGCGAGCACAAATGCGCCTCTTGCCTTCACCTCAACCATATTGCTAAGTGCCTTTTTAAAAAGAAGATCCTGTGTCGCGACTGCCGCGACAAGCGTTCCCTTCTCAATCAGGGATATTGTTCCATGTTTTAACTCTCCTGCAGCGTATGCCTCCGAATGGATATAAGAAATCTCTTTTAATTTCAGGGAACCCTCCATGGAGATCGCATAGTCAATGCCCCTGCCGATGAAAAATACATCCTTTGCGCCAATATAACGATTGGCAAAACGCTGTATCCTTTGTTTGTTGGACAATAACATCTCGATCTGGGCCGGAAGCCGTCTCAAATCCTCCAGCATATCAGAGAAAACTGTGTCATCCAGCTTTCCACGCACTCTTCCAAACTTCATCGCAAGCAGATACAGCGCGATCAACTGGGCGCTATAAGCCTTTGTGGTCGCCACCGCAATCTCGGGACCTGCCCACGTATACATGACATTGTCCGCTTCGCGCGCGATCGAACTTCCCACCACATTCACGATGCCAAGCACTTTGTGTCCAAGCTGCTGTGATTCCCTGAGCGCCGCAAGGGTGTCTGCGGTCTCACCGGACTGGCTGATCACAACCACCATTGTCCCTTCTTCAAGTATCGGATCGCGGTACCGAAATTCGCTTGCCACGTCGACTTCCACTGGTATCCTCGCAATTCCCTCAATAACATACTTTCCTGTCACTCCCGCATGGTACGCAGAACCGCATGCCACGATAAAAATCTTGTTGATTTCCTGTATTTCCGCGTCAGTCATTCCCAGTTCTTCAATGACAATATCATCACCCTTAATCCTTGGTCCTAATGTGTCCGTCACTGTCTTGGGCTGCTCATACATCTCCTTTAGCATAAAATGCTCATAGCCGCCCTTCTCGGCTGCATTGGCATCCCATTCAATCGTGACTGGCTCCTTGGTAATCTCCTCCTCGTCGACGGTATAGAAGTGCATATGGTCGGCGCGAAGGCGAACCACCTCCTGATTTTCAATAAAATATACTTTTCTGGTATATTTGAGGATCGCAGGCACATCCGAGGCGATGAAACAGCCATCCTCGTTCTGCCCCACAATCAAGGGACTGTCCTTTCTGACTGCAAAGATCTGGTCTGGATGATCTGCAAACAGAATCCCAAGTGCATAGGACCCCTGCACGCGATGCATAACTTTTGTAATCGCTTCCAACGGATTCCCCTTGTAATAATAATCAATCAGATGAGCCAGCACTTCCGTATCCGTATCCGAAACAAATTTGTACCCCTTGGAAATCATTTTCTCTTTTAATGGCAGATAATTCTCGATTATCCCATTGTGCACAACCGCAATCGTTTCTTCCGCATTAAAATGCGGGTGTGAGTTGGCATCGCTTGGCGCTCCATGTGTCGCCCATCTCGTGTGTCCGATTCCAATATACCCAGGCATCGTCGCCCCACCATGCGTCAGTTCCTCGAGCACCTTGAGACGACCAACCGATTTCTTAATCTGAATCCGTTCTCCGTCAAACACAGCCATTCCTGCCGAATCGTATCCTCTATATTCCAGTTTGGAAAGCCCCTCGAGTATCACTGGCGCCGCCGCATGTTTTCCAATATATCCCACAATTCCACACATAATTATTGTCCTCCGTATCTACATTACCAGTTCCAGTATGTCTTACTCGCACTGCACCACTTTACCATCCCCCTGGGCAGACTCTGATAATGTTTACCCAGCTGGTATCCGATCAATTTGTACCCGCTCGACAAGATCAGGTATGGTATCTGCAGCCATTTTTTTGACTCTTTCAGATGCCTGATCGTACTCCTGACAAGTTTGATTCCCTCGTTCTCTGAGGAAACCACACCAAACACCTCCGGGTGTTCCGCCTGCGATACACCCAGGTCAAAATTTCTGCGAAACTGCTGCATACAGGTGTAATTGTGGGAGTGGCACACTTTGGCCTCCGCCGCATAGGCAATACAGTATCCCGCAGTGACTGCGTGGCCTGCATACACCATATCTTCATTGAAGATTGCTTTCTTGACAAACCCGCCAATCGTCTCATAGATCTCCCTGTTATATGCGGCGCATACATTCGAGCAAAAAAACGTCTTGATACCTAACCTGTCCATATCTGCTGCCGACTTTACCGATGACTGGTCAGGATAATTGAAACTTCTTGTATATCGCTCAATCTCACGGCAGTCAGGAAGCGGAAGCTGCCTCGCATATGCCGCGGCAATCTTCTCCTGTCCAGTCAATGCATCCACCAGATTTTGGATCAGCTTATCATCTGCCGGCATCGCATCCTGTGTCATGCACACAAAGATATCGGACTTGGAATACTGCACTGCCTTCGCCCTGGTTCTTCCATGGTCAAACTCCTTTTCGGAAAGATGATGGATCTCTATATTCTTATATTTTTCCAAAAATCCTGTCCCGTAAAACAGATTATAAAAGTGTCGTTCCTCTGTGTTCATAATAATAATCTTTCGTATAGGATATGTCTGTTCCTCCAAAGCCCGGATCAGCTCCATAATCTGCTCTCCGGGCTTGTAGGTCAGCAATATGGTATCTACACTGTACTGCATCCTTATCGCTCCCCGTATGCCAAAAAGGAACCGGTTATCTTTTCGGTTCCTGATCGGCTCCTCTATTCTCCATTATAACTGATTCCCGTATCCGATGCAATCTTCTTGCTGCATTGTTTCACAATATCCGTCGGTTCATAATCACTCTCGTCAAACAAAAACTCATGTAACAACATCACATTTTGGGTGAGATCAATCGGCACTACGACGCTTGCCTTACCCACACGACCAGCCATATTAACATGGTCGTTAAACGGAAAACCTGCTGTCTCGCCAATCTTATAGTTTGCGATATCCGGAAGCAGTTCCAGAATTTCCGACATATCGAGGGAGGTTGATACCTCTCCAAACACGGAATCCACAATCTTATTGAGCGTAGCCGGATTCATGGTCATCGCCTTCCTGGCAATCTGCGTGAGAACCGCTCTCTGACGCTCCGTCCTCGTTCCGTCTCCTCCGCTGGTGTAACGGATCCTGCAGTAAGCTGTCGCCTGCAGTCCATTCAGTGTCTGCAGTCCGGCATGCTCGACTGGTATATAATCTACACCTGGCGTTGCATCATACGCCTCGCCGCCGTTCTCATCCCGGAACAAAAGTCTTCCTGACATTGATTTCTGATAGCTGTTGAGATGAACAATCTCCTCTTCTTTCACATCGATCTCGACGCCGCCAAGCGCATCTACAACATCGATCACCCCGTCAAATCCCACTGTCACAAAATCCGTGATATCCAGATCGAGATTCATATTGAGCATACCGATCGCCTGCTCCGCGCCTCCCCTTGCGTAGGCTGCATTTGCCTTACTGTAACTGTCATCTGACAGGTTAAGCCATGTATCGCGATATACCGATACAAGTCTCACTTCTTTCGTATCCAGATTAATGGAAGCAATCATAATAACATCTGTACGTGTATTCTTATCCAGCTGTTTATCCCGCGAATCCACACCAAACAGCGCAATATTGCGGTAGCCCTTCATAGTGGTCGTTCCCTCTTCCTTCTTAATCTGGACACCCGGATTGATATGGACATCGATCGGATCAATCTTTACATACTGGATCTGCTGCGCTTTATTTGCCGCCCACAGCGCGGCTACCAGGATCAGCAGCACAAAAATCTCTGCAATAAACAGAACGATCTTTTTCCACTTTTTATTTGCCGCCTTTTTCTTCCCTTTTCCTTTTGCCGTGGTCTGCACGTTACCGTTTGATCGCTGTCCTTTATTGGAATGTGTCTGCCCTCCACCCTGCGTCTGTCTGCGGGATTTCGAAGGATTTGCTGACTCAGCGGACCTTGGCTGGCTGGCTGTTTTTCCGCGTCCCGGCGGAGTCTGACGGCGAGGCTGACTGCCCGTCCTTGACTGACCTCCTGATGCTGTCTGCCTACTCATTTTGGCCTGGTCTGGCGGCGCCTGTCTGCGTGGTTGACCGTTCGTCCCTACCGCCCTGGATGGTGGCTGGCCATTTGGCCCTGATGCTTTGGATTGTCTCGGCTGACCACTTGGTCGCGATGCTCCGGCCGGTCTTGGCTGGCCATTGGATGATCTTGATGCCGGCCTGCCCTCGCCACTAGGCATCCTCCTGATATTATTATTTTTACTGTTGTTATCATAATCCTGCATTGTTAAACCTCCTTGCTGCCATCCTTGCACACCCTTGATGCCAGCCCCCAATTTTAATAGGCATTTTTATTGATAAAACCCTTAAAGAAAGTGAGGAATAAAATCTTAAGATCAAATGACATCGACCAATTTTCAATATAGTAAAGGTCATATTCTATCCGTTTCTTGATCGAAGTATCTCCTCTGTAACCATTTACCTGCGCCCAGCCTGTGATCCCTGGCCGGACCTGGTGCTTTATCATATACCTTGGTATCTCCTCTTTAAATTTTTCTACAAAAAGAGGCCTCTCCGGACGCGGGCCGATCAGGCTCATGTCCCCTTTTAACACATTAAAAAGCTGCGGGAGTTCATCGATGCTCGTGCTTCGAAGTATTCTCCCCACCTTCGTGACTCTTGGATCGTTTTTCGTCGTCCAGCCTTTCCTCTCATCAGCGGCGCTTTGCACCTCCATACTGCGAAATTTATACATCTGAAACGGCTTGTTGTGAAGGCCGACCCGTTCCTGTTTAAAAATCAACGGCCCCCTGCTTGTAACTTTTACTCCGACCACTGCTGCCAGCATAAACGGAGAAGAAAGTACGATCGCGATCAGCGCACCCACAATATCGACCAACCGTTTCATCAGCATATTCCCCACATTGCTCAGCGGTACCCTTCTGATATTTACCACAGCCAGCCCATCCAGATCCTCCAGATAAGGCCGACTCGGTATTACGCTATTATAGTCAGGTATGAATTTTGTATGCACACCCGTTTTTTCACACACGTTTACTATTTTTTCCAGTCTGTCATAATCTGACAGCGAAAGTGTGATGCCAATCTCATCCAATTGATTCTCTTTCAGGATCGCGGGAAGGGAATCGATCTCCCCTGTCACCTTGACTCCCTTATACACAGCACCTACCGGAACATGGTCATCAAGAATACCACATACCTCATATCCCCACTCCGGATTTGCCTTAATTTTATTAATGTACTCCTCTCCTGCACGTGAATAGCCAACCAGCAATATGTGCTTAATATTATAACCTTTTCTGCGAAGCCTTCGAAGCCAATAGCGAACAAGTTTTCGAATCAGTGACTCTGCCACGATATTGATTCCATAGAAGACGCCAACCATTCCTCGTGAAAAGTCTGGTATATTGATGGCAAAGAGCACTACCATAATCGCCAGAAGCCCTATCGTATTCGCCTTGACGATATTAAAAATCTCATAGATTGTCTTCGCTGTACGTTTTGACGAATACAGATCAAACGCATTATATAAGAGCAGATATCCCGGCACAATCACCAGAAAAGCGACAAAATAAACCTGTACCGACAAAATACCTGTTTCAGGATCGTTCTCCCTCACAAGTCCGCTAAGCCACAAAAACCAGGAAAGCCAGTAAGTAGCCGCGATCACCAGTGCATCCAGCAGAACGAGCAGTTTATTAAAATACTTTTGGTTATCCTTTATCAATTGTTTCACCACACCTTATGCCAATGCAAAACATCACCTTTATATTCTACAATATCTGACTCAAAAATACAATTCATTTTTTTATTTGACAAAAGCTGAAATTTTCGTTACTGTTCACAGGTCAGGAATG
>DKVL01000108.1:16658-37025 GCA_002491195.1 Lachnospiraceae bacterium UBA7179
GCAAAAATCCATTTGCGAAGCAAATTTTGCATGGATTTTTGCCTGTTACTGGAACGGAGTGAACAGTAACAAATTTTCTACTTCCACAACACATCTGACTGAAGATAATATGGCATTGCACTGGCAACAGACAAGATCAACGCCGCAGCGATTCCCAACAATAGGATTGCTACCGCTCTGTTCTTCCTTTGATCTGTACTTTTTTTCCATATAGGCAGCCGTTCTATACCGCTGCATACATAGTACATAAACGGGATAATGCCCGGCAAAATATAACGCCCCTGCGCCTGGTAATCAATCGTATATGCATACTGAACCAGAAGCAGTAACGGCATCAACATACAAAAAATCATATTAAGATGGATAAACACTGTCCTAAACCCGCCATTGTAATCCCGGACCGAAAGTCTCCCAAAGATCCCTGCGGCAAACAACAGCAGATAAAAAATATATACTACCAGCCATGTATAGATCGCGACAGAACCATAATTCGAAATCGCGCTCACTGCGAGTTTTGGGAAAAAAGATGTCCCAAACAGCATAGAGAACAGGCTTTCTCCCCTGCTGTAATACGTATCCCTGATCGTTCCCCCGGCTTCCATAAAACTTTCTTTGGTGGAAATTCCCAGAAAATCCCCATCATACAAACAGTAATTTCTGACAAACTGCCAACTGATGCACAGGAGCACGATCCCAGAGATCAGCAGCCCTTTTTTCAAAAAATCTCTCCATGCAAATCCGATCTTTCCATCCTGTCTGTGAAAAAAATACGCTGTAAACAATAAAACACTGCTCACAATAAAACCATATGCATTGTAATAAGAAAGTGCGCATAAGATCACACCAAGCGAAAGAATCAGGCATGACTTTACAGAAAACCCATCTTTGTAACCTCTGATCAGGCCATATAACATCAGCGCGGTGGAAAGCAGACACATGGAATCCGGGTTCACATACGTATGCAAGAACAGACTCTGCGGCAAAAGCATCACCAGATAACAGAAGAGCCATCGCATCCGTTCATCTACAAACAAATGTTTTCCAATCAAAAGTACAACATAAGCCATTGCAAGTCCGATGCACATATTTACCAACCGTGCCGTGTACAAAAGCGCCAACTCGGAATCTGTAAACAGGTTCACCAAACGCATCGCATAGCCTTGCACAATATGGGGAAAAAGCGTATAAAATCCATAGGTATAATCCACGTCCTCAAACGTGATCTCCTCCTCAAACCCTGTCGGAAGCGTATTATGCCTGCAAATATACAAAGGCACTTTATACCGCACAACCTCATCAGGCGGATTGCTGTGCAGTGTCCGATCATACAAAGGCTGATTGAACACCAAAATAACTGCCGCCACAATATATAATATAAAATATGCCCATCCAATGTACCTTTTCCGCTTCTCTTTCATAGTCCCTCTATCTCCATACCGCAAAGCCGTTCACAGCAGTCACATTTCAAAAAGCCGAAACAGATTCCTCCATAATCCGAACTGTATTTTGACATATACCATTTTTGAAACTTTTTTCTGGCGTTTCCGATACGTTTTTCCTTTCCCTTCCATAGATATTTTCATAGAAATTCTGATGCCATCCATAAAACCCATAAGATATTCCTTACCCAGTCTTTTTCGCGTAAAGAACATCAATTTTGTCAAATAACCAGCAAACAATAACGGAAAATTCAATATAATCTGTGCAGCTGGCATATTCTTGTAGATCAGATACACGCTGTTGCGCGCCACGATCCTTGTCTTGAACGCATTGTATCTGGAACCACTCGTGGCACTTCCAGCATGATATACTATAGAGTTTGCCGCAAACCAGTTTATATATCCATGAATTTTCGCCCGATAACCGATGTCAATATCTTCTAAATAGGCAAAATGCACTTCATCAAACAATCCAACACGTTTTTCTTCCAGCAATTCCCTGCGATAGATTGCCGCCCCTGCGCATGCTGCAAAAATTTCGCAGTCCCTGCGATACCTGTCCGGATTTTTCCCTTTTCCGCGCGCAAATGCCCAACCAAGAGCACAGTAAAAATCTCCCGCATCATCCGTCTGATCTTTCTCATAAAGGGAAATCAGCTTTGCTGAGGCCGAAAAAATTTTCTTTTCTGTGTCCGCATCCATCACTTTTTCCAGTTCATGAACAAAAGACAAATCTACCCTTGTGTCATTGTTTAAAAGGATGACATACGGAGTGGTACTCGCTTGAATCCCCTGATTCACCGCGTGGCAAAAACCCGTGTTCTTCTTATTTGCGATCAGACGAACCTGCGGATACTGGTCACGCACAAGCTCCATACTCCCATCAGCAGACCCATTGTCCACCACCACGACTTCCAGATCCTTAATTGTTCCCATATACAGACTGTCAAGACACGCTCCTATATACTTTATCCCGTTAAAATTGGGGATCACTACTGTCGACTTTGCCATAGTCCCTGCCTTTCGTATCCGTCCCTACTCCATACCAGACGCCACACCCTTCACTGTCCGGATACAGGATGGGTCCAGGAGCAGCCTTCCGCCTGCCTTCGTAAACCTGCGGCACAGCTCCTCGTTCATCCTGGCAATCTGACGGCTTCCCTGTTCACTTTTATCTAATTCCCGCAGCCACTGCGGGAGGTCTTTTTGTTCCGTCAGGAGTGTGCTCTCGTAGGAATGGTTTGTCACCTCCTGATAAATGCCCTGGTACCTCTTACCAACTGCCATATTCCGTATGTCAAGCACTGCAACATTCTGATATAAATCCATTCGATTCATATATCCTGCATAGACAAGCGGCTGTCCTTTGTAGATGCCGCCTGCCACCTTGCCATGTCTTGCAACAAAGCCGCCAACTGCCGCCAGGTCTGGTCTGTGTGACAACACACTATCCCCATACTCAATACGGTAAAAACCAAGATGCTTGTTGTGGCGCACATCCACTTTCCAGCCCATTCGCGACGCAAAATCAACCAGCGCCTTTTTCCCTGCCTCATAAGCATACATCTTGCTCTGCGGATTGTCCGCTGTAGAATTTTCATGGCAGCGCCAATGATAAAGCACTTTGGGAACATGTACGATCGCTTTCTCCACCGGCTCTGCGTCTTTACTTTCTTTCTCCTTTAACAGCAGATTGCCCACGATGCGAAGAATGATGTCATAGTCCTGTGACCCATCGTACTCTTTTCTGATCTGCAGTTTTTTCAGGATATCAGACCGCACTACCATAAAATGACAGATATAGTTGTTGGTCAGGATCAGATCCAGATTAAAATCGAGCTTAAAGTGTGGATCATAGAAATGTTTTCCGGATTCATCACACTTATCCTCGTCGGAATATGCAAGGATCGGCCGATTCTCCTGCACCGCACGCGCCATCTCATACAAAGCGTCCGCCGTCAACAGATCATCATGATCCAGCAGACCACAATAGTCGCCTGTGGCACACGCAAGCGCCTGGTTCGTATTCTCCGCAATGCCGTCGTTTCCCGCAAGACGGACATAACGAATGCGCGTATCCTGATACCTGTCCACTGTCTGCTGTACGATATCACTGATGCTTCCATCCGCAATAATCAATTCCCAGTTTCCATATGTCTGTGCAATACAGCTGTCAATCAGTGCCCCCATATAGACACTCTGTGTCTCATATGCCGGTACCAGTATGGAAAACTTTAGATTCGATACTCCCTGGTCAGCTTTCTGCCGTTCCAGGGCATCCTGATCAGGCGCATGATAATCATAGTCCGCATAATATTTTGCCGTCATCCGCTCCCACGCCGCAACAGCCGCCTCGCCATAGCCATTTTTCCTACTATAGTTAATTGTCTTTTTTATATTTTGTGCCAGTGACATCTTATTTCCTCATCCTCCATTTGCATTTTCACCCTTTTTTCTCCAAAAAGATCTTTCTGGTGACGAAGTTGTAGACCATCACGATCGCTGTCGCAATCACCTTTGCACCTGTGTAGGCAAGGTCATAATTCAATATGCTTTGAAGCAATGCAACATTGCCATAAACAGGACCCACGCAAATCCAGATGATCAACTGGTTCAACCCCAGCCCGATCACACTCAATATGATAAATGCCACAAATTCCTTCCTGCGGTCCAGATCCTCTTTCCGCTCAAAGACAAATCGAAAACTTAAGATATAATTTATAATCACGGAAACTGTAAATCCCAGTGCCGAACCTGCCATGGACGCAAGCTTGAACACCGGGTCGCCGCCCAGTTTCACAATTATTTTCATCACCGAAAGGCCAATCACATAATCAATCCCAAAGCAGATCACTCCTACCACACCAAACTTCATAATCTGCGCAAACAAATTTTTCATAAATATCTCCTATTATTACGAAACGAAACCAGACGGCTTTTCCTCAGCCGTCCGGTTTCATGGCTCCATCTACCTTATTCTTCTATAACAGCCTTAACCTCTTTGGTCAGATCTTCCACTTTCTTCTGTGCATCCTCAAGGCTCGTTCCCTTGACGCCCATGTAGAACTTGATCTTGGGCTCTGTGCCGGAAGGTCTCGCACAGCACCAGGAATCGTTCGTCAGATCAAAATAGAGTACATTGGACTTCGGCAGCCCTGTCGGATAGGTCTTACCTGTCTCAAGCTCCGTGATGACATCGTTATCGTAGTCTCTCACGCGCACTACGTCAAGCTCACCAAACTTCCTGGGCGGATTGTTCCGGAACTTATCCATGAGCGCCGCGATCTGCTTCGAGCCGTCGATGCCTTTCATCGTGATCGCATACTGTGTCTCTTTATAATAACCATACTTCTCATAAATCTCAAGCATCATATCGTACAGTGTCTTGCCGTTCTTCTTGCACCATGCAGCAACCTCGCACAGGCACATCACTGCTACAACCGCGTCCTTGTCCCTCGCGTGCGTTCCTGCAAGACAGCCATAGCTCTCCTCAAGACCGAATACATAATTGTTGGATCCAGTCTGCTCAAATAACTTGATCTGCTCGCCGATAAACTTGAATCCTGTAAGAACCTCAATTCTCTTCACACCGTAAGCCTCTGTGATCGGCGCGGTCATATTGGTTGTAACAATCGTAGTCACAAGTGCAGGATTCTCCGGCATTGTCCCTGTCGCCTTGCGCTCTCTCAGAATATACTCCGCGATCAGCATACCAGACATATTGCCAGTAAACGCCTTGTACTCTCCGCTCTTCGTATCGAGCGCATAGATGCCAAGTCTGTCCGCATCCGGATCTGTCGCGAGCACGATATCCGCATTCTTCTCCTTTGCAAGTTTCAAGGCATATGTAAATGCCTTCGGATCCTCTGGATTCGGATAATCCAGTGTCGTAAACTTCGGATCTGGATTCTCCTGCTCAGGCACAACATATACATTCTTAAATCCAAGCTCGGAGAGGATTCTTCTCACCGGCTTGTTGCCTGTACCGCAAAGCGGTGTGTACACAATCTTGATATCATCCGCAACTTCCTTGATGACATCCGGATGGATGATCTGCTTCTTCAGCTCTACCATGTACGCATCGTCAATCTCCTTGCCGATCACCTGGTACAGTCCGGCGTTGATCGCTTCCTGCTTGTCCATTGTCTTCACTGTGTGGTAGTCTGTTACGGCCTTCACTTCGCTGATGATATCCTTGTCCTTGGGCGCCGTGATCTGTGCGCCATCCTCCCAGTACACCTTGTAGCCATTGTACTCTGGCGGGTTGTGGCTTGCTGTGATCACGATGCCGGAGATGCACCCGAGTGTTCTCAGCGCAAAGGAAAGCTCCGGTGTCGGTCTGAGCGACTCAAACACATACGCTTTGATACCGTTCGCTGCCATGCACAGCGCTGCCTCGTCGGCAAACTCCGGCGACATAAAACGGGAATCGTACGCGATAGCAATCCCTTTTTTCTGCCCGTTTGCCTTGATAATATAGTTCGCCAGCCCCTGTGACGCCTTTCTCACAGTGTAGATGTTCATGCGGTTCGTACCTGCACCGATCACACCTCGGAGTCCGCCTGTACCAAACTCAAGTTCCTTGTAAAAACGCTCCTCGATCTCGCTCTCATTGTCCTTGATCTTTAAGAGCTCATCCTTTGTTGCCTGGTCAAAGTAATCATCACTCAGCCAGAAGTTAAATTCATCCATATAACCCATACTGCTACCTCCACATAAATTTGTTCATCCAGTGCGCTTGAACTGTTTATAGGAAACGACATGCACTTTTGTCGTTTACTATAGATCAACCCTGCACCATATTCCAATTATATTAAATCAAAAAATTGGAAATAATTCAAGATTATTAGTACATTTAGCTAAATTTAATCTAAGGAACTGTAGGAAAATAAGTGATGCAGATTGCGCAGGATATTTCTTCGAGAGTGCCGCTCCACAATCAGGCGCATAGCAGGCTATGTAACTGATTGCGGATAATTGCTTTAGCAATTTGATATCGGAGAAATAGACAAGCAAGATGTGTCAGTTATTTTTCTACAGTTCCTAATGTTGTTTTCAGGGAGTAATCGCTGTAATCCAGAGAGAAGTTCGGATTGTAATACGGGTCCCCCTTGGCCAGCAGTTCTTTCCAGCGCTCGCGGAACAGCGCAGACTCCTCCTCGTAGCGTTTCGCCTTCTTTTCGTCCACGAGATCGCTTCCGCGCGACGCCGACTCAAAATGATACAGCTCCGCAAACGGCGTAAACACATTCAGATACCCTTTTTCCCGGATCCGCAGACAGAAATCCACATCGTTCAACGCCACGGCAAACACCTCGTCGAGTCCGCCGAGCACGTCATAGATACTCTTTCTGACCATCAGACAGGCACCAGTCACTGCCGACACGTTCTGTGCATAACACAACCGCCCCATGTAACCGAGGTTATCATAGTTGATCTTGTAATGTGTATGTCCTGCCGTCCTGTGTGCGCCAAGACCGATCACCACACCTGCGTGCTGGATCGTCCTGTCCCCATAATAAAGCTTTGCACCGACTGCCCCTACGTCAGGACGCTGTGCATACATCAGCATCGCCTCCAGCCAGTTCATGGAGATCACCTGGGTATCATTATTTAATAACAAGAGATATTTTCCTGTCGCCCAGCGGGCTCCAAAGTTATTAATCCTCGCGTAATTAAACTCTCCCTCATAGGTAACTACTGTTACATTTTTCTGTTTTTTCAAGGTATCATAATAGTCGAATGTCGCTTTATCCACACTGTTATTCTCTATGACAATGATCTCATAATTTTCGTACGTGCTGCGCTCCCTGACAGAGTCAATACAGCGTCTCAGATCGTCCACATGATCCTTGTTAGGAATCAGGATCGAAATCTTGTCCTCACTTAAAATCTCGTATTTAATCTCAAAGATCGTGTCAAAAGCCCTGGTGCTCTTAATCTCAAAATTCTTGAACCCGCATCTGGTCAGATGGTCTGCAACGGCACCCTTTGCCGCCGCGATGGCATAGGGTTTGGCGCTGATGTCACTCGCCGTGCTCGCCTTGTGGGAACGCCAATAGTACAGGAGTTTGGGCACGTGTACCACTTTCCTGGCATTAGCCGTCAGCCGCAGTATCATGTCATGGTCCTGGCTCCCGTCAAACCCGCTGCGGAAAAGTTCTGTTCCCTCAAGCAATTTCCTTGAAAATACACTAAAATGACAGATGTAATTGTTTGCCCGGAGATTGTCCGGCGCAAAATCCGGCTTAAAGTGGAGTGTGATCATATTGTTGATACTGTCGCCCTTGAAGGTAGTCTCATCACAGTAAATGTAGTCCGCTCCCTCCTCGTTGATCACTTTCACGTACTCATATAATGCGCAGGGATGCAGGATGTCATCCTGGTCAAACAGACCAATATACTCACCCGTGGCAAGTTTCAGGCATTCGTTGGTGTTCCCGGCAATTCCACCGTTTTTGTCGAGTTTGTGATAGACAATCCTACCGTCCGCGCGCGCTGCATATTCTTTACAAATCTCCCCGATGTAACTGTGCTCCTCGTCGGAACCATCCGCCAGACACAGCTCCCAGTTCTGATAGGTCTGATTCATCACGGATTCCAGCATTTGTATCTGAAATTCCCGCTGATTGTTCCACAGTGGGACTAAGATGCTGATCTTTACCATGCGGTCAAACTTCGCATTGCGCTGCTGCTGCGCCTGCTCCGGCGTTGGAAAACTCGCCGTACCATGCAGTTTCTTTGCTTCTGCCTCAATTTTCTTCTGTTTCAATTTTCTGGCAATCCCTTTGGGACCTCCCAGATTCCGAACACGCCTGTAATTACGGAGCCCCCAGTGCATCGTCTGCCGAAGAGGTCTCGACGCCTTCCACAGCGGATTGTTCTTGATGCGGTCGAGCTGGAACTGCAGGCTGTCCGCCTCGTTCCTGGCGTCCGCAAGCCTGCCCGCCAGGGAAGCCGCACGCGCTTTTTCCTTCTCATATGCCTGTTTATAGAATTGCACGTCCTGCTCGTCTTTATTCTGATGATTTTCAAACAGATCACTTGCCATTTTACATCACACCCTTTCTTTCGTATCCCCGTCACCTTCATTAAGGGATCTCAACCCATTTTTGCAGATCACAGACCAGCTTATTGTCACAGACCACACCGATTCGGTAACTCCCTGACTTTAGAGCACTCTTGTTAACGTTGACATGTATGCCTGAGAGCGCTGTGTTTTTTGTACCTTTGAGACGATCTTCCCCCTCCAGCAGCGCTGCGACATCCTCCCTGAGTTTTGGTGCGATCTCAAGCTCATACACACTCCGAAAATCAAAAGTACGCGTCTCATAAATCAGCCATAATCTGCGGAACCGGTCTGCATTGTCCGCGTTTTTGACAGCACACCACCCTTGGATCTTTAAGTTATTATCTGCTATTTTATCATCTGCTATGCCATCTCCACCATCCACACAGTCAATCTGAAACAGGATCTTGTCAAAGCCTGTTAGTCTGTCGTATAGTTTTGCCAGCAAAGGATATTTCATATGCAAATGCTGTCTCATATCGTACTTTTTAAATAGCATTTGTTTTCTTTTCTTATCATTTCCACGATCCTCGAGCAGCACTGGTGTTATTTGTTTGTCAAAGCGATATAAATATCCAGTGTTATATTCTGTATCCTTTTTCCATTGCACAAGATTCGGGTTATAAAAAGGATCCCTTGCGATCAATGACGGATACTTTTCATAAAGTTTTTGTTTCTCCTCTGCTAAACGCCTTTGTTTTTCTGGCGAAGTATCCTGCCCCCTGCTGAGAGATTCATGGTGAACCAGCACTGCATCATTGACCTGCACATTGTAATACCCTCTCTGATACAACCGAAAGCAAAGTTCCACATCATTGTACGCCACAGGAAATGTTTCATCAAAACCGCCTGCCGCCTCAAAAACACTTCTCCGAATCAACATACATGCCGCTGTGACTGCCAGCATATCATAGTTCTGTGTGTTGTGCCCATAGTACAGACACCCGTGATCCACAATACCGCTAAGCTTGTGCGCCGGTCCGATCCCCATATTCGTGATCCCTGCATGCTGGATCCTAAAACATCCATTTTCTTCCAAGGCGCATGGATAATACAGTTTTGCGCCGACAGCTCCCACATGGGTTTTGGCGGCATATACCATCATTCTCCCAAGCCAGTCTCCGCCCTCCTCTGTATCCATCACCTCGATATCGTCGTTCAGAAACAAAAGATACGCTCCGTCTGCTGCCCGCGCTCCAGCATTACACATAGCCGAAAAGTTAAATGCGCTTTCCTGATAGAGATATTGAATGACAAGATTCTTTTTTTCTTTTCTTTTCGCTTCAAGAACATGTGTTATGCACATTTTTTCTTCGAAACTGCTGCCGTTATCCACAATAATTATTTCATAGCATTTGTAATTTGTGTATTTTATCAAAGTATCCAGACATCTTTCCAACACTTTTGCATGATCTTTACTCGGAATAACAATTGATACTTTATCGCAGTCCGCATTCATCCCCTCACTTGGAACCCTGCGCTCCGCCCTGTACCATGTCCTGATCTTCTCAGAGCTGTCAATCCGTCCGATTCCCGTCAGACGATCATTTGTGTAAAGTACCTTAGGTATGTGAACAATTCCTTCCCTTCTTCCCCGCGTCTTCCTGTCAAGCGCTTCCATAAAAATCCTGTAGACAAGTTCATAGAGATCAAGACCGTTCCCATACTGTTCTGTCATTTCCAGAATTTTACTTCCTCTCACTGCAAATACGCTGCCAATATAGAAAAAGGACGCAAGTGTATCCGGTGAAAAATCAGGTTTGAACCACGGCGATCCTCTGAAACATGCACATCCCTGTGAATCTGTACCCTGAGCGCCAAAATGATAGGAAGCTGTAAGATCACTCCCGAATGCACTTTCCTCGATCCCGTACAATTCCTTCAGGCTCCCGCTGTAATCTTCATCCGCATAGACAAAGACAACCTCACTGTCCTTCAGAAAAATATCAGTGAATACTGCTACAGCATATTCAGACAGTTTTCCACTGCCTTTCACAAAGAGATACAGCCAGTCCGCATGAAATTTCCCATAATCCTGCATCTTGTCCATACACGAAGAAAAGGGAAGCGTGTGTATCTGCTTCCCTAAAGCACTCTGATTCCGTTGCTGCCCATACTGCTGTTCCAGATCTGTTTCCTGTTCGTTCAACCACTGCAGGTATGGTGTCTTCTGTACAAAAAGTTCCTGTTGATACGCTCTCATATATCTTAATATTCCTAATTAATCGATCACCAATGTTTTCTCCATGCTGCGATACAGCCGCTGTCTGGAACAACCATCCTTTGCAGTCATCCACAGTTCATACGTATCCGGTGGCAGCGCCCCCTCAAAGATCCAGTTGCAAAAGCCAGTCAGCTCCACATTGGTCTCTGTCAAAATCGCAGCCACATCTTTACGGTACCGTCTCTGTACGGGCAGTTCCCACACCTTGCCGCTGCTGTTCACCAGCAGGATCTTGAACTGATAGCGCGCATTGTCCACACCCGGAACATAAGCCCATCCCTTGATGAGATAGTATGTCTTTTTCTTCTGTCCATTCTTGGTTACAGCCTTTGCAAAATTCTCTTTGCCACAATCCTCCACAGTGATCATGATCGCCTGGTTCATGCTATCCAGTGCAGGAAGTTTTTTGGACTCGGCAAGCATATCATCCGCATCAAATATATTGAAGAGCTCATACCGCTCTAACCAGCGGCAACTGTACTCCGGCTCCCCACTGTTTAAGAGCGTTCCGATAAATGGATCCTTTCTGTAAAGCTTTGGATGTCTCCGATAAAGCACATCTTTCTCCGCCAGCAGACGTTTAAGTTTCGCCTCATCCTGAAGATCATCACCACGACTGAGTGACTCATGATGATACAGCACAACATCATTTCGCTGTACATTGCACAGTCCCTTGCTGCACAAGCGGAAACACAGGTCTACATCATTGTACGCCACAGCAAGTCCCTCATACAATCCCCCAATCGCCAGAAAATAATCCCTGCGCATTATGAGACATGCCGCTGTGACGCCAATCAGATCATACACAAAACGGTTTCGACCATAATAATAGGATTCTCTGTCATCCATCTGTTTTAGTTTATGTCCAGGACCATAGATCGTGTTGGTGATCCCTACATGCTGGATCTTGGTGGAGTTGGGATATAAAAGCTTCGCGCCGACAGACCCGACATGTTTTAGAGAGGCCTGCCCAGCCATCCTTGTTAACCAGCTATCCTCAATCACTTCCATATCATCGTTGAGCAGCAGGATATACTCACCCTTTGCCGCTTTCACACCAGCATTGCACATATTGGAAAAATTGAACTCCATCGGCAGATACAAATACGTAAACGGACACTCCTGCCTGAAATTTTCCAGTCCAATACGCACCCTCGCCGTACTGCCATTGTCGATCACGATGATCTCATAATTAGGATAATCTGTATGCGCATAAACAGAACGGATACACTGCCTTAACACATCTGGATTATCCTTCGATGGAATGATAATACTGACCAGCGGCTGATCTGGCAGTTCATAGACCGGATACGAGATTCCTGTCTGTGTATCCACCACCATTCTTCCTGACAGCCCCCGCCTTGCCATTGCGCTCTCCCGAATAAAATCATACGCCTGCCCTACACCGATGAAATCAGTCTTGTGCATGAGCCTGTCCTCAATTTCCTCCCTGCTGCTCCCTTTTTCATAGGTGTGAAACAGAATTTTCTCGATATGTCCAGGACGCTTGCCACGTTCTGTCGCTTTCAGCACAAAATCATAAATATTTTTGCGATAATCCTCATCACCAAGCCATTTTACCTCCAAATAAGCTTCCCTTCGGACTGCAAAAATATTGCCAAAATACAAAAAAGAAAACAACGTATCCGGCGACCACATTGGCTTGGTCCATGGAAAAATCCGATGCGCGCTTTCGTCATTGACCAGATCCCTGTCGACTTCCTTCTGCGTCTCTAACATCCATGTATCCTCGTCTGCATAGACAATATTCACATCCTTATGCATCTCGAAATACTGTGGAATCTCATGATAAACATCCGCTGCAATCCGGCCCTCCCCGGATACAAACAGAATGTACTCCTTATCAAACCCCGACAAAGAAAAATCTCTGCCGCACTCCTCCATATACACAATATCAAATCCAGGTCTCTGCTCCTCATTGGAATCCCGCCTGCTCGCCGGCTCATTCTCCTTAATCCACAGCAGATATGGATCTGTCTGGCAGCGCAACACTCTCTCGTACTCATTTATGCATTTTTTATACAATCTGCCTTGTATGGCAGCCTTTATCTTTCCTAACATACCAATGAATCCCCCACCCCTGGACATGTAATCCGTTTCTCTTCACAGTTCCTAACCTTTCAACTTTGCCTTAAAAAACCCTTTCGTCTTTGTGACCAGATTCTCTTTTGATGCGCCTGTACTCTGCGCCACCTGGCTGGCAAACGCCTGCGGAAGCTCCAGAACATCCATATCGACTACCAGATGCTCCCCTCCCACAGCAGGAATGATAAAATTGGGATCCTCATCGCTAAATACTACCAAACCGTTTGCCTGCAGGCATCCGTTTGGCCCTGCAGAATCTGCTGTATAAAGTCTGTCGCCAGCCCGAATCTCACGCACCTCCACCACGCATGGATAAAGACATGGGTCAATCCGAACCTGCACAGCGCCATCCGGAATATCATATTCCAGCTTCAGATATCGCCCTACAGAATAACAGTTCCAAAACCTTATGGAATTTTCCTCACAAAACCCCTCTCCATAGTCCACAAAAATCTGTGCCACACACTTCGTACTCATCTGTTTGCAATACAGAAGCAGTTCGTCAAGCTCCACATGCTGGCTGTACTGCAGCAATCCATTCAGTTTATATGCCTTATTCCCGATCAGCTCCCGCATCCCCTCCGCGGAAGTGTGATTTCCTGTAATATGAAGTTGAAACTCTTTCTCCCTGGCTACAGCAGCGGCAATCTCCTCATCTGAAAATCCCAAAATATCTCTCATAAGAAGGTCTTCGCACGCCTTTCTCATCTCCCCCTCCAATGTATAGTTATAAAAAGCGCGAAATGCAATGTTCTTCGCCTCAATATGCCTGTCAAAAGTCCACTCATAATCTATAACATGCCACTTCTTCTCATCCACCAGGATATTGGGAAAGATAAAGTCAATATTGCTGACCGCATAGAGATCTTCATTATAATAAAGCCAATGCATATACTCCTGAACCAGTGCCTTAAAACCAGCCACATCCGCCCGCATCAGACGCTCATCAAGAAGTTTCTCTAACGTCTCCCCCCTGCAAAACTCAAAAGACAGGCCATTTTTGACATCGCCGCCGATTACAGTACACTTGTTGATGTCTATTTTCGTACCCTCATACCGCGCCGAAAGCTGCTCATAAGCCTGCCTTGTATTCATCAGATGCTGCTTGGCAGCTTCTGTATCCGGCAGTTTCTCCACATGCAGCTGCTTAGGAGACTCCCTGACAATAGAAGTGCGTACTGCCCACTTTGCAGCCCTGTCGTTCGAAAACTTTGTATAGATCACATTGGGCGCCCCTCCGACCACCAGCAGATAAGAATTGGAGAACAATGGAAATTCATTCTCCTCTATGATTTCATCAAACACCTGTTTTTCATCAAATAACAGAATGCGTTCTTTGTCAAAATTTCTTAAATTGTTGCTCAACTCTCCCTTCCTTGGAAGGTACCTGTCTGAATAGACGGTTGTCGTAAATTTGTAATCAGGATAAGGGTAATAAAATGAATACTCATGAATCCCGACTTTGTCAAGGATCCGCTCCAGACCATGTCTCGTAAAAGTCCGCACAATCCCCCCATCATGATATCCCTCAATCCCTAAAAAATAAGTCCCCAGATGATCCTCCTGGCATCCTGCCCAGTATTTTAATCCAAACTTATTTTCGATTGCAATGATCAGACGGCCATCCAGTTTCCTATGGCTGTTGCAGATCTGCAGAAAATCCTCATAGGGTGCTGCGCCGCCAATATAAGCCTGCCCATACTCGAAGACACCAATGAGCAATACATAGTCATAGTCCCTGTCAAGCTGCGGCTCAATATCCTTGAAATTGCCGACCATGATCGTGATATTGTCCGCATTGCGATTGCGATAGGCATTCACCATGCTGCGTTTCTTAGACAGGTCAATGCAGGTGACACTGCCTGTCTTTTTTGCCAGCAAGCCTGTGATCGCACCACAACCTGAACCAATCTCAAGCACTTTATCTGTTTTCTTAAATGGAATCCAGTCTATGATATTTGTCCGAAGCGGCGAGAAATGATAAAAAACAGGCCAGCTCTTTTCTCTCTCGATAATCTTTGGGAAATCCTCTGGCGGATTGTACATGGCAATGTCAAGCATCTTATCCTCAATATCGCCATCAGAATACAGATCCTGCCCTGAATAATACGTATAATCTAAAGTCACACTGCCAATCTTTCCCTGCACGTCCTCTCCCATATTTTCCTCACCCCGCTATTCTATACATCACTGCCACTACGTGTTCTTACGGTCATCACAGCAAACTTTGTTCGCTGCATAAATGCGCAGACCTATAGGAACTGTTACTTCTATGCTTCTACACTTCGAACCACCACTGTCGAATCCATGTCATAATATCCCACTGTATTCTTATCAGAGACAACCGTCACATCAAGTGCATCATAAAGCCTGTGGTACACCTTAAAATCATCCCCCTCATAGCCTGTCACACCGAAGGAAAGCAGGTACTCGCCTCCCTGCAGCGACATCTTCTGTGTAAAACAGACTTCTTTGCGATCACCTGCTCTGACTGGCTCCAGAAAAGCCTTCTCAAACATTGTATTTGTTCCCGTGATCTCTGTCCCCTTGGCTGTCTTAAAAGAAAAGGCAAAGATCGGCGCCGGTAAATCCTGGTAAAATCTCACTCGCATATAGATATGAAATTCAAGCCCCTTTAAAATAGAATTTGTTCTGGTTCCACGATCGTCTGTCAGATAGATCTCCTCAATGTCCGCCTGCCTCGTCCCATATTCCAGTATCTTTGACTCCTGTTCATCCCCTGACTGTTGTCTTGCGCGCTTCTGGACTGCGGCCTGTGTCTGAACTGCCTCCTGAACCTCAGCGTCATTGAGCAGATTCTGTTCTGCTTTCGATATGGGCAGCTCCGGCTGCCCGGGAAGTTCATACTGTCCTACCAATACGCGCTTATAGTCATCAATCATCGCTTTCGGAGACCCTTCCCCGAGCTTCACGCCCCGATTGAGCAGGATCACTCTGTCACAGTACTTTGCAATACTGCTCAGATCATGACTCACAATCATAATCGTCTTGCCCATTTTCTTAAATTCATCAAACTTGTGATAGCACTTTGCCTGGAAAAAGACATCTCCGACAGAGAGCGCTTCGTCCACAATCAGAATCTCCGGATCGATATTGATCGCCACCGAAAAAGCCAGACGCACAAACATGCCGCTCGAGTAGGTCTTCACCGGTTGATGGACATAGTCACCAATATCCGCAAAATCAAGAATGTCCTGCATTCTCGCCTCGATTTCCTCATTAGAAAAACCGTTCATGGTACCGTTAAGATAGATATTCTCTATGCCCGAATATTCCATATTAAAGCCGGCGCCCAGCTCCAGCAGCGCAGAAATCCGCCCGTTGACAGTGACGCTGCCGCTCGTTGGATTCAAGACACCTGTTATGATTTTTAAAATCGTCGATTTACCCGAACCATTTGTTCCAATGATTCCAACACACTCCCCCTGCCCGACATCAAAACTGATATCAGACAACGCGTGCGCCTCGCGGTATTTCTGCTGTCTGGTAAGCTTTAACGCCTCCTTGAGTCTGTCCATCGGCTTGTCATAGAGCTTATAAACTTTGCTGACATGTTCCACCGCAATCGCGGTTCTTGCATTCACAGCATTTTCTTCCATAGTTCCCCCCATTTCAGGCGCTCACCTTTCCCCTCATGCCGCCTCAGCGGCACAAACAATCCATGAAGAACGCTGCCCTTTGGCCGCTTAGAAAATCTCTTCACACTACCCATCGTGCCGCCATAAGCAGCACAAACAATCCGTGAAGAACGCTGCCCTTTGCGTTCTTCTGTGTGAAGCTTTAGATTTTCTTAGCGGGCGTCCTTTGGCCGCTTAGAAAATCTCTTCACACTACCTACAGCACATCCGCAAAATGCACCTTAAGCCTTCGAAAGATCACCGTCCCAATCCCAAACAATACCACCGTGACAGCCCAGAAATACACGGTCATGGCACCATCCTGCCAGAACCACCTGTCAGCAAACATCGCATTCCTGTATCCATTTACAACATAAAAGATCGGATTGCATTTGATAATTGCCTGGAGCACAGGTTCCCCGTCAAGCATCGCGATATTCCACAAGATCGGCGTAGCCCACATGCCGATCTGCAGGAAAATATTGACGATCTGCATCAAGTCCCGGAAAAAGACAGCAATCGCACAGGTTGTATAGCTGAGTGCCAGCACAAACATGAACAGGCAAAAACTAAAATAAATCAGCTGCAGCAGATACAAATCCGGTTTATAGCCATATGCAAAATACAGCAGAAGCATAAATACGACAAAAAAGAGATGCGTAAACGATGCCGCGATCAGTTTCACAACCGGAATGATACGAATCTGAAATACCACCTTTTTGACCAGATAGCTGTACTCGATCAGAGACGTTGTACCGTTGCTGACCGACTCACTGAAATAGAACCATGGCACGAGTCCCGCCGTCAGCCACAGAACATACGGTGCTTCCACTCCCGCTGTCAGCAGTTCCTTCTTGTCTGCCATCATGATATGACCAAACACAAACCAGTACAGCAGTACCGTCACGACTGGATGCGCAAACGCCCATACCCGTCCCAGATACGAGCCTGCGAAGCGGTTCTTAAAATCATTTTTCGCCAGTTTCCAGATCAACTGCCTCGACTGCCACAGCCCCACCAAACTATTTCTCATCGTTTAAAATCCTTTATTCCGCCCCATCTCTGATCCTTGTCGGAAAAGGTCAGGACCATTCCTTCCGGGATCGGCCACTGAATCCCGATCTCAGGGTCACTCCACAACAGTCCGCCCTCATCATTGGGATGGTAGAAATCCGAGCATTTATAACAAAATTCTGCATACTCTGACAGAACCAGAAAACCATGGGCAAAATTTTTCGGGATAAAAAACTGTTTCTTATTCTCCTCTGACAAGACCACTCCAAACCATTTCCCAAATGTCTTCGATCCCTCTCTCAAGTCCACCGCCACATCAAACACTTCCCCCCGCACAACGCGGACAAGCTTATCCTGCGGATACTGTTTCTGAAAATGAAGCCCTCGCAGGACACCTCTTTTCGATGCAGACTGGTTGTCCTGCACAAACACCTGATCAATCCCTGCTTCCCTGAAATCATGATCGTTGTAGGTTTCCATAAAATAACCTCTGTTATCTCCAAACACCTGCGGTGTGACCAGCTTAAGTCCCTCTATGACCACTTTATCATCATTGCCATTGCCGCAGGCAATGCATTCCTCTACTGTAATTTTTCCCATTGTTTAGCATATTCCTTTCTTATTTCTAAAATTCTCAAACCCACCATCGGCACAAACACTTCACTCAATTCCCAGATAGCTGACATTCAAGTCGACTCTTCCCTCGATCCCTGCAACACTGCCGCTTGACGTGTACTGCCACATATCATACCGGCCTGTGTACAGAGGCGTATCCCTGTACTCCGCAAGCCAGATCTTTGGCGAATCCATCTCGTCCACGTTCAGATTGTTATAATACCAATAACGACTAGAATACACCCCTGCATCCAGTCCCGCATTCCGAATTGTCCTGCAGAATGCATTCGCTATCGCTGTTCTCGCCGCCGGGTCAAGACCGTCTGCCCTTCCGTTTCCTCCAGCTCCTTCTATGTCAATATAAACCGGATAATCGATCTCCTGATCACCGAGCAGGGATACTACCATGCTCGCCTCCTCGACCGCCTCCACAATATTTGTCGCCTGTGTAAAGAAATACAATCCGACCTTGATCCCTGCCTTCTTGGCACCTGTCAGGTTTTTATAGAAATACGGATCTTCGATCAGCCATCCAGAAGATGACCCTCTGTAACCACACCTTATGATCGCAAAATCGACGCCTTCCGCCTTTACAACCTCCCAGTCAATCTCACCGTTCCACTTTGACACGTCGATTCCAAGTTTGACCGCGTTCTCACGCTCATCCTTCTCCATGTCCAGCAATGCCGTGTACTGAGTGTCATCCTCGTCCTCGCTGTCGATTTTCTTCTCCTTCGTATCCTCCTTGAGAATATCTACTTCCGACTCATCATGCACAAAAAGATCGATATCATCAATAACAGTATAAGTAACAATAGATTTGACCCTGACATTGACCGGAGATGCAGGCACTTTGAAACCTGGCTGCTCATTCAGGGAAACCTCGTATTCACCTGGCTTTATGTCTGAGACCATGATAACACCGTCCTTGTCATCATCGACATACACGCCAATGTCCGCGATCTCCACAGAAAATTCCTCTCCCGATACCATATCGCCCCTGTCATCCACGATCTTCACCCTGATATCGCGCTCCACAGAACTTGCCAGAACAGTGAGACTGCGCACAGATTCACCATTCTCATCCACCTCATCATATGTAGTCTGGCTGGAACGATTGGGCACCTCAGCATCAAAAAAATCGCTGTCTTTCATAAACGCTGACAGATCAGCACCATGTACTTTTCCGTCTGCCTCGATAATTTGATGCGAAACACTGTCTGTATTGTTACTGGCGGCTGGGTTTGAACCTTTATCCATTAATTTATTATAGTTCATCAACACCACTGCCGCCATCACCACAAGCAGCGAACACAGGATAAGCAGTATTCCGATCTTCTTTCCCTTAGAGCCCATTGGCAACCTCTACAAGATACTTTCCGTAATCCGTCTTCATCAACGGTTCCGCAAGTTTCAACAACTGCTCCCTTGTGATGAACCCCCTCTTATATGCGATCTCCTCGATGCAGGAAATATACAGCCCCTGCCGCTTCTGAAACGCACACACAAAGTCTGCGGCATCCAGAAGAGAATCATGGTTCCCTGTATCCAGCCACGCAAAACCGCGGCCCATTGTCTCAACCGTCAGCGTCCCACGCCGAAGGTATTCGTTGTTGATGCTTGTGATCTCGATCTCTCCCCGTGCAGACGGTTTGACATTTCTGGCAATCCCGACCACGTCATTGTCATAAAAATAGAGTCCTGGCACCGCATAATTGCTCTTTGGTTTTTCCGGCTTTTCCTCAATGGAAATCGCCTTTCCGTCCTTGTCAAACTCCACAACACCATACTCTCTGGGATCACGCACATAATATCCAAATATCGTAGCGCCGCTTTCCTTCGCCGCAACACGCAGCAGCAGCTTTGAAAAGCTCTGCCCATAGAAGATATTATCGCCAAGCACCAGCGCCACCGAATCTTCTCCGATAAAATCAGCACCAATAATAAATGCATCCGCAAGTCCCCTTGGCTGCTCCTGCACTGCATAATTCATATGAAGCCCCAGCTGTTCTCCTGTGCCAAACAACTCCTCAAACACCGGAAGATCACGCGGCGTCGAGATGATCAGAATATCCCTGATCCCCGCAAGCATCAGTGTCGATAACGGATAATAGATCATCGGCTTGTCATAAACCGGCATGATCTGTTTTGAGATTGCTTTTGTCAGAGGATAAAGCCTGGTGCCAGACCCCCCTGCTAATATAATACCTTTCATGAATCGTCTGCTCCTTTTATTTTCTTCCTGTTACAGGCATCAAGCCA
>DKVL01000108.1:37313-54828 GCA_002491195.1 Lachnospiraceae bacterium UBA7179
AAAACCGCTTCGCGGATGTCAAAGTGGGAACGCCCTACCTTTCGGCACTGACGTTCCCTGTAACCTAACGCTCTTCCCTTATTTGTACATTTCTTCATAGTACTTTTGATAATCACCGCTTGTGACGTTTTTCATCCAGTCCTCATGTTCGAAATACCATTGTATCGTCTGCCGGATGCCATCCTTGAACATGGTCTCTGGCTCCCAGCCAATCTCTGCCTTAATCTTATCCGGTGCAATCGCATAACGTCTGTCGTGTCCTTTCCGATCCTCAACATACGTGATCAGATCCTTAGAGACAAGCTTTTTTCTGGGATCATCATCGGCAAGCTGCTCCTGAAGTGTCTCGAGAATGATATTGATGATCTCAATATTCTGTTTTTCATTGTGTCCTCCGACATTATATGTCTCAAACAGTCTGCCCTTTTCCTGAACCAGATCGATCGCCTTAGCGTGATCCATAACATAGAGCCAGTCGCGCACATTTTTTCCATCACCGTATACCGGAAGATTCTTCCCATGCAGGGCATTATTAATGATCAGTGGGATCAGTTTTTCCGGGAACTGATAGGGTCCATAATTGTTGGAACAATTTGTGATATTTGCCGGAAACTTGTAAGTATCCATATAGGACTTAACAAGCATGTCCGACGACGCCTTGCTTGCGGAGTATGGACTGTGCGGCGCATACGGAGTCGTCTCATAAAAATATCCGCCGTCCTCCTCGAGAGAACCATATACCTCATCGGTTGACACATGGAGAAACTTCTTGTCCGCCTTAAAGCTGCCGTCCGGAAGTTCCCATGCCGCTTTTGCACAATTGAGCATCACTGCTGTGCCAAGCACATTCGTCTGCACAAACACTTCCGGATTCCTGATGCTCCTGTCCACATGACTCTCTGCCGCAAAATGAACCACCCTGTCGATTTCATTCTCCGCAAAAATTTTTGCAATCGCATCCTTGTCTGTGATATCTGCCTTAATAAAAGTATAGTTTTCCCGGTCTTCTATATCTTTCAGATTCTCAAGATTCCCAGCATAGGTCAGTGCATCCACATTGATCATTCTGATCTCGTTATCATATTTCTGAAACATATAATGAATGTAGTTTGATCCAATAAAACCTGCACCGCCCGTCACCAAATAAGTTCTCATCAAATGTATACCTCCACAAGATTTTTCACTGTATATTTTATTTTATCCCAAAATCAGGAATAACGCAACCCTAATATCGTTACTGTTCACTTCGTTCCAGTAACGGGCAAAAATCCATGCAAAATTTGCTTCGCAAATGGATTTTTACCTGCAACCACTACGTTTTCATATGGACTTAGCAGTAAATGCTAAGTCCTGTCTGAACAATAACCTAATATCCTGTATAACTATAGTTCAAATCGACATCTGTGTTGATTCCGCTGATTTTTCCTTTGCTGGAATACTGCCACAAGTCATATTTCCCCTTGTAAGTAGGCTCAGCAGAATATTGTGCAAGCCAGATCCGGCAGCTTGTAACTCCGCCCATATTCAGTTTGTCCTCAAACCACGTTTTTGATGCATAAATTCCAGGCTGATATCCCGCACTGGCAACCGTCTGGCAAAATGCATTCACCACTGCAGTGCGTGTGGCCTTGTCAATCTTATCCGCCCTGCCGCCGCTGGCTTCTGTATCGATAAAGATCGGATAGGTAAGATTGTAACCTTTTACAAGACTCACTGCCAGCGATGCTTCCTTGACAGCCTCAACTTCATCGACCGCCTGGGAGAATACATATACGCCAACCTTTAGCCCTGCCGCCGTGGCGCCTCTGATGTTCGCCTTAAAGTTCTGATCTTCGATCAGCGCACCCGTGGAAGATCCCCTGTAACCGCAACGGATAATGACATAATCGACACCCGATGCCTTGACTGCATTCCAGTCAATCGTTCCATTGTGTCTCGATACATCGATACCAAACGTCGAACCATTGACAGTTGTCGCAATCGCCCCGTCCGTTCCAAAATTGTACGTAACGCCCTGAATGATCTGTGTGCCGGTCACAACATTGCCGTTCTTATCATAGTAGTAAGTCTTTCCATCGAGCGTCTGCCATCCTGTATACACATAATTCGCCTGTGCCGCGATATAAAATTCGGAACTGCTGTAGTAATCTGCATAGACAGCCTCCCTGTAACTTCCATCCGAATTTTTGACATAGATCTGGTTTCCATTCTTATCCTTTAACTTTGTCGTCGTGTCAGATGTCGCATTGGAGTTGATCGTCACAACACAGGTCGCCTGTTTCTGGTTTCCACTCTTATCCTTTTCCTTTGTCGTCGCCGTAATCTTGACGCTTCCTGCTGCCACGCCTGTCACTACACCCTTCTCATCGACTGTCGCGACTTTCTTGTCAGAAGTCTCCCATGTCACTCCTGCGTCCGACTGATAATTCGTTACTGTCGCTACAAGCGTCGTGGAACCGCCTACTGCAAGATACACGTCGCTTGTCCGGTCAAGGGTCAGTGCAAGGTCAGCGGCTTCGGTGACACTGATCTCCACACTGGTACTGATATTCAGCTCATTTCCATCAGCCCCATTGACACCTGTAATCTTACCTGTAATATGTACTTTTCCCGGTTTCACTCCAGTCACTACACCGTCTGATCCGACCGTCGCAATGGCCTTGTCAGAACTTTCCCACGCGATAGACGGAAATTGGTCTGTGAGTGTCTCTGTACTTCCATCCTGTTTCGTATACACAAGCTTTGCCGGTTTCACGGTCAGCGTCGCACCAACTGCGCAGCTGTCCGCACTCCTGGACAATTCCAGGCTGCCGGACGTGATCTTTGCCGGCTCAACGGTGATCTTACACTCGGCGCTGGCACTCTCTGTTGTCTCACTTGTCTTTTTCTCAGGCTCCTGCTCTGTCACTTTCGTGTATTTATAGCCTATTATTTCCCCAGAATCATCTTTAATCTCAGTACATTTCCCTCTTTCCGCTTCGAACGAATCCTTATTGTACTCCTCTGTAGAGATCTCAACAGTCTCTTCAATGGGCTCCTTGTTTTCGTATGTCGTCGTGATCGTTTTCCGGGTAACCGTATACGTGATAACTGCTTCTCCCGCAGCCTTTGCTGTCACTTTCCCGCCGTTCACCGACGCAACACTATCATCGGAACTTTTCCATTCAACCGTGTACTGATACTCAATATCGCCCTCTTTACGATCTTGAACCTCAGTCCCTTTCAGGTCAATGCTGGAACCAATACTCAATGTCGCATTTGCAGGTTCCAATGCCACATTCAGCGTGTCAAACAGCATTCTTGCAGCCGCCTTGGATACCTGTGATGGATCCGCAATTGTATTTTTATCCACCAGCAGATAACTCTCAGAGCCACTCACAGGCGTCTTAGTCGACTCCACCCACTCCACGGTATCTTTGAGGGTCTCTGTCTCCACTGCCGCTACATTTTTCTCAGTATCTTCGGCTGCAACATTGATCTGTTTCTCTGTCTTAACCTCATCCTGTACATTGATCACCACATACTCAACTTTATCCTTGACTGTAACCTGCTGTGCAATTGTCGGAAATTTGTATTTGTCCGTCGATGTCACGACCGCGTCAAACACCCCCGCATTTACATTCTGCGCATAGATGATTCCATCCATGTCCTCATCCTTAAGGATGAGCTGCTTTCCTTTTGCATTTGTCAACGTCACCTCAAAAACGGTTCCAGTGATCAGTCCTCCCGTATTGACATCCGTAAAACGTATCTTTAAATCCCTTTCCACAGACTCAAAATTGACATTCACTTTGCCCGAATCCGGTGTGTCGATCACCTCAAGCGGCAGATCACCTCCGGAATCAGACTCCCCCGCGCTTTCTGTCTGCGCAAAATTCCCTGAAAGTGCCGCGTTCGCCATGGAAAGCAGGCCATCCCCGCCTACAACTCCGATCTCTTTCAGATCGTTTCCCAAAGGCGCAAGTGCTTCAATCTGCTTATTGATCTGTCTCGACTGCATAAACATATTCAGAATCACAAAAGCAGCCACCAGGACAACAACCCCCGTGGACACAAGAACTGCATCGAAGGCAGTCATATGACGAAGCCGCATTTTTGCACGCTGCCAAAAATCA
This sequence comes from Lachnospiraceae bacterium UBA7179, assembly GCA_002491195.1. Taxonomy (GTDB): domain Bacteria; phylum Bacillota; class Clostridia; order Lachnospirales; family Lachnospiraceae; genus COE1. Next base: position 41,429 of record DKVL01000108.1, read on the forward strand.
AGCGGCTCCTCCACTTCCTCAAGCACCTCATCGTCACTCTCGTACGCTTCCTCGAAATCGCCGTATGCAATATCAAAAGAGTCCTCATCATACGATTCATTTCCGTATTGCCCGTCATCTGTCTCCTCAAGATACTCATCGCCGTCATACAGTGCCTCATCATACAGCTCTTCATCGTACGCATCACTGTCATTCATTTCTTCATCGTACGCATCACCGCCATACTGCTCTTCATCGTACGCATCACTGTCATTCATTTCTTCATCGTACGCATCACCGTCATACAGCTCTTCATCGTACGCATCGCTGTCATTCATTTCTTCATCGTACGCATCACCGTCATACAGCTCTTCATCGAACACATCGCTGTCATATGTCCCCTCAATGTACTCATCGTCGTCATACATCCCTTCACTGTACTCATCATCAGCATACATTTCCTCAACGTACTCATCATTCACATACGCATCGTCATAATATTCATCAGACGCATCGTACTCTGTTTCGCACTCCGCGCGGGCCCTCTCTCCCACATTCTCATAATCATTTTCTATATCTTCTGCATCATCTTCGGATCCATTATTTTCCGATTCCTTATTTTCAATCTCAATTTCCCTGGTAATGTATAGCGATCCGTCTTCTGCCAGCTTATAAATGCCAACATCAATTTTCGTGGTACAATCCAGCGAGCCATCTCCCGCTTCGACGTATTCCTGCTGCTCACATTCTTCTGTCTCATCGCACTGTTCTGCCCTGTCATATTCCTGCTGCCCACATTCTTCTGTCTCATCGTACTGTTCTGCCCTGTCGTATTCCTGCTGCCCACATTCTTCTGTTTTATCGTACTCCGCCGTTTCCACGCATTCCTCTGTCTTTTCGTACGCTAATGTCTCCCCATATTCATCCGGCTCTTCATATTCCTCAGTTTCATCGTATTCCTGCTGTTCTCCACAATCCTCTGCACCACCATACTCCTGCGGTTCTTCTTCCTGCTGCTCCGCATATTCTTCTGCATACTCCTGCATCTGTTCTGAAGTGTACGCACCAAACACAGTATTCTCACTGGAATACGCAACGATATATTCATCCTCGTTCCCATTCTCGAAGTCAGTCTCCAGAACTCCCTGCTCCTCGAAGTCTTCCTCCTCATAAAAATCCTCTATATATTCATCCGTATATTTCGCTGCTTTTCTTTTGCCTTTGCCATATAATCCCAACGTTTTCTTATTTTTCATTCCGTTACTGCCGATTGGCATCCTCCTTTTGCCGCCGCTAAATTCTTTCTATCAAGGCTTAACTTCTAACAATTATAGCAAAGCATCAATCATCCCTCAACATTTTTTTGCAAAAAACAGCTTGCAAATTTTGGTACACGAAAGAATTGTTCCCTATAAATGAAATATGATAATCCCTGCAATAATGCACACGATTCCCGCCAGTTTTCTAAAGCTGATCCGCTCACCAAAGACAAAATACCCCAAAACCAACACAATCACATTTCCCATCGACTCAATGATGGGACCGTTCTTGTAATCCATTCCGCTGTATGCATAAACTGTCAGAAGCATGGAAACAAAAAGAAGCACATAACCGCTGACCACGTATGGATTGAGGTATTCTTTCACCACCGTGTCATACGTCTTAAGCGTACTCTTTTTCAGCAATACCTGTGATATCGATGCAACCACCACCGATAAGAACATGACAAGCGTAAACTGACTGACCATCTCAAGCCACCTCCGTATCTGTATTGATGATCCATATTCCGATCACCACCAATACCACACCCGCAACATTCTGTACTGTTATGGTGTCATGAAAGAAGATTACAGCCCACACCATAGACCACACGACTGCCATCGAACGATTTGCATACGCAACAGAAAGTTCAAACCGCTTGATCATCTGCTGCCAGAGCAGCGCATACACCCCCAATGCCACAAATTCCATACCAAAGAACAAGAAAAACCGCAGCAGATGATCTCCGCTTGCAGATGCTGCCTTTGACATCACGCTCGAAATCGTATAAATGATAATAACACCCTGCAGCAGAGCGATATTTTTTATTTTCCTGCTTATCGTCATCCTGCCGTTCGCATCTTTCATACACTCATCCCCCTGCCTCGATCACATCGGCATCGAGAAGCCCTTGTTCCTTATATACCCAATAGTAATTATAGTCCATATAAATAAAATACCCCTGAACGAACCGAAACAAGAAGTATCCCTCATCCTCCATGCTGCCGTTCATCTGTTTTGCACAGGACAACACCACAAAGGCACAGTGGTGATTGCGGGCACATCTTGCCACTTCCGCCACATCATAGGCATTGCGGTCCCCCTCCATGGCATCATATAGATCATTTTGAAAAGTCCAGGCCGGCTCTAAGATATTTCTTCCATACGGCGTAAAGATATCTGCTGTATATTGCCGTAAAAATGGCAGCAATTCTGCCGGAAGCACCGCAATCGGTTTGTAATTGTCAAGTTTCAACGCATCTGCCACATCGATCACCTGCTGCGGGATATGATAGGTATTGACTGACCGGATATGAAAGGAATTCGTGTACACCAGTCTGCCATTCATCACAATGATCAAAACCGCCAGGATCAAAACCAGCGCTTTCGATAGGAGCATTTGAAAATGTGCCATCAGTTTCACGACACTATAGCATACAAGGATTCCGATCGGAATCGACCATATTACACGATAATAGATATCCGCATCAATCTTCATCCCCACCCATGCATAGACAGGGCACAAAAAGACCGCGCAGAGCGCCGCCACCAGATACAACAGTACAACCCGCAGTTTCTGATCCTTTTCCGTCACCCATAAAAATAACAGTGCAATCAGAAAAAGGGGAATTAAAAAACTCCTGTTATTGTACAAGTATACATCTTCCGCTACGGCCTTTACCACGGTAATCAGCTCGTTTCGCATCCGTACTCCCCCCTTTTCTCACATCCTATATTCGTATATCCAATATTCCTGTACAGCTATCTCACAACCATATAGCACACTGCCAAAAGCAGGCAGGGCGAACAGCACAGAAACAGTTCTGCCGCAAATTTTGCACTCTTTTTCTTAAGACCGATCAGCACTGCGGCCACACCAGTGATCGTGGGGATCACCATAAAAGAAATACTTGTAGCCATAACTGCTGACATGCACACACAGATCAAAAGCATCCACATTCCCTGACTGACACGTTCCTGTGCCAGATAAAGCAGACTCAAAAACAATGCCGGAATAACCATCCCGGCCATCAGTCCTTTTCCCTGCCAGGTTCTTGTCATCGCGAAGGTTTCCGTTGTATACAATGAAATGTTCCCATACATAAACCATACAGCGATCAGTATCATAAAGACTGGCCTATCATTTTTCCTGTTCCACAATAACCTGCTGCAGATCTGTCCATAAATGCAGTACATAAAGAGCAGCCACACGGGAGCCAGCACGCTGTGTGCCACTACTGCCGGAGCGATACCGCTTAGCCTCGACAGCCACGCCTGATAGATCGGCGTCGGCGAAAAGGCATGTCTCACATCAAGCGGATAAATATACCCTGAATATGGATCGCGCAGATACATTGTATCAAATCTGTCCGTGAGCACCGCCACTGCGATATAATAAGCATCATCCCCATCATAGTACTCATACAAAACGGCGTATGCCATCTGAAAAAGAACGATCAGGGAAAATACAGCCCAGCCAATTTTTACAGACACTGGCATATTTCTGATCTCCCGTATCTCTTCACAATAATCCTTCCAGAGATGTCGTCCCTGCCACAGGGATCCTGCCAATACCACTGCTATGATACAAGTATACACGGTCACCAGCAGAGTAAAACTCTGTTCCAGCAGAATAAACGGTACTGCTGTCAGCTCAAACAGAAAAAAGCTCACAAACCACCCGCAGACATAAGTCATTGCGGGTGTCCTTTGCAAGCGATCCATATGTTTTACAGGTATAAACCCCAGAAAAAATGGTACTGGCAAAACCAAAAACAGCAGTATTGCCCATCTTATAATCTCCACCTGATGTTTCTCCCTTAATTTGTTTGTTTCTGTCCGAAATAAAGTGACAGTTCTGCCGCGATATGCTCTCCCAGCACAATATTTCCGTTATCCTTTGGATGCAGGCCATCCCGCAGATAATAGTCTGACGACTCCTTGTCACTGCAGTCCATAAATCCAATATTATACAGTTCAATCACGTGAAATCCATATTCCTTTGCGAGTATTCGCTGTACTTCCAGGTAATCATTGAAAGTTGGCTGTTCCTCGACGTCTGTACAAGTGCCTTGTGATTTCTTGGAAGTATTATACATCATCACAAAGAAAATATCCCTGTCCCCATAATACTGTTGCAGCTGTTTCATAAACATTCTGACCGAACCGCAATACCCTGCCGTACTCATCTTGTCATAGACATCCCCAAAACGCTTGCCTTCTGCTACGCAAAGATAATCATTAATCCCCGCAAACACTACGATGATATCCGAATCAATATTCGTCACATTGCCAAAATTCGCGGTCAGGGACAACTCTTCTCCCCCATAATCCGAAAACATCCTGCCGCCCAAACCATGATTCAGCACCCGATTAAACCGAAGATAGGAATTCGCATAGGTAACATAACTGACAGGATTTCCGTTCTGATCGATCGCACTTGTGATCCCCTCGGTAATGCTGTCCCCTATAAATACAATATTTTTCCCCAGGAAATTGTACGCATTGTTCGCAAGAATCTGCCGGTCCATCTGATTGATCTCTTCCGTCTTTTCCTTTGAATTGGGCAAACTATACAAAGTCTCCCTTGCCTCCGCAAAATTCTTCTGCTGTTCCCGCCTGGCATTCAATTCTCCCTCGGAATACTGCGTTACAAGCCCTGTGTCTTCTTGAACTGCCTGCTGCGTCTGTGTCGTGTCCTGCTCTGATCCTTCTTCTGCAATCTCGGTTTCAATTTGTATTTCCGATGTTTCCTCAGTACTCTCTGTCTGCATCTGTACTGTCTCTGGCTCTGTTGTATTCACCGCCAGATCCGTTTTGTCTTCTCTCTCAATAACAGACTGATCCGCAAGATCCGTCCGCTCCCCACAGCCCGAAAATGACAAAGCCATGATCGTCACTGCCATTAAAATAGCTATCATTGATTTTTTTTTCATAATATTTCCTCTCTTTTCATACCACCTTCGAAGAATGCCTGCCCTTTGGCATTTAGAAAATCTCTTCACACTTTATTTAGCAGCTTTAAACATTCGGCTTCCTCATATCTGTTGTCGGACATATAAAATGCTGCAAGATCTTTGCGTCTCGGATCCAGGAGTTCCTCACAGTCTGTAAGACTGCCTGGATGAAACATCAATTCCAGGTTCTGTTCCTTTTGATCTGCATAGTCCCTGTATGACGCAAGCAGCTCATCCACTACGTTCTTTTTCATCTCACAGGTATAGAAAATTCCAAAAAAAACAGGTGTCTCTATTCCCCGGCTGTGCAGGATTTTTTTATTTCTGTCTGCATATGTTCTAAGGATACACCACTTTACCCAATTCATCCTGGGCACTCCTCTGCGCATCTGTGCATTGTTTCTCAGCGGTGCCATCGGATCGACCGGGATTCGAATCTGATGAATTTCATGATGCCCCCATCCCCTTTCTGACAATACTTCCATGAGACTGTCAAATATGATCGGAATCATATGGTAATGCTGGTGGGAATCAATCGCTGTTATCCCGAAATCATACACACTTGTCACAGCCTGAATCTGTGCTGCGATCTCTGATCTGAGCTGGCGGACAAGCGCATCCCTCCGAACACCTCTCCTAATATAATTCCATCGAAAAAAATCGACAAACGATTTATTAAAATAACCACTGCTATCCACCAGCTCCGGTACATTCTCTGCTCCTGCAAGCGGTTTCCCCTCCACAAAATTCAGGTGAAGTACCCGCCTGATCTGTGTCCCTGTCGGATCAGCCTGATTCAATTTTTTAAGAGCCTCTCCCAATGCAGGTGTATTCGGCAGGACGCTGATACTATTCAACACCCCATCCTGATAGCAGCTCAGGATCCGCCCGGACTGTTCCGCTGTCACTCCATAATCATCTGCATGATACCATATATTCCTTTTCATTTCGTAAGTCTTTCTCTCAAAATATACCATATAAACTTTGTGTTTGTCACCACATACCGCTTCCACAACCGCCGCGGATCCTGTAACAGTCTGTACAGCCATTCCATACAGAGTATCTGCATGATTCTGGGCGCTCTTTTGATATGACCCGCTATATAGTCAAACCCTGCTCCGACGCCAACGGACACCGCATTCAGTTTTCCCCGATGATCATACATCCATTCCTCCTGTTTTGGCGCACCAAGCCCCACCCAGACAAAATCAGGCTTTGCGTTATTGATCCGCGTGATCACATCCTGGTCTTCCTTCCCGGTAAGCGGTCGAAATGGCGGCGCATACATTCCGGCGATCACGATTTCGGGATAGTCCTTCTGGAGCGCTGTTCTCATCTCATCAAGCGTCTGCTGTGTAGAACCATAAAAAAAATGTCGGTATCCCTTTTGACCGGAGATCCGAAACAGCTCTGACATCAGATCCGGACCAGTAACTCTCTTAGCGTCCCCAAACCCTGCTTTTTGGCTGTATTTGGACAACGGCGCCCCGTCAGGCAGCGCCATTGCCGCACTGTTCTGCACCGTGCGGTAATGCTCATTCTCATATGACATCACTGTCGTATGAACATTGCATACACAGATATAACTGCCCCTGAGTTCATCGATATGCCCCTCAATATAAGCAAGTGTATCTGGCATATTCGTCACATTGATGTTTGTTTTTAATATCTCACAATACTTCATTTTGAGCCCTTTCTCCCAAGAACTGCAAACACAGTCATAAACAGGATCTTGATGTCAAGTGCCAAAGACCAGTTGTCTATGTACTCCAGGTCAAGCTTTACGATCTCCTCAAAGTCCTGTATATCACTTCTACCACTCACCTGCCACAGACCTGTCAGCCCTGGGGTAATACTCATGCGTCTCCTATAATAGCCATTGTATTGTTCAAATTCATCTTCTGTCGGAGGACGGGTGCCAACCAGACTCATATCCCCCACCAGGATATTGAGAAACTGCGGCGTCTCGTCAATGCTCGTCTCCCGGATAAACTTCCCGACCCTGGTAATGCGAGGGTCATCCTCCATCTTGAACATCAGACCTTTGACCTCATTGCGCGCCTCCAGTTCCTTCTTGCGCGCCTCCGCATCCATATACATCGAACGGAATTTCCAGATTTTAAAACGCCGCCCGTTTTTTCCGATCCGTGTCTGGGAGAAAAACACAGGTCCTGGCGAATCGATTTTGATCGCAAGCGCCACGAACGGTGTGATCAAAGCAGTAATGGCAAGCCCCACAAGCGCACCCAGAATATCGATCAGGCGTTTGATCAGAAGCCTTCTGGAATCCATTGTCTTAAGCGCAAAGGAAATCACACTGTAACCTGCCATCTGCTGTACATACGTATTGGGATTGGCATGACTGAATAAGTCAACATTGTAATGGCAGGTAAGGCCCATCTCCTCAAACCGCTGTACCATATCGCGAATCTCGATCAAAGGTTCTCCCGGAAGGCAGATGAACACCTCATCCACCGTCATCTGGACTACTGTCTCGTACAAGTCATCTTTGGATGCCACGACTGGAACCTGAGCAACCGTATCCCCTTTTCTGTCCGCATCATAGATGACAGCTGCTGTAATATCATAATACCACTCTTTGCCTTTTAAAAGATTGCCCAGCACTTCCTCCACCAGAATATCCTTTGTGATCACCAGCATTTTCTCAGCGCTGGTGCTCTTTCTATAATATTTCCAGATTGTCTTTTTAAACACCATGTGTACCACGTACGTAAATAAGATGTTTATCACGGCAAAAATACCATACACGGAACGGGAAAATTCATAAGATTGCTGCATGAGGTACAAAACGACAACCAACCCTACCACAAGGATCAGCGTGTACCTCACAGTATAATAAAACTCCTGATAGTACCCCCGCGTAAAAAAGTTTCTGTTTGCATCAAGAAACATATTATAGAGCAGACATAAGATCACAATATATGCCCCAACCATGAGATGAAACTGCTTGGGATAATTCTCATAGTGAATGATATTGAATCGAATGAACAATGCCAATGCATAGGAGACGATCACACACGCAAGATCGATCATAAGGATACTGTACGTCTCTATCATTTTGTTTTTCCTTCTGATATTTTCCATTCTGCTCCCTCAACTGTTCTTGATACTTGCGATATCTGGCGACATTATAACATGTTCCATAATCCATTGTAAAGCGCTGCCCCTGTCAAATCCTGATCCTGGGATTATATCTTCCCAGGAAATTCCAGAACAATATTTTCAACAGCTCACTATTTCCTTTCAAAAAGCTGATCTTTGTGGGCGTCTTCCCTTTCTTTGGATACGCCCGCGTAACCGGAATCTCGCACGCCTTAAACCCTAGCTGCGTCGCCCTGACAGACAGGTAGGCCAGAAGTTCATAGGTCATAAAGACATCACGAAGCGGCGCAACCCGCTCGTCAGACAGATACCGCGCAGAATACGCCCTGTATGCATTGGTAGTGTCTGTAAAACGCTGCCTGGCTGTCAGTGAGATCACCGGCGCATGGATCAGGCGGACAGCAATATTTCTGGCAAGCGGCGTGTTGATTGCCCTTCCTCCCTTAATAAAACGGGATCCCTGTACCAGATCATATCCTTCCTCAAGTTTGCATATAAAACGCGGAATATCCTCAATGCTGTCCTTGTTGTTGCCGTCTATCGTAATAATGCCCTTGTATTTTCTCCGAAGCGCCCAGTATATCCCCATGCGCAGCTGTGCGCCCTGCTTCCCTTCACCTTTTTTGACCAGCAGTGTATTGACCTGAAGTTTCCTAAGTTTCCTCTCTTCCAGGCTCCCATCTGTAGAACCACCATCACAGATCACCAGATCTGCATATTCTGAGATATGATGCTTATATGCGCGGTAGAGTTCTTTTAAAATACGTTCCCCCTCATTGATGACAGGAATCAACACCACATAATCCTTTGCCCTCTGCGCATATTCAAAATATTCAAACGCAGGAACTCCTGTTCTCATTTCCTCAGTCATCCGAACATCTCCTTTCCATACGCCAGGATCTCATCCAACACAGAAATGCGGTTCTCTGCATTCTCCGTCTTGCCCATCTCCACTGACACATATCCCTGATAGCCATTTTCCCGCAAAAAAGCAGCCAATTCACCATGAAACAATCTCCGATCCTGGTTTCGAACAATCGGCTTTAGAAAAGGCTCACTGATATGTACATGATGAATCATCTGCGCCTTTCCCTCCAATACCCGGACATCCTCCCTGTTCTCAATCATTGTCCCGATATCAAGGTTAAGACGAAAACCATCCGAACCAACCTCTTTTATGAGTTCGAAAGCTTCCTGCGTCGTGTTGATAAAGTTCGTATCATAGATCGGAGGATTTGCCTCCATGCCGATCGTTGTTCCCCTGGAACAGGCGTAATTGCCAATCTCTCGAAAAAACACGACGCCCTGCTGCCGCAGTTCTCTGTCGGAACCATCTGGAAGCGCCCTGTTCTTCGGACTGCCAAATACAAGATTGGCACATTGTACTGCCTCTGCGAAATCCACTGCTTTTTTTGTATAGTCCAAAAGGGCCTGACGCTGTGACGCATCTGCAAATAACTTTTCTGTCCTCCCAAACCAGATGGACTGCATTGACGGAATCGCAAAGTCTTCTTCCGCTGCAAACTCCTGCCGCCATGCTCTCACCCTATCCAGATCTTCATATGGTGCTGCCCCCAAAAAACGCGTCGGCGCAATTTCAAGCCCTGTATAACCATATTGGCGCATCAGCGCATAAACAGACGCATCCTCCTCAGCGCTCCATGCAATATTTGATATTGCCAGTTTCATCACACACCTCCGTACAACTCCACAACAGAAACTATGCCCATTGAAGAATGCCTGCCCTTTGGCATTCTTCCAGTGTGTAACTTAGAACTTCTTAGCGGGTGTCCTTTGGCCGCTTAGAAGTTCTTTACACACTTCACCCTAACCACGTTCTCCCTCTGTGATCATATGCTTCACAAACATCTTAATATCTGCCATGACTTCCTCCTTGCTACAGATATAACCTCCTCTTCCGCCAAATTTGGACGCATATGTAGTTCTAAAATCATATTTTGCAGGCACCCCCTTCAGCTCGTTTTTGAAAACCCCGCCAGTTAACGCCTGATACAATTCTGCCGCCGTAACCGGTTCTGTGGCGATATTTAACAGCGTAATTCCCTCATTCAACGCAATCTGAATATCCTCCCACAGCCGTCCGAGCGAATAGAATTGGAATGTACTGCGGCTGTCTGTAAAATTTAGCGCCGTAAATCCCATCTTTTTGAATTTTTTCTTCAAAAGCTCCTTTTTGTTCTGATCAAGTTTTATGCATCTGTAATATCCATTGCCTGCCGCCTCGTAGCAGGAATCAAGCAGGATGGCGTCATCCGCCTTTTCAAGCGCCTTCAGCTCCTGATATTTTTCTTTTTTCAGCATATACGGTATGACATGAATATAGTCATAGATAAAATTTTTCTTAAGATGAAACCCATAGAGTGCAGGAAGCCGTATGATCAAAGCATCGGGATAATTTTTTCGGGCCCATGCCTCCAGATAATACCGGTTCAGGCCGTATGGCTGGATGCCATTCCCTGTCCCTCCTTTTCCAACGGACAGCGCAGAGTCCGACTCGTCCACTCCGACAGGATTCTGGTAAACATCAATCGTGGATATCAGCACCAGCCTCTGCGGATTGATCGCCTGGATATTTTTTTCCGCCTCCAGAATCAGCTCCAGATCCCGCTCAGGCGCACTGTTTGCCAGATACTTTTCCGCGCGTACCCCCGCGTAGATCAGCACCTCCGGCTCTAACCCATATGCTTTCTCGACATTCTGCGAATTATACACACCCTTGATGCGGTTCCTCGCCCTCGCATAAAGATTACTACCTACAAATCCCGTGTAACCAACTAATGCAACCATACTAATTTCCTCCCATCTTCTCAATGCTTTCAAAACTGTATTTCTTGCGCCGAAACACCAAATCAACCAATATCTGAAGATATTTTATAATAATCGTCAGTATTCCAAACAATCCAAAGAAGGCAAAGGACATAAAAAAGATCGTCGTTGTCCATCCAGCAACTGGCGTGCTGAACAGATACACCACCGCGGAGTAGACCGCCACTGCGATCGCCACCAGCATCATAAGGACCGTCATGGTGACAGCAAACCGATAACCAATCTCCGTAAACAAAATAATACTGTTGATTGCAAGATCTGTCCGATATTTGCGCTCTGCCTTGTCATCTTTTGACGCCTGCACGTCAGTGACCTGATACCTTATATTGGCGGTTTTCAGACCACAGTTTGCATACACGGCCTTGCGATATGGCACAGACTTATTCATACTGCTGATGCGGTTGATCACCCTGCGGCTGAGCACGCGAAAGCGCTCTGTGCCCAGTTGATAGGGAAAATCCGTAAATTGATTAAACACCTTATAAAATACGCTGGATGTAAAACGCTGCCTTTTATCTGGGGAAGCACTTACGATATCATACCCTGTCAGAGTCTTGTGGTACGCTGCCATAATTTCCACAGGTGCAAAATCCGGCACACAGGCATCAAACTCAAGCACAAAATCCCCGATCGCCAGATCCATACCTGCGTTCATGGCAATCTCCACTCCATGAAAATAACTCATATTTAAGACCGTGATCGTTGTGTTTTTCACTTTCCTGCTGACCTTGCGCACCTCGTCCACACTGTTGTCCCCAGAACAGTCATTCACACAGATGATCTCAGAATGCTCAAAATGATCTTCGAGCACATCAGCCACCATCTGCAGAAATCCCCCAATCTGTGCCTCATCATTGTGTACATAGAGCACTGCAGACACAAAATTCTTTTCCTTATCACTCATGTCTTCTCATTTCCTCACTTCATTTTTGCACGGTTCCTCATACCCACATCGAACGATATGCCTGTAAGCCGCCCGAAATTACAAAACCAGAATATCATCCAGATCATACACCGTATTAATCTTTCCAGACAAAACCCCCACAAAGGTAGGATTAGTCGAATATACACGTACCACGGTAGGTCTTGAATCATCGATCTCTGAACTCATCAGGATCGGTTTCATCGAAAACAGCGAATCCTGATACGAAAACTGGTACTCCTCCCGCAAATACTTGCGCGCAAGATTGGCCATGTAGGGAAAGGCGCTTGTCGGCTTTGCCTTACAATCGTTGCAATTGCCTAGATGTCTGCTGTTACAATATCCATCACTGTCCGCCTGACACGAGAAGCGCGGAACTGCATCATAGCTTGTCGCGTGCGGTGTAAACGTAACCGATGTAAGCGAGTGCAGCCCTGTCTTTCCAAAGGGCATGATCGAAAAAAAGGGGCCATCCATCACGGTAAATCCATACTCTTTTAACTGTTCATTGACATTGCAGAGAATGATCTCACACAGTTCATATTTTATGCCAAATTTGTCATATCCCAGCAGATCAAGGATCTGATTGGTGGACGCATATGTGGCATTGAGTACAAATCCTGTCTGGTATTTCTCCAACGCATCATCCTTCTTTTCCCTCACATACAATTCATAGGCATTCTGCGTTTTTTCAATTCTTTCAATGCCAGCGCCAAAATGGATCTCTACCAGATTTCCCATCGCCTGGACCTTTTCCAGGAAGAAATCCCTTAAAATCATGGCATCATATGTGTACTCTCTCGTCAGAAACGCTCCGTCACACATTCCTTCCTTAAAAAACCTGCCAGGGTGCAGTTCCTCGCACGGAATCTGCGCTGCCTCACAAAATTTCTGAAACTGCGCCCCATTTGACCAGGAATACTCGCTGGATGTGGCATACACTTTCTGAAACTCCCGGTTAATGCAAAAATCATAATCTTTATTGAAACGCGCAAAATATCCCGCCGACTTCATCGCAGTCGAGATCGACCGCGGATAGTGATATCCCTGATGTACCCGCGCCTGGTTAATGTAAGTCGCCCGCTTGAACGGTGCATCCTCACACTCCAGCACAAGCACATGTTGTCCGCGTTTCGCACAGAAATATGCAGAATAGAGACCATACAGTCCCGCTCCAATGATAATCTTATCAAAATTATTGTTCTCTGTCATGCCCACTCTGCCTTTCGCTCTTTAAAAGAATCCGTTACTGTTCACTCCGTTCCAGTAACAGGCAAAAATCCATGCAAAATTTGCTTCGCAAATGGATTTTT
>DKVL01000108.1:55131-123670 GCA_002491195.1 Lachnospiraceae bacterium UBA7179
CTACGTTTTCGTACGGACTTAGCAATAAATGCTAAGTCCTGTGTGAACAGTAACAAGAATCCTTTCATTTCCCGCTCCCTTCATCCCTCGAAAGAATCTCCCAGAAATAATATCGCGGCCTGCGCTTCGTCTCCATATAATTTCTACCCACATACTCTCCAATGATGCCAAGCGATAACAGGATCGCACCTCCAAGCACCCAGATTGACATCAGGATCGATGACCATCCACTGACAGTATAACCAAAATAGTGCTCATATACAATGTGTATAATCATACCGAACCCTACCAAAAGCGCTAAGATCCCCATCATAAAAACCATCCGTATCGGCTTGATGCTAAAGGAGGTAATGCCATCGGCTGCCAGCGTAACCATCTTGGACAGCGGATACTTCGACTTCCCCTGCATACGCGGAAACACCTCAAAATGCACAACAGAAGATTTTAGACCAATATCTGGAATGATTCCACGCAGAAACAGATTGACCTCGTCATATTCTGCCAGAGCATCCAATGCCTTTGCACTCATCAGCCTGTAATCTGCCGAGTTCTCATAGATATCGCATCCCATAAGTGTCATTGTCTTATAGAATAGTGTCGCCGAAAATTTTTTAAAAAAACCATCGGTATTTCTGGAATTACGCACTCCATACACAATCTCGCTGCCATTTGCATACTCGCTGATAAAGTCTTCCATGGCATTAATATCCTGTTGAAGGTCGGCATCTATTGTGATCGTAAAGTCGCAATATCTTCTGGAATACATCATCCCCGCAAGGATCGCATTCTGATGCCCCCTGTTATGTGCAAAGCGAAGCCCCTTGATCTCCTCATTGCGCTCATACAATGCTTTTATGATTTCCCATGACCTGTCCCTGGAACCATCATCTACAAACACAATCCTGCTCTCACCAGAGATTCTCCCGCTCTCTTTGAGCTCGTGCAGTTTATCCAAAAGCCTTTTTGCCGATGTTTCCAGGGCTTCCTCTTCATTATAGCATGGAACTACAATGTAAAGGATCCCTTTTTGTCTGTTGTTATCCACTTCTGCCCTGTCCTTCCATATCTTCCTGATTCGGTTATTCATTGATGCAAAGCAATGCGGTATTCATATCTTCCGCTGCCCAGTTCCATATTCTGATACTGTTCGTCCGGCAGGGACACTGTCGCCGTCGTGTTGGCCGGAATTGTAAAACAGAATAGGATCTCGTTCTCTTCCAGTTTCCAGCTGCTTTCAATCTTCCCATAGACACTCTCATAACTTCCCGACGCATATGTCATTCCGCCACCCACCAATGGCTGTATATAAAAATGTTTCCACCCTGGGGCTGTCTCATCCCTTTTTATGCCCAGCACATCGCTGTACAGCCACTGTCCTACTGTACCAAGCCCCGGGTGATTCAGGGATCCATTGACCCTATACAGTCCATCGCCGATATCGCGGCAGGTAAACCAGGATTCCGTGAGTGTTGTCTGGTCACGGGAAAGCATGCTGTTCCACGATGGGCTTGTGTCCTGTTGCAAAACGCGATATGCCGTGTCAACGTACCCATATTTGCATAGCACAGGCAGCAAAAACTGCGTTCCAATATATCCTGTATTCAAATGGTAATCATTTGCCGCCACCGCGCGATCCAGACAGGCAGCACCCTGTGCCTCAAGTTCCCCAGGATACAGTCCGTATGCAAGTCCGAGCGTGTACGCTGACTGGAGCCAGCAGTCAATGGAACCGTCCGCATTGACATAATGATCCTGCCATGCCTTTTTATATTGATTGTAAACCATATCATATTTCTTGGCAATGTCATTTTCTCCAATATCCGCACTCATTTTTGACAAAAGTTTTGCCACATATGCGCACTGCGCCGTGTTTATGATATCATCGTCTGGCGTTGACACTGCATTGTGATCATTGTAACCTGGCTGCGTGCGTATAAAATTGTCGCTTGTATCAACCAGATAATCCATATACCTGCACATCGCATCCAGATTTTCCCTGATGATTTCCCGGTCCCCGTACTGTTGATAAAGTTCCCATACCAATATGATCCCTGCATCGCTCCATCCATTTGCACTGCTATCCGCATCGATACTCGGTGCGATCTCTGGAAATGCTCCGTTCTCACCCTGACATCCAATCAGCATCTCCACGTATTTCCTCAGGTAATTGTGCACATTGGCATTATATGCCGCCGTATTGGCAAACACCTGCGCATCCCCTGCCCACCCAAAACGTTCGTCCCGCTGCGGGCAATCTGTCGGAACATCCAGATAATTGCTGATCTGTGTCCAGTAAATACTTTGATACAGCCTGTTAACGTTCTCATCCGAACATGAAAACCCGCCTGTCCGCCTGTTGTCGGTACTGATCACAAGCCCTTTGATATCCTCAGGCAAAACCGGCTCGTCAATTCCCGAGATCTGCACATAGCGAAAACCACGACATACAAGACTTGGCGTGTAAGTCTCCTCGCCCGTCCCGCCTATGACATAATAGTCTGTATTGTCAGCCGTATAGAGATTTTCTGTAAAAATCGTACCGATCTCATCATCACGCCCGGAAAGTTCCCCACTATTTAATGCCTCTGCATAACGTATCGTAACAACCTGTCCCTTTTTATTCTCTGTATTCTTCAATGTAATCTGACAGTTTCCATTAAAATTCTGCCCAAAATCGTACACATATTCGCCCTGAACAGGTTCTGACACACGCACAGGGTCTAATTGTCCTATACATCTCACGGCAGCTGTCTCCGCCGCCTTTTTTTGCAGTTTGTCATATTCCGGAAACACATCCGCCTGCTGCCATCCATCTGCAAGATAATGCTCCCCGCACCACCCATCCTGTTCTTTGGCCGCATCATAGTACTCTCCAAGATACATATCATCATTGCGGATCGGTCCGTCATGATACGCCTGCCAGCTGTCATCTGTGACAACGCTCTGACTGCTTCCATCCTCATAATATATTACCATCCTGGCCAGAAATGCAATGTTTTCGCTCCAATTACTGTTCGCCTTATCACATCTCCCATGTCCAAGCACTGCACCGATCACGTTTTTTGCATTGTCTCCATCCTTCACAAACGTTGTAACATCATATGTCCTATAGTATATCTCTTTGTTATAGCTCGACCTTCCCGGTGTCAGGTATTCTCCGCAGATATCCTCTCCATTTAAGTATATCCTATAATCCCCCAATGATGCGGCATAAAGCCTTGCCGACAGAATACGGCTGTCACTTGCATTCTCAAAACAAAGGCGCAGCATAGGCGCCGGCTCCTCCACGCCTGGCATAAGTATAAAACCAGACGAAGCTTCGCACCAGCCATCTGTGACTTTGATATAATACGGCGAAAAGATATGATCCTTTTGATTGTCAAAGGTTTCTTTACAGATCACATTGTTCTCCTGATCTGTTATTGTTATATTATCATAATACGCATAGTATGCCCCTCTTGCGGTCCACAATCCAATCTTTTCCGGCCCCCTGCATTTCTCCAGATCCGCGGACTCCAGGACCGGTATTCCATCCATATAAACCTTTATCGCGGTTTCCTTCCGATCCAGCCTGACATGATGGGAAACACTGCAGAAGTCCTCCACGCTGCCAAATGCATCAGAATATTCTTCGTTCAGAAGTGCCTTGCCAATTTCCTTTTCATCTGTACCCGAACATCTGGCGATAGAAAGTTCAATGTTTCCATCCAGAGTGTTGATGCTGCACTTCATATATTCCCCATATTGATTGGTATCCATTTCCCACACGAAACCAGACTTTGCCCGCCCTATTCGCAAATCATATTCAATCTGATACCCTGTGGCATCATCCGCTTCTTTGCTTTCTGCCTGGCAGTGTTTTCTGATTCCGATCCATGAAGCGTCATCCCAGTCATTGCCGGCCATTCCTGTCTCAAATACTGCTTCCTCGCTGCTTTCCAGACTACCATCCTGATTCCACACATACACTTTCCATACATAACGCGTTTCCGGTTTTAAATCCTCTCCTTCATATGGTATTGCCACAGATATTTCGGACTCTGTCTTTCCACTGTCCCACACATACTCCTGCTGCTCCAACAGTTCCCCGGATTCCGCTACGTTAATCCTGTATGCTGTCTGTCTCTGCCCTTCGATGTCTGATTCCATTCGCCAGCCAAATAGCGGTGTATGGTCTATTCCAATCGGATTTTTCTCATAGTTCACTGTAAGATCTGTAATGATGCAGGTATCTCCCTGTCTATGATCCCCCTTGCCGCGGCATCCCGTAGTCCCATATGCAACAGCGAGAACCACTGTCAGATACATTGCCAATTTCCAGATTCTCTGAATCATTCTGTCTCCCTTCCCGCAATAACACTATCCATATTACTCCAATCATCCTGTTTTCGCAAGCCACAAATCGAGTAGGGAAGATTTTTCCCCTACTCGAATGCGTTACAAGAATTAAGACCGGTCGTTACTGGAACGAATTGAACAGTAACGACCGGTCTGTGTATTCTTCTTTATCAGTATGTCACTTCTCCATCGTGATCGATCATTGAGACATAGGAGACACCTTCCAGACTACTTAGATTCTGCACAAGAGAACCGCCATCCTTTATGCGGAGCTCCACGACAATACTTGTCTGGTCAGACGTAATATTCCTGGATTTTACCTTGTAATATTTCGTGTACTGCATGATAACCTTATTAATATCCTCTTCCATATCACAGTACCTTGTCTGCACCATCAATATCATTGGAGTCTGTGCCACAGGAAATTTATCCAACACAAAAATCATCGCAGTCACTGCGATCGACAGGATGCCTGCAACGTTAAACAATCCTACGCCGCATATGATCCCTACTGCCAGAGCCCAGAACATAAATACCAGATCAAGCGGATCCTTAACTGCGGTCCTGAATCTGACGATCGACAACGCACCTACCATACCGAGCGACACCACAATGCTTGACTGAATCGTGATAATGACCGCAGCGGTAATCACTGCAACGGATGCAAGAGCGATGTTAAAACTTTTATTATAAAAACTTTTCCTTGCATATACGCGATAGATCCAAAAGATATATAGTGCAAATAACAGCGTTATGCCAAATATAACCGCGGTCTCTGAAAAGGACAAATCCGCCATTGTAAAACTATTTACAAACGATTTTTTCAAAACATCCTTAAAACTCATAAGCTATTTCCTCCTGCGATACTGTACTTCCTGCACATATAATATTTTGAGTATGTTGTCTGACGCAATCCTTCGATCTGCATTGCAGAATATATAAAATCAGGAAGCAGCTCGTCAAACTTCACTTCCAGAATATGCTGATTCAGGGGCATGACAGGTCTTGTAACAATGCTGTTATCCAGGAATGCCGCTGCCTGTTGTCCAGAGCGTATGTTTGTATCAAAAGTCACCCTCACATTTCCGTCCCTGTATATATATGGCACCCTGTCATATTCCACGATCACCTTTGGCCTTAACAGTCTTGTATTTTGCCACAGACAAAACTTGCGATATACATCGGAATCAACAGCGCCCATTTCCAATGGCATCCCAAGCATCATCCTTTTGCAGATCCCCTCATCGATCCTGCAGAAGTCTTTTTTCGTCTTTCCCTTTTCTTTCTTCTTTAACTCCAGCCGAATATAGGACGTATCGTGGTTATAGACCCTGACACGGAACTTCTCCCGGGGATCATTTCCATTGATATTGTCATACAGGCAGGAATCCCTGTAATCGTCAAAATAAAGGCTTCTGATCACATATTGTTTGTCTTCTCCCACATTTTCGTCATACTCCATAAGTCCCTGCAGGTTATTTCCGATCAACGCCAGCTGCTGTTTTGAGCATATATATTTATATTCATGTCTGTATTCACTCATATTTCGGTCATCCCCATTCACGATCCAGAAAATCCATGCGTTTCTGTATAAATTCTATAAGCTCATCTACCTTCTGGTCATATTGCTCCCGTTTTGCGTCAAGTCCCTCTGTCTGTGGAAAGGTATTCCATCTTATCATGTTGCAGTCATTTGACTTTCTGATCTGTTCCTTATTCGAATACAGTAAGTCGCCTGTATACTCCCTAAGCAGTGGCTCTAGCTCCTGGAAAAACACTTCAGCCACCTTTTCCCTGAAATCCTCATGCTGGTACAGGGCATACCACAGATTAGAATATTTTTCTTGTACTGCAGCATACAGCCCATTCGGGTCATGCAGATCGGTTCCGCGATCTGTAATAAAAGAAACCGCTATCGATTTGTCATAATCCCAGCAGGGACCAGCAAAAAACTTATCACTGACGCTGTCATCAAACTTATAAAGATACTGACTTGTATATGATGCATCCAGATTCTTGACAAGCTCCTCAAGAAGATACTTCCGCGCAAAGGAATCCATGTCAATATAGTCACTGTACGCAGTCCCTGTATAAGGGCTGTATCCATCCTCCGAAAACACTGCATCCTCAAAATCCTGATACAGCTCTGCAATATAAGACACCTGGTTGTAAGATGCATATTTAGGGCCTTAAATCACCACATATTGCAGCCGATCTGTCAGAAAGCCGCTTACTTCCAGCTCATACCGATCGTTTAGTTCTAGTTCCAGCAGATATCCGCCAGATAGATCTTCTGGTTCCTTGTCAAGTTGACATCCTTTGGTGCTGAACCTCCGCCCCAGCGGCTCCGCAAAAAATTCCAGGGTGTCTGGGTCCAGATCTCCATTGAGGATTTCGTTCTCTTCTTCTAAATCTCTGATATCCACCCGGTTCTTTCCTATTTCAATTTTCTCACACAACAAATAATTCCCAATAAATCCGCCATTTACATAGACATCCACATACTGCGCCTCCGGCGTATATGCAAGATTTAAAAGCCGTGCGATCGTATAAGCCGTGGTATTCCTAAGGAGTGTATCGTCCAAAGCATTTGCTGTCAAAATCCATTTTTTTGCTTCCCCCATTCCAAACAAATCCGCCTTCTGTGCTAATTTGACCGTATACGACTTCTTTTCCGTATCATCAAAAGAGGAATTGCCGCGGCAATGAATTGCCTCTATATCACCCTCAAAATATTTGCGCCCTTTGCCGTCTAAGATAAGCATTTTCCCGGATTCCATAAAATCTTTTGACGCATGCATAGTATCAAGTGTCTGTGATTCTGTTTCCAAGAAAACAGATGCGATCCTGGAAGTATACATAACATTTAGATCATATATCGGACTGTCAGAAAATTCACCCATTTTCAGAATATGTTCCCCTTCTGCGAAACAATATTTCTCTCCATTATATACCTTTTCCCCATCAATAAACAGATACTCCACACCAGGAAATGTCAGATTCAGCTTCTTCCCCTCCATTGCTCCTGGAACAAAGAGAACATATCTATCATTCTGTTCATCACTCCACCATTGCACATAATTACTACGGCTAACCCACAGCCGAAGCTCAAACGTTCCATCATCAGCCCCTGCGTAGTCTCTATAGGATGTCTCAACATAATATTCCTTCTCTGAAGTCAATTTCCCTATCGCGAGTACAACAAGAGCCATCAGCACTATGATGATGACTCTTCTGTAGTTTCTAAAACAAATCTCCATCTTTGCTGCACCTTTTACTTTCCTTAGGAACTGTAAAGAAACACCCTAACAATATGTCACGTTATTTCTTTACAGTTCCTTATCGAATTTAAAGTATAAGGCGCAATTATTTTCAAAACAACATAATCAGCCTTTATTTAACATTTTTTTTATTTTATTTATCATTTATTTATAAATACAATAAAGCCGCTCCTTTCCTGCAGAATTTACTCGCATATCTTTACAACCCAGATATTTTGAATCCTCTGCACGCAGTCATCTTGGGGGTATACCAGCATACTTTTGTATTTTGCTCAGAAGTCTTTCTTTTCCAATCAACGCCAGCCGCTCCCCATTCACGATCCAAAAAATCCATGCGTTTCTGTATAAATTCTATAAGCTCATCTACCTTCTGGTCATATTGATCCCGTTTTGCGTCAAGTCCCTCTGTCTGCGGAAAGGTATTCCATCTTATCATGTTGCAGTCATTTGACTTTCTGATCTGTTCCTTATTCGAATACAGTAAGTCGCCTGTATACTCCCTAAGCAGTGGCTCTAGCTCCTGGAAAAACACTTCAGCCACCTTTTCCCTGAAATCCTCATGCTGGTACAAGGCATACCACAGATCTGAATCTTTTTCCTGTACTGCCGCATACAGGCCATCCGGATCATGCAGATTGATCCCGTCCTCTGTAATTCCGGAAGCTGCTATTGATTTGTCATAATCCCAGCAGGGACCAGCAAAAAACTTATCACTGATACTGCCATCAAACATATAAATATACTGGCTGGTAAACGATGCATCCAGATTCTTGACTAGCTCCTCAAGAAGATACTTCCGCGCAAAGGAATCCATGTCAATATAGTCACTGTATGCAGCCCCTGTATAAGGACTATATCCATCCTCCGAAAACGCCGCATCCTCAAAATCCTGATATAGCCTTGCAATATAAGACACCTGACCATACGATGCATATTTAGGACTTGTAAATACCACCGGCTGCATCCGCGATGTCAGAAAGCCACTCGCTTCCAGGCCATACCGATCACTTGTCTCTAATTCCAGCAGATATCCGCCAGATATATCATCTGGTTCTTTGTCAAGCCGATATCCTTTGGTGCTGAACAACCGTCCTTGCGGCTCCATAAAAAATTCCAGGTTGTCCGCATCCAGGTCTCCATTGAGGATTTCGTTCTCTTCTTCCAAATCCCTGATATCCACCCGGTTCTTTCCTATTTCAATTTTCTCGCATAACAAATAATTCCCGATAAATCCGCCATTTGCATAGACATCCACATACTGCGCCTCCGGCGTATATGCAAGGTTTAAAAATCTTGCAATCGTAAAAGCCGTAGTATTCCTAAGAAGTGTGTCGTCAAAAGCATTGGCTGTCAAAATCCATTTTTTTGCCTCCCCCATTCCAAACAGATCTGCTTTCTGTGCTAATTTGACCGTATACGACTTCTTATCTGTTTCCTCAAAAGAAGAATTGCCGCGGCAATGAACCGCCTCTATATCGCCCTCAAAATATTTGCGTCCTTTGCCATCTAAGATAAGCATTTTCCCGGATTCTACAGAATCTTTTGACGCATGCATGGCATCAAGTGTCTGTGATTCTGTTTCCAAAAAAACAGATGCGATCCTGGAAGTATACATAACATTCAGATCATATGCCGGACTGTCGGATAATTCACCCGTTTTCAGAGTATGTTCCCCTTCCGCGAAACAATATTTCTCTCCACTATATACTTTCTCTCCATCAATAAACAGATACTCCACACCAGGAAACGTCAGGTTCAGTTTCTTCCCCTCCATTGCCCCCGGAACAAAGAGAACATACCTGTCATTCTGTTCATCACTCCACCATTTCACATAATTACTATGGTTGACCCATAGCTGGAGCTCAAACGTTCCATCATCGGCCCCTGCGGAGTCTCCATAGGATGCATCAACATAATATTCCTTCTCTGAAGTCATTTTCCCTATCGCGAGCACAACAAGAGCCATCAGCACTATGGTGATAGCTCTTCTGTAATTTCTAAAACGAATCTCCATCTTTGCTGCACCTTTTACTTTCCTTATCGAACTTAAAGTATAAGGCGAAATTAGCTTCAAAACAACATAATTAGCCTTTATTTAACAAATTTTTAAATATATTTATCATTTGTTTATAAATGCAAAAAAGCCCTTCTTCCATGCAAAAATTTATTCGCACATCTTTACAACCCAGATATCCTGAATCCTCTGCACGCAGCCATCCTGGGGATACACTGGCATATTTTTGTATTCCGCCGTCTCCATGATGGCATCCCGCTCCTCAGAACTCATATCCACCAGATCATAGCCAACAAACATCCTGATAAAATTATCCCGGACTCCCGTTGTCACCAGACCATTCTCAAGCGCCACCCCGTCAAGCTGCCTGAGATCCTCGGAGTCCAGAATGTCGATCTCAGCAGTACTTGGATTATCCTTGTAATAAAACTCCCCGAGAATCTTAACGCGATCCCCTTCTTCATACCCTTCTGTGTTCTCAACCCTGGCGATCACCCTGTTAAAGTACTGCTGTACCCGCTCTGCTGCAAAATTGGTTCTCAGATACGCACGATTCGTCAACAGATAATCCGTATAACTGCTCACAAAGACCGTACACACAGTCACAGTCACCGCCGCATACCGCATTCCGTTCCTCCATCTGGCGGACACTGGCTTCCCCTGCCAATCCTCCATACAATACTCAAGGAGTGCAAGCACAGTCACATAGATCAATGCATACGCATACAGCATCAGCATGGAATACGTGACCTCAGGCGCCATAAAATAGATAAATGCCGCCGCCAGCGGAACAAAACCGCAGAGCAGTATCAACACGAGAAAGGTCAGGATATTCTGATACAGTTTTCGTGTGATCACAAGATACAGGAAAAGCGCTGCTGCAAGAACGCATGTAATCATGTTCGCAGCCTGTGCAGTTCTGCTCACAAACGCAAACGGTTTCCATAAGAAGTATTCAAGAAAACGCTTATAACACCTCCCAATCAGTATTGGCATCTCACTGACCGCAATCTGCCCCATATTTCCCACACCGCCATATGTCTCATTGTCCAGATTCGGATAGATCACATGCGATAATTTCATATAAACAAGCACTCCTGCTCCCAGCACCAGAACACATACAATCCCCTCTTTCAGTATCTCAGGAAACTTTTTACCATGAAAGATATCCGCGATCATGCCAAGCAGCATCAATGTTATCGCAAAACTGATATAGCTCTGATAGATCCCAAGCACACAGATCAGAGACACCGCGCAGGGCAGCCAGCCATACCGGTATTTCCTTAACAAATATACTGCAAGCGTCACCATGAGAATGCCGATTCCTGACGTGTGCGCCATAAACATAAAGGTCATCGTGCTCACCACACTTGGAAATGTCTCCAGAACTGCGGCTGTCAGAACTGCGCTTGTAACGCTTTTCATTTGCAATATTTCCATGATCAGACAGGCAGATACAGCAATGCAAAGGATCAGCAGGAAACCATGCACCGCAGGAATACTGTATTTTCCTCCAAGAGGATGAATATACTTTAAGAACCATCTGCCAAGATAATCGCCGCTGCCAAAAGCATCTATATTATTAGCATCGTCCCAATTTGGAAATTTATTCGTCAGCATGTAAAAATGTGTCAGCCAGCCAATGATGACCCCTGACACAAAACAGGTCCTTGTATGTCCGGGTACTTTTTTGTATAATTGTGCAATCAAATCAAACTTCATTCTCTATTTCACCTCTTGTGCGCAGATATGTTGTGCAAAATCCCACAGATTTTTGTACAGATCATCCTTATATTTTTCCTGAAGTCCCCTTGATACCATATGTCCGCTCAAAAGCAGCCCATAGCTGCATCCCGCGTTTATTGCTGTCAGGACATCTGCTTCTTTGTCGCCGACCATGTAGGATCGTGACCGGTCGATCTCCCACTCCGCCGCAGCACGGTCGATCAGACCAGTATGCGGCTTTCTGCACATGCACCTGTCCTGCTCCACATGAGGACAGTAATAAAACGCATCGATCGCCGCGTTGTGCTCCTGCAGAATACGATTCATATACCGATGCAGCTGCTCCACATCCTGTGCACCAAAATATCCTCTGCCGATGCCAGACTGATTGGATATCACGATCAGTTTATATCCGTGTGCTTTCAATAGAGCCAGCGCTTCGACTGTTCCATCGATAAACCTCAGTTGATCAGGCTCATGCAGATAATCTACGTCTACATTGATCGTTCCATCCCTGTCCAGGAAAATTGCTCTCTCCATATATCTTCACTCAAATCTCTCTCAACACCTGTTCCACACTCACATCGTCCATACATTGGTATCGTCCGGTTCTGATCAGATGTTCTTTACATTCTGTTGTAATCGTTCCATAAGCGCACCCCGCGCAGTTCTTGTTTGCACTGCACACAATGATCGGAGCGTGATCCCCACAGTCGCGCTCACACCGGTATGGCAGAAATCTCCCATACGCAAACTCACCAAAGATGCAGATTCCTTTCGTATTCACTGCCGCCGCAAAATGAATCCCGCTCGTGTCATTTCCGACAAATAAACTGGCATTCCGAATAACCTCCGCAAGTTCAGGCAGCGTCGTCTTTCCAAACAGATCGTGCACCCTTTCCCTGTACCCAGACTGCCCTATGGCATCCACAAACTGTCTGTACAGATATGCCTCATTCTCTCCTCCGCACAGATAGACATCCATATCCCTTTCCGAGATCAGATATGTTCCAACCTTTGCATACCGCTCAATCTGCCACATCTTCTTGCCCGAACTCGCACCAGGGAAAATGACCGCATACGGTTTGGGCGGGATCACTCCCTGCCGCACCTGCATCTGCGGAAGTGACGGATACCCCGCTTGAAAGTCCAGTCCCAATCCCCTGATAAACATCGCGTTCCTCTCAAGTTCCATCCGTTTTTCCCCGCCTGATGGAATCAGCTTGTCATAGATCCGATCCAATTTTGCGCGGATTGTCTTGAATGCCATATAGCGGCTTAAATTTACCCTCGATTCATCTGCCACAAAGGCGATCTTCTCCTCTGCTGGAATATTCATGGCAAGCAGATCCATATCGATCGTGCGCGAATACGCCGGCTGCAACAGTGTATGAAAATTCTGATCGCGGAAACTGTCCCATATTTCCTTCTTGTATTTGTTATCCGACTCAAATCTTTTGCTCTGGACTGGTATGATCTCATCAAAAAAGCCTGTCTTTTCAGCAATCTCAGCACAGGCCGTGTTGCACACCAGCGTGATCTTCTGTTCCGGATCAAGTCTTCTGTACTGTGACGCACTGTCAAGCCAGATCAGGAAATCCCCGATCGCATCCATTTTGATCACCACTGCACCGCGGGCATCCTGAACAGATGGCCTCTGATTCTTTCGTCCCATCACCCGAAACTGTGACATCCATATATTCATCCACCGGCAGGCTTTACTCCATGTATCATGCCACGCCATATCAATCCTGCTCCCCAGTCCAGAATCCCTGTTCACACAGACTGTTCTCGATCAATCCGCAGATCGTATGGATCAACAAGATATGCATCTCCTGAATCCTGGGAGTATTGTCCGAAGGTACATTGAGCAGATGATCTGCGCACGAGCGCATCAGTCCTCCGTCCCTTCCAGTCAGTCCCACAGTGCTGATCTGCCTCTTTCCTGCCTCCTGCAGCGCCTTTACGATATTCGCGGAATTTCCGCTGGTTGAGATGCCAAACAGCACATCCCCTTCTTTCCCGATCGCTGCAACCTGCCTGGAAAAAACGCACTCATAATCATAATCATTGGAGATCGCAGTCATCACTGCGGTGTTCGCATTCAGTACAATAGCAGAAACTCCCCTGCGCTCCATCTGATACCTGCCCACGAGTTCGCCCGCCATATGCAGCGCATCGGACGCACTGCCTCCATTTCCACAGATCAGAAGCTTATTTCCCCTCTGATATGCCTCAACACACAGACGAGCCACCTTTTCAACCGTCCCGAGCAGCGCCTCATCACGCAGGAGCTTTTCTTTTGCGGCAATACTCTCTTCTATATTTGCTCTGATATATTCCAACATACGCTTTCTCCCTTATCTAATAAATCTCATATCCTTTTGCAAGGTAATTGCAGACATAGTCGCGCGCACCGTCCTCGAGAGAAGTAAACGGCTCCTGATAACCGACACCGCGCAGCTTGTCCATCACCGCCTGGGTGAAATACTGATACTTTGGCCGAAGTGTCTCTGGCATTTCAATGTACTTAATATTGGGCTCTAACCCCATCGCATCAAAAGTTGCCGATGCCAGATCGTAAAAACTTCTCGCAGTGCCTGTTCCGAGATTAAACAGCCCGCTCACCTCAGGATGGTCAATCATAAACAGGATCACCCTGCAGATATCCTTGACATACACAAAGTCCCGAAGCTGCCCGCCATCTGCATATTCTTCCCTGTACGACCGGAACAATCCCATCTCACCGGTTTCCTTGATCTTGTGAAAGGCGTGAAAGATCACACTTGCCATACTGCCCTTGAAATATTCATTTGGTCCATAGACATTGAAGAACTTGAACCCGACATATTGTTTCGGCCGCAATTCCTGTTTTTCCACCCACAAGTCAAAAAGCTGCTTGGAATACCCGTACCCGTTCAGCGGCCGCAGTCTGCCAAGATCCTCCCTGTCGTCAAATCCCTGTGTGCCGTCCCCATAAGTGGCGGCACTGCTGGCATAGATAAAACTGATCCGGTTCTCCACGCAGAATTTCCAGAGCATCTGTGTGTACTCCAGATTATTTTGATATAAAAAGTCAAAATTCCGCTCTGTCGTCGAGGAACACGCCCCCATGTGGATCACATGGGAAACCCTGCCCGCATAGGATGCAAGCTGCCCCGGAAATTCATCACGGTTAATATACTTTGTATATTTCTTATTTCTCAGATTCATCCACTTATCGGTCTGTGCGATGTGATCTACAATAATGATATCCTCTATTCCGCGGTCATTGAGTTCCCGCACGATACAGCTCCCGATAAAACCCGCTCCGCCTGTCACAATAATACTCATGATGACTCCTCCATTGTTTTTATGATTTTTTCTACTATATTTGTCGTAGAACATCCGTCAACGACATTGACATACTCTACTCTGCCTCCGTAGGCCGCCACACTGTCCATCTCCGGAATATGCTTTCCCGCATAATCGCCACCCTTGATGACAATATCCGGCTTTATGCTGTCAATGACAGCACAGGGTGTCCGATCAGAGAAGATACATACAAAATCAACGCTCTCAAGTCCGGCAAGCACAACCGCCCGCTCTTTTTCCGGTACGATCGGTCTTGTGCTGCCTTTTAATGCCCGGACAGAACTGTCTGAATTGAGCAGCACGATCAGCACGTCCCCCTTTGCCTTTGCCTCTTCCAGATAAGTCACATGACCTGCATGGAGGATATCGAAACAGCCGCTTGTAGATACGACTGTTTTTTGCTGCTGTTTTGCACATCTGATCTCTTTTTTCAGTTCCTCCAATGATATGATTTTCTTTTTTGTACTACTTTTCATACAACCTCTCCAAAAGTTCCTCTCTTGTGACAACAGCAGTCCCCCGTTTTCCTATGACAATGCCCGCCGCAATGTTCGCAAGAACTGCCGCATCATCAAGCGCAAGTCCGCTTGCAAGCCCAAGGGTCATCGCACTGATCACCGTATCCCCTGCACCGGTCACGTCAAACACCTGCACAGCTTTCGACGCGTAATCTCTCCGTCCATTTCCGCGCTCAAAGATTGAAATCCCCTCTGCGCCTCTTGTCACGATAATACTCTTTGCCCCGGATCGCTCCAGATATGCCTTGCCGGCTCTGTCGAGGGACTCCAGGTCATTAATTTCTATATTGACCGCATTCTCCAGTTCCAGATTGTTTGGCTTCACAAAATCCGCATTCTCAAATGCATCGATATGACGGCTCTTGGAATCGATCGTCACGATCACATTATTCTCATTGCAGATTCGAATGATCCGCCGCACAAAATCCGCGTTCTCAAACACACCCTTACAATAGTCCGAAAGCACCACTGCATCCCACTCGGAAATATGATGTAGCATGTAATCAAGAATTTTCGCCTGCGTGATCTCCTGGATCGGACTGCTGTCCTCACGGTCTACGCGCAAGAGCTGCTGCGCTTTGGTCGCAAAACGCGTCTTTACTGTTGTCATGCGGCTTTCCTCAGCTACGATCCCTTCTGTGTTGATGGGCACAGCCTGCAGAAACTCCCGCAGCCATATCCCGCTGTCATCCCCCCCTGCGACGCCTGCCACGGAAAGCTTCCCTCCCATCGCGTGCATATTCAGAGCCACATTGGACGCGCCTCCGGCGTTGCGCTCTGTTCCTTTGTAATTTAGAACCGGCACGGGTGCCTCCGGCGAGATCCGTCCGACTTTTCCCAGGATATACTCGTCTACCATCAGATCCCCAAGCACCAGAATGCGTTTCTTCGCAAATTCCGTTCGGATTGCCCTCACTAATTTGTTTTCTACCATATATTGATAATCCTTTCACTCTTCCTGCAGCAGTTCGCCTGTCCAGTTATTCATATCCCATACATCTCCAGTAATCGTATATTTGACAAATTCAGGATACAATATTACAAATACCCGTTCCTTATCTGATTCCTCTGCCGCCTGATCCAGCGTTATTCCATATTTCCGGCTGTCCATCCCCATGCTCCTGACCATGGATGCCAGCATCTGCGCCTGCGAAACCGGCACATCACTGACTTGCAGCCGGGAACCTTTCTGATGTGGCTCCTTGATCATAATAACCGGGGACGACACTCTCTGCGGTTTTCCTGTCTCCTCTATGAAATCCGTCTGCTGCCCGTGATCCGCTGTAATGATAATCGTGGCGTCATCATATTTCCCCAGAGCTTTGAGCTGCTCCATATATGCGTACACAATCTTCATGCTGCCGCGGATCTGTGAATAAAGCCCTGTATCGCGTCCTGTCTTGTCGTATCTCATATCATCCGAAAATATATACGGTTCGTGCGCCCCATGCATATGATAAAACCGAAATGCCTTTGCATAATCAGAAGACACCGTCAGTCCCTCGTCCCTAAGCCGCTCCCAGAACCAGAAATCATTCTCTGTATCCCACACCTGCGGCGCCCTCACGATTCCCGCAATATCATCCGAATAGTAAGAATACTGATTTTTTAACAGAAACGGTGTCGTCTGGTACATGGCGCATTTCCACATAGTATAGATTGTTGTGCCGACACGATATGTTTTCTCAACTGTATCGCTGTAATTGGATATCGTGTCATACATCTGACTGGAAACAAGACCCGCACTTGTATAAATTCCAAGATCAAACCCCTGCTGCCTCATGTCCTGCAACAGGCTGCTGTCCTGATACGCATGCGCTCCATAGTCAGTCCCATAGGCTTCCTTCCACGCTGTCGCTGTCAGCAGATAGGGTATTCCCGGTCCCGTATTTGCAAACTGGGATGTGGCATTCCGATAGAAGATGAAATCTGCCAGCGGTTCGCAAAAATCCGCATCCTCCTCATACACAGTCTCCATCCAGCTGCTGTCAAAACGGTCTAAAACAAACACCAGAACATTCTGTCCTTCTGCTACCTCAAGGGAATTTTGTATTGTCATCGCCTCCGCCTGGCTGTTGCTGCCAAGGTCTGTCACTGCGACCAGATACCCAAGCGTCACGGTCTGAATCAATAAGATATAAATGCATACTGCCCTGCCAACCCTGGCCACTGCTTTCTTTCGGGCACATAGCACCATCAACGCCGCGATCACCGCGATCCACAAAACAATATTGATCATCTGCTGTGCTGCCGGCCACACCTGCTCGTCCCCGTCAAGAATTTCCATTTTGCCATTCAGGAACATATTTTGTATATATCCCATCATTGCCGCTCCCATAAAAAAGAAATTCATATAGCATCCCAGCGCCTTCGGGAGCAGAAAAAATTCCCCCAAAATAAGCAGAACTGTGATCACAAGGGCGCCGCAGACAGTGATCGCAAGGAAAGGCACATAACTTCCGGTAAACTCACCCGGATTGTTTATATACAGTTCATTGGGCAGGAACATGCAATGCATCGCCACCCACACACCCACATATGGAACTGCTGCACGGGCAGCTTTCCCAAATTCCTGCTTCTGGTAATACGAAAGCTCGATTCTGCCAGCAAATTTCACTACAAGTGTCAGACACGCACAAACTAAAAACAGGACACAATAAGTTCCATTGGTGATCCTGCCATTTACAAGAAAGAGCAAAATACTTCCCGGAAACATCACTGCGCAAAATGCATCAATGATCCGCTTGTCCGAAAACCACTTCCCTTTGATCAACAGCGCAAGCGTCACCGCGCAAAATACGACAAGCGGCACGCCGTAATGAATGTATGTTCGTTTTTCTATATCCCAGAAACTCTCGAACAGTGTATTCTCTGCACTGCCCAGAACAATCTTTACAACTGAAAGTACAAAATAGATTGCATGAAAATATAAAAAAGATACTCTTACAAACCGCATTCGATCATGGCAGAATCCCATCCACACACACGCAGATGCCAATGCAAAGATGAAAATAAACATGAAAATCGCAATCCCCTGCTGCATACCTTTCCCCTTTCTGTTCTTAGCCCTTTATTATAAGAATGCCCATTGCGACACACGAATATTATAAAGCAATTATAATCGACTTGCAATGTTCTTTTTTCTTCCTCTGATCGATCAATTTACACACTCTTTGCATCTTTTGGCAGTTTTCTCACATGCTCCAGAAACCCTCTCGCCGCTTTCCCTTCCTTGGCATTATATAGATACCCTAACTCACGCGCCACATACATAGACATATCTTCAAACAAATCGCACATCCGCCAAACAGCCTCCCAGGCCTCCTCGACCTTCCCGCCAAAATAAGTGTCCAGATACCTCTGATACTCCTTAGCGTCAAGCCATCTGTACAGATACTTGGCTGACTTCCCGACACTGACTTGAAAATTGGTCTGAATACCGACCTTCCACGCAAGCATCTTTTCGAGCTGCTTGCGGACGACAAAATTGGCCATATCCTGCACATACGGGATCTCCTCCCGCCATAAGCCCTTCGCCAGATTGTTGCTGCACCACCAGAATTCATTTGTGCACGCCTGAAATTGAGCTTCCGTCGGCCGCTTCACACGATAATCCTCGTCGCTCGCCTCCGGTATCTCTGGCAGAATGTGCGCTTTATCCAGCAGAATCCTGCAAAGCTTGTCGTCAAAAATATGATCCGTTGCATGTGCGACAGACTCCACATGAAGGTCGATTCTGTTTCCATCATCAAACTGCATCAGCCAGCCGTATAGATTTTCCTTGTCACCCGGTTCATCCGGACTCTCATCCGGATACTGCATATACAGAATATCACCGAAATGACGAATCCAGTTTTTATCCTCGATAAAAGGCCGTGTCTCCCGCACCACATACACAACATCATAATCCTGGAAAATGTCTTTTGGCACATTCACATTGGTCCTCGAACCATTCATGTATACTGCCAGAATCCTGTCATCTGCATTTGCAATATCCAACAATAATTGATACATTTCTTTTTCGCTGCGCATACTTGTCCTCCATCTTCGCGGGTTTTTGCCCTTTTACTGCTCCTGAACCTTTACCCAGATCCCAAAAAGCCTGATCATTCACGCTTTCTTTTCAAACATTTGTTTTATTCTCTGCCGGAGATCCTCTCGCACTTCATCCGGCAGCAGACTTTTGAGATATTCCCCGAGTTCCGGCGACATCTCCTGTATGGACTGTGCACCGGAACTGTCCAGCCACTTCTCGAGCACAGAGAGAGCCATATGCCTGTTGCGTACCACTGGAGATCTCAGCGCAGGCCTGATCAGCTTCTCACCCGTTCCTATATAGCTGCCCAATTCCTGCAAAATAAACGTCAACGCGTTATGTGCCGCATACGTCTCTCCCAGACCAACTTCATCCGCAGCGCCTGTTGCCAGATGCTCTACATCCAGCCTGTCATATGCCAGGTCAACAATCTCCTGAACCTTATAACCGTCCACGATCAGGCGTGAGGCGATCCACGCATTCTTCACGAAATCCTCCAAAACAGCCTCATACGCATATTCCTGATACTCTATTCCAAGGCGTCTTGCAATTTCAAATGCCTCACCTTGCTTTAGTGCTGACAGGATTGTATTCCTTACCTTAGATGCATGCAAAAATGCAGTCAGGCACGCGCCTAATGGCGAGGCAGAATCCGGATCTGCACCCTTGATATAGTCTTTCAGATTGAGCAGGACCACATAATCCTGCGCTTCGAGATCGGTCCGTGCCGTTGCCGCATCAAAAAAGGCCTGCATCACTTCCTCCTTATTGTCCAGCGCAGAAAGCCCTGCAACAGGTCCCTCATCCAGCATCGCATCCAGAATATCGGCAAGCCCGCGGTATGTATCCAAATCCAGATTGTCACTGCGAATCCGCGCAAGATAGTGCACCTTTTCAAAACAATCCAGCCCCGAGT
The DNA here is from genome assembly GCA_002491195.1 of Lachnospiraceae bacterium UBA7179. GTDB lineage: Bacteria > Bacillota > Clostridia > Lachnospirales > Lachnospiraceae > COE1. The sequence goes on from DKVL01000108.1 coordinate 75,314, forward strand.
ATGCGGGAAGAACAGCATTGCGTACGCCATTGCGCACCAGCCATTCCTCGATCTCGTCCGTATCCGCCTCGATCATGCGAACCAGGTGGACACGCCCCCAGCCTTCTACCTTTTTCAGGATCTCAAACAGTTCTTTATTCGGATTCTCCCAACTGCGCATCAGAAACGCCGCATACAGGGTAAACTCGTCCTCCAACGCCAAAATCCTGACATCCTGCTTGAGTTCCTCCTGCTGTTTCCAGTCGATCAGTTCCAGCAGCGACATCCCAAACTTCACCGCCTCCGCTTTCGTCCCCTCCCGCATCAGGCCAATCGCAAAATTCAGGACGTTTCCCGCGGGAAGTCTGTTCTGGTTGTCGATGATATATTCCTGAAACAGGTCAATATATCCCAGAACCTTATATTGCGCAGCAAATTCAGCAACAGCTTCCGCCGCCTCGTCCGTTCTGCCCTCGGCCGAACACTCAATCGCCTTTATCAGAAACGGATAGCCCTCCGACTCTTCCGATTCCTGACCTGCCGTGTGATAAAACAAGATCCCGTCCATCGCTCCTGGTGCAAACTTTACCCGCTCCTCGGGTCCTTCATCCGGCAGTGAAAAATCCGCAGGAAGTCTCCCATCCTCCGTCACTGCACTTTTGATCTGTTCCAAAATAGACTGCTCCATCATGATTCCCCTTTCCTTCTGTTTCTACAGATCCTTACTGTTTCATAAAATTAATCCTACCCTATCAAGTCAAACTTGTAAACTACTTTGTAGTATAATTCAGAAAAACAAATATCAAACTTGATAAAAAGAAACAATCTTTGTATAATACAAATAGAGACTACTATTCCTTTTTTGTATAAAATTCAGAAAAAGAATACCGATTAAAATACAGATTAAAAATCCAAATAAAAAGTTTGCATTAAAAGGAGGACTTTCAATGTATATCCATCGCATCATGGAATCCAAATTAAACAATTTATCAGAGCACTTCCCCGTCGTCATCGTCTGCGGCGCCAGACAAGTTGGAAAGACAACCTTATTAAACCGCCTAAAAGAACTATCTGCAAACGAGAAAAACAAACAAATTCAATATGTAACACTCGACTATCCCCGTATCAGAAATCTTGCAAGAGAAGATCCTGAACTATTTTTACAGCAGTATCGGGCCCCCCTGATCATTGACGAGATCCAGTATGCCCCGGAACTGCTGTCCTATATCAAAATATACGTTGACCGTTCCGGGCAAAATGGTATGTATTATCTGACCGGTTCCCAAATGTTCCATATGATGCACAACGTGAGTGAATCCCTTGCTGGCAGAGTGGGAATCCTGTCTATGTACTCCCTGTCACGCGCCGAAATTGAACAGCGTCCATCAACGTCCTTCCGGCCTGACCGGGTTCCAATGACAGAGTCGGACGATACGATCACAGACCTTTTCGAAAAAATATACAGAGGCGGAATGCCTCGTATGATCACAGACAAAGACCTGCTTGCAGAGGATTATTTCGGCGCCTATATGCAGACCTATCTGGAGCGCGATATCCGCGACCTTGTTCACATCAAAGAGGAAGGCAGGTTCTTAAAATTCCTGTCATGCACTGCAGCGAGAACAAGCCAGGAAGTAAACCTTGCCGATCTGGCAAAAGATGTGGAAATCGACCGCAAGACTGCTGACAGCTGGCTTTCGATCTTAGTGTCCTCCGGACTTGTATACTTGCTGCCCCCCTATTCAGGAAATACGATTAAGCGTATTGTCAAACGCCCAAAACTCTATTTTATGGACACTGGTCTTGCGTGCTATCTTTCCATGTGGAATAATCCCAGAGCCCTGGAACTGTCCGCCATGGCCGGGGCAATGTTTGAAAACTATGTGATATCTGAGATTATCAAAGGATATGCCAATCAAGGAATCAACGCCCGCAGCCGCCTTTGCTATTATCGGGATAACAACGGCATGGAAATCGATCTCATTATTCTGGAAAACGGGAGATTATATCCTGTCGAAATCAAGAAAAGCGCAGATCCCGGCAAAGGCGCACTAAAAAATTTCAGCGTGCTTGCCAACCTGCCGGAGACGATCGGCGAAGGCGCCGTGATCTGTATGACACCGCTCGTCATACCTCTGGATGAAAAAAATAAATTAGTTCCAGTAAAATGTATTTAGTCCTCCTTACTGGAACCTATTCAAATAATTGTCATATTTTAAAGATAAGTTGATTTATAATAGGGAGGTGCGATATGCCTCCAAGAACCATGGCAAAATACGATATCGCAATCTTAGGCGGCGACAGGCGGACGGCGTGCATGGCACCGATATTGGCTGAAAAAGGTTATCGGGTTCTCTGTTTCCGCACAGTCAACATCCCCTGCAGTCCCTCCATAAAATCGAAATTATCCTTCACGGACTCCCTGCGTGAGGCCCTCGACTCCGCGCCCGTGATCATAGGCGGCATTCCGTTCACAAAGTCCGATTCCCTCTACTGCGAGGAAAATTCTGATGCTGCAATCAGTATCTCAGAACTGCAGCGGGGCATCCACAAGCACCAGAAAATCTTTGCGGGCGTCATACCGGACGACTTCCGCAAGACCTGTGAGGAGCGGGAGATCCACTGCCATGACTTTATGCGCGATGAACCGATGTCTCTGTACAATGCCGTCTCCACCGCGGAGGGCGCTATTTTAGAAGCGCTGCTGCACAAGGACACAAACCTCCACATGAGCAATACCCTCGTGCTGGGTTACGGCCGATGCGGCAAGATCATCGCTGACCGCCTGCAGGGACTCCACGCCTGCGTTACCGTGTGCTCCAACGACGCCAATGAGCTCGCTCTCGCGTGCGCCCTCGGATTCGAGACGCTGCACCTGTCAAAGCTGTGGAATAACATCTGCTGCTATGAGTACATCTTTAATACCATCCCAGCCCGTGTCCTGAACCGCAGATGCCTCGAGAAAGTGTCGCCAAACGCCATCGTTATCGACATCGCCTCCAACAAGACAGGCGCCGATTATGAGACTGCCCGGAAATTAAACGTAAACATTCACTTCTGCCCGGGACTTCCCGGAAAATACGCCGGAGAAAGCTGCGCAAAATATTTAACTGAATATGTCATCAACAGACTATAGGAGGCCTGATCTACATGGAAATCAAAGGAAAAAAAATTGGAATCGCACTGACCGGCTCTTTCTGTACTTTTGAAAAAACCTTCACAGAACTGCAAAAGCTGTCTGACGCCGGCGCTGACATCTACCCGATCCTGTCAGACGCGTCCCAGACGATCGAGAGCCGCTTCGGAAAACCCGACACATATATCGCGAAAATAAAAGAAATCACAGGAAAAGAACCAATTGTAACCATCCCCGGCGCAGAACCAATCGGCCCGAAAGCGTATCTCGACGCACTGGCAATCCTCCCCTGCACCGGAAACACCGCCGCAAAGCTTGCAAACGGCATTACCGACACGCCGGTCCTCATGGCGGCCAAAGCCCACATGCGCAACAACAAGCCCCTCGTCATCTCCATCTCAACCAACGACGGACTCGGCATGAACCTGAAGAATATCGGGCTGTTGTGCAACAGCAAAAATATCTACTTTGTCCCATTCGGACAGGATAACTATCAGACAAAACCAAACTCTCTGGTCGCGCACGTTGAACTATTGATACCGACACTGGAAATGGCGCTGGAACACAAACAGTATCAGCCAATCCTCAAAGACTACATGTGACGATCCAGTTCCATCATCACAATCTGCAGGCATCAAGTCCTGCAAAGTATGTTGAATCATTTTTATAGAAAAGGAAATAGAAAATGTGTGGAATCGCAGGCTTTAGCAGTTTTCATGTAAACTATAAGGAAGAATCCGCAAGATGGTTCTCCATCCTGCAGAAGATGAATACCCGCCAGCATCACCGCGGACCGGATGAAAACGGAGTCTGGCTGTCAAGAAACTGCGGACTCTCCCACACCCGTCTGTCCATTCTGGACCTCGAATACGGAAAGCAGCCCATGGCAAGGCAGCTTGAAAACCACCGCGCTGTCATCTGTTACAACGGTGAGATCTACAACATGCCCAGCCTCCGCCGCGAACTGGAGAAGGAAGGCATCGTCTTTGAAACCACCTGCGATACAGAAGTGATCCTGATGGGATATCTCCTTCATGGCACTTCTTATATCACACAATTAAATGGTATTTTTTCCTTTGCCATATACGATGAAACACTGCAACGGTTATATCTGTTTCGTGACAGACTCGGTGTAAAACCTTTGTTTTATACCCTCTTTGGCAACACCCTCATCTTTTCCTCCGAGCTGAAAGGAATCCTGTGCTTTCCTGACTTTAAAGTACAGGTTGACCGCGACGGGCTCTGTGAGATTTTCGGTCTTGGCCCTGCAAAGACCTATGGAAAGGGTGTTTTTAAAAATATAGATGAGCTGCTGCCGGGACATTATCTCGAATATTACGGCTCCGATTTTTCCCAGCACCTATCCACAAAGTGCTACTGGAAACTGGAGAGTTATCCACATAAAGATGACTGGCAAAACACAGTCGAGAAAACCCGGTATCTGGTCACAGACGCAATCCGGCTGCAAATGCTCTCTGATGTGCCTGTCTGTACCTTCTTATCGGGCGGTGTGGACAGTAGTCTTGTCACAGCGGTATGCAGCAGCGAGCTTCAAAAGCAGGGTAAGAGGCTCGATACATACTCCTTTGACTTCAAGGACAACGATAAAAATTTCAGGGCAAACGCTTTTCAGCCCTCACAGGACAGACCGTGGGTTGATCTGATGATCGCCCACTGCCATACCAACCATCAATACCTTGAATGTTCCAACACAGATTTGTATGAATATTTATTCGAGGCGGTCGATGCCAGAGACCTTCCATGCATGGCGGATGTCGAGGCATCCATGCTCTACTTCTGCAAGAGAGTCGCCGCCAGCCACAAAGTCACCTTAACGGGGGAGTGCGCCGATGAAATCTTCGGCGGTTATCCATGGTTCCACAAGAAAGAATGCTTTGACGCGGACTGTTTCCCATGGTCAATGGATTTCTCACCGCGCACCATGCTCCTGAAGGACAGTGTATTATCCATTCTCCCCCTGAAGGAATATGCCCATGCCGCGTATGCGAAAACCATATCGGAAGTCCCTGTTTTAGAGGGAGAAAACAGCGAAGAAAAACGCAGACGGGAAATTTCTTATCTCAATATTAAGTGGTTTATGCAGACGCTGCTTGACCGCATGGACCGCACAAGTATGCACGCAGGCCTCGAGGCGCGCGTTCCGTTCGCCGACCACCGCATCGTGGAATATCTGTGGAATGTACCATGGTCCATGAAATGCAAGGACGGCGTGGTCAAAGGGCTGCTGCGCGCCGCTGCGGACGGACTGCTCCCCGGCGAGGTTTTATACCGCAGGAAGAGTCCCTACCCCAAAACTTACGATCCCGCCTACGAAAATCTGCTGCGCACCGCGATCGTGGAAACACTGTCCGACACGCGCGCCCCGCTACGGGAACTGATCGACCTGAATAAAGTGCTCGACTACATCAGCCAGCCTTCAGACTATGGCAGACCGTTCTACGGACAGCTCATGGCAGGGCCTCAGCTACTTGCGTATCTGCTGCAGGTCAACTACTGGCTGCGGAACTATAATATTGAGCTGTTGATTTAACCTTTCCCTACTCGCCGCGCAGGGTGCATCTCCTTACGCACCTCTGCGCATCACAAAAGACTATCCGATCAGGCACTCTTTTCCCTGAAACGCAAAACCGTACTTTCTTATTTTCTCTGGCGCAAAGCCTTCCGCTACCAGTTCCGCCTCGTACCTGTTTTCCTCAATCTGCTTATGGGCGTTGGCAAGGGTTTCCTCCAGATCTTTCTCCCTTTTGGGCTTATGCACCTTAAATTCTATAATGTAAGCGCAGTCCGCCTCCCTGTCTAATGGTTTCATAATGATATCATACCTGCCAAAGCCGCTTTCCCTGTTGGATCTGATTACAAACCTGCCGTTCAGTTCCACCATAAGCCCCAGCACGAAACCATGGTAAAACCGCTCCGGGGCATCCTTGTGCGACGCGCTCTTTGCAATGTCAAAATTGGAAAAACTGCAAAGCGCAATATCATTCATGAATTCATTCATATAATCAACATCATTCATCAGCAGCGCCTTGATAAAACCGTTGTATGCTGTCTGTGTGGCACTGTGAAACCAACCATTCACCATATCCTGGAACATCCGCTTCACTTCAAAGTTTGTCAATGCCAGTGTATAGGCCGGATTCTTCTCGTCATCCTCCTTTACTTCCTCGACGCCCAATACCTTTAAATATCCAGCCGCAAGCAGCAGACTCCAGACTGCATCTTCATTTCCGTCAAGCTGGTTGAACACAATCTGCTCGTCAATGCGCGCCTCGAAGTTTTTTCCCTGCAGCAAATCTTCCATTGTCTGTTTTATTTCTGTGCTGCCTCGTTGTATAAGGAAATTGGCAAGACTGTTTGCGCTTGTGTTCGCCCAGTAAGCTGCATATTTTCCGTTTTTCCTTATAAAGGAAGCAATAGACCATGGGTTATAAATGTCCGTATACCTGCCAAACGTAAAACCGTCATACCACTGCTTTACCCCCCGTTTCTCGCTGCCCAATCCCATATCATCAAGCGCTTTAAAAACCTCCTCTTCCGTAAATCCAAAGGACGTTGCATAATCATCGGAAGTCGTTGTCACAACATCCAGATTATTTAGACCTGAAAAAGTACTCTCCTTCGCTATTCTTGTTATTCCTGTAATCATCCCACGTTCTATATGGCTGTTTGTCTTAAAGGTGCTATTGAAAAATAATCTGAAAAATGAAACAGTCTCCTCCCAGTTACCTGCAAGCCACGCTTCCTGCATCGGAGTATCATATTCATCCAGTAAGACGATCACCTTCCTGCCATAATGCCTTTCAAGAAAAATACAAAGGCTGTTTATAGCTGTATACGCAGTGGTATCGTCCATTTTGACATTGACAGATGCAAAACTGTCCCTGTCGTCATCGTTAAATTCCTCCGAATCCATAATATCGCGGTTCTCCATATAAACATTGGATATGATCCGCTTAAACGCCGTTTTAATCCCTTCCACATCTCCCGTTTTAACGGACGCAAAACTTAGGAATATCACCGGATATGTCCCCTGAAGCCGCCTGTATTTATAATCTCCGTCCGGAGATTTTTCGTCCCAGACAGACAGCCCTTCAAACAGATCGCCTCTATTTGCATATTTATTGGAGAAAAAGCACTCCAACATACTCATATTCAACGTCTTTCCGAATCGCCGCGGACGCGTGATGAGCGTTACATCAGAACCGCTCTCCCACCACTCCTTAATAAATCTCGTCTTATCCACATAGAAAAATCCCCGCTCCCTGATCCTGTCAAACTGCTGCACGCCTATGTTCACTACCATCCGATTATCCATATCCGCACCTCTGCCCTTTCCATCCATACAAATCTGTATTCCTGCAATCTATTCTAAATAATAGTATATATATATTATAAAAAATGCGCAACCATCATGAGCGTTTCGCAATCTTTTCGTCCTTTTGATGACAGATCATTTCTAATTCAGTACAGTATTCAGATAATCTTTTACATGTGACAGATCAGCCAGACCAATATGATATTTTTGAGAAATACGGCTGTAGTATGCATAAATCCTCTCCACGTCCATAACTGTATGACACGCCTCCCTCTCCGTAAACCCTTTCCGCGCCTCTATATAAGGTTCTTCCCGATGACAGATTTCTTCCAACGCCTTTGCGCTGTATATGTCAAAATAGTACCTTTTAACAGCGTTTAAGATTCTCCATTCCTGATCCTCAAACGCTGCTGTTTCTTCCACTCTTGGCAGCGGTGCAGCCTTAAATTGTTGAAAGACATCGTATACACATGGATAAACCGCGCCATGTACCCATGCCTGACACTCATCGTCAAACAGGGCTTTCCCCAGCAATGCCCTGCTCCATCCCTGCACAAAATACAATAATTTCTGCAAGGCCAGATGGGTGATCGGCGCATCCTCCGAAGACTGCGACAGAAACCAGTTGACCACGCCGAATATTTTCCCATGCTTCTCCTCTACTTTGCCAATCTCGTGCTGGCATGCCGTCTGGGCTTTTTTGAATAATTTTTCGTCACCCTTCTCCAACCGCTCATCATGAAAATTCTGCAGCCGCATCTGGAAAGCATAAGGATTTTTCAATTCTTTGAGTTTGTTGCTATTCCCAATATTTGGTGTATAATTCCCGCCGATATACCTTGTGAGCGTTATCTCTCCCCATCCCAGCAGCCTGCTCAGAAATTTCTGGCTCACATTGTATAAGTGCAAAATCTCCAATATCTCATCGCGCGTGATCACTCCGCACTGCTGCCGTATCCTATCATTTGCCCTTTGCGCAATCTCTTTCTCAAGCGCTTCATCGTAGATCGGAGTGCCGCATATTTTGCAAAACGGAACAGTAACAGTCAATTCAAAATCATATCCATCCCCTTTGTAATCTCTTGTCGTATCCCTTAACTCAAATGTATTTTCTGCCCCACATTCAAAACACATCATTTCTTTTTCCATATCACTGCCCCTTTCTGCGTTTGTCATCGTACTTCCTATTATAATATGTATTTTATTTATATTCATTCGACAGCAGTTCACTGCCGAATGAATATATATTTTTTTCTAATTCAAATATGAACCTGCCCGCAATCTGATTCCCTGTACGCAAATTGTAATTTCCCTCTCAATATCCTTTGGGCTAATTCCTTTCTCTGCCATGTACGTCAGTGTTTTGTTTACTCTGTTTCCTTTCCATGGTGTAGCGTTAATCAAAACCTTTTTGTGCTGTAAAATAATATTTTCGCTTTTTCCAGGAAATCCTGGACTTCCTTTTTATCTTTTTGGTAACTTGCCATATCTCGCCTCCTAACTTGTATACACCCTACCATCAGTGTCGTTCTGGTATCATTGATACCATTAATGATATCGCAATTTATTATAATGTCAATATCTTTGGTATCAATGATATATTTTTATTATAAAATACGTTACCGTTCACAAGTCAGGAATGCACATACATACAATGCGCATTCCGTGAGAAAATGTACAATTTGAAAGCCAAAACCCGTTTTCCATCTCGTTTGTTCTAATTTAAACGAATGGAAAACGGGCTTTTCCTTTACCACCTTATGAATCTTTCATCTATTTTATTGCCACATTTCCTGCATTTACAGACTTTCATACTTCTGCGTTTCAAAACTTCTATTGTCCCCAACCTGCCATTACAAAAAGGGCAATGCTGCAATTGCCATCCTAATCTTACAGTAAATCCCTGAGATTTCATCATACCTGCCTTTCAATTACTTATGTACTCTTTGTTTTCGGTCTATTTCACTCCCTATTTTGTTTCCCCCCAATAAGCCAATTAAAAATCCCCCTATTGCACAAGGCACTGTACCTGCAATTGCCCCTGCTGGCCCCCCAAAGGCAATTCCAATATGCGCGCCGTTTTTAGCGCCTACTGCAGCACCTACTATAGCTCCACTCAAACTCAAAATCCCTTCATTTTTTCTACCCATACAAAATGATCTCCTTTATACAAATTTTTTATCCTTTCCACTTGCGCTTTTCTGCTGCCATTTCTATTATACTCCTTCTCCCCTCATCTTGATTTACCCTGTTATCATAGATTTTTTTAAAGGTCTCCTTATCTGCCCTTGCCAAAAAATTTACTGTTCGATCTCTATATTCCAATATTAATTTTTGTAAAAACTTAATACCTTTTTCAGTGATTTCTGACCAGTCCGCCATGTTCTTTCCCCTATTCTTCCTTACCACTAATTTTATTAATCAGTGTGATTACCGCACTTGCCACGCCTGCCACAGCTGCCACTATTCCAACAGTATTTGATACTTTATCCAATACTGATTCATCATTATTATCATTCTTTTGCATTGCGCAACTCTCCTTTCTCTTATTGATCTTTTGCCTGCTTAATTATACCAATTGCAGTATCTAACCAATCTGTTACCTGCCCAATAATATCTACCCACTTTTTCGTTTTGTCTAACGCAGACTTATTCTCTGTATCCTGCTCCATATCATTCGCCATATTATAATCCCTCTATCTTATTGTCTAATTAAATTCCATTCAGATAATGAATGCCACTTTTTATTTGTACTTTGCGCCACACTTACTGCACACTCCATCAAATACTGCATATCTGCCACAATTCAAACATTTCCTGCCCTTTCCTCCTTTCCCCTCATTTGGAGGAACGGTCATCGTATAACCACAATTTTTACATTCACCGTCTCTTCCATTCACAAAAAAGGTTAACTGACCACACTTGGGACATTTTCTTCCTGCCATATTCTTCCTCCCTGATTTCATTTATTTGTCAAACTTAATATACCATTCGCAATATCCCATTTGACACTATAGCCATTAAGAATCGCCACCGTAGTCACTCCTCCTATCACAGCTACAATAACCGCCACATCTTTCGAAGCCTCAACACCAGCACTACGCAATGCCATTTTTACCGAAGCACCGCCAGTAGGTACTGCTGTCGCTGCCGCTCCTGTAAGAACGGCAATCACTAAAGCAATCTTTTTGGGAGACAATTTTGCCATCCAGCTCATCTTTTTTGCCAGATCTCCCCTTACTTCAATATTAGCATCCTTTCTCTTAACGGCCGCTTTTAACTGCTCTTTTGTCGTAACAACTGTAATATTATCAATTTTCTTTTGTTTTTTACCAAACAAATTATCACCTCATTCAAAAACTTAATGTTTAGAATAACTTGATATATAACCATGGTGTTAGTCAATAAGTGTGTTGGTGCAATATACAAGGACTGATATTACTGTGTTCATACTTGCCAGAAATATGCAGACCAACACAGATGTTGACTATCACCATAACCATATATGGATGAATACGATCATCAAATGCATATAAATAGGATTTTGTCCTATAATAGGATATATCATTTCATTCAGTCTATCATAGTTTTCGTCCTATTACAAGACATTATTAAATTTTTTGCCTTTAATTTTGCCATCCGCTGAATAAAATGCATCATTTCAGGTTGTTGTCTTATTCTAGGACGGCTAAAACAAATTTTTATAATAATATAAGAAATAAAAACAATTACCCGTAAGGAATAGTCGCAAAATAACTTGTGCAGATGACGCAGAATAAATTTTCATAGGCTAGGTGGAAGAAGGAGCCGTGGTGGACTACGGCGACTGCTGACAACGACGACTATGGAAATTTCGGCAAGTCAGATGCACAAGTTATTTTAAGGCTGTTCCTAACCAAACACAAACAGAATTCTATAGGTGGTAACATGAAACGTCTCTCCGTAACTCCGATTCAAAAATGCAATATGGTCGGCACAAAGCTGCGACAGTTCCGAACAGAACAGAAACTCAGCCAGCAGGCGCTTTCTGACCGTCTGGAGACGGAAGCAGTCTATATCTGCCGCGGCTCGATATCGCGTATTGAGGATGGCAGCCGGACGGTCACCGATTTGGAATTGTACGGTTTGTCCAAGGTGCTTCACAAACCTATTGAAGACTTTTTCGAGGATTATCCTTCTTTTTAGACCGCCGCGTCGTGGATATCATGAAACGTAATGCTCTTGGCAGTACAGTGTCGTACCTACCGCAATACCCATGCCTTCAGAAGCATCCCAGACCTCCATTTCGTCCATCCCCCAGTATTTCACCATAATTTCGCTGCCTTGAGGCAGTTCGCACGACAGATACATACCAGTGCGGTCCCCGCCCATGAAATACAGGCTCCCCAGTATCTCACCATAATAGCACGTCCCAATTTCACTGTACATTGAATACTCCTCCGCATCAGAGTAGATACTAATCGAAAGCTCGGTCTCCCCATCGCTCCACCGTCCGGACAGTCCACTGACTGCCTCCCAGGAAATTGTGTCAATCATTATATCCTCCACCGGGAAGCCATCTGTATTGTCATACTCCTGCGCGAAATCATCCTCATCAATAGTATCCACAGCCGGCTCTTCACTCTCGGTCCGCGCGGAAGTATCTTTTTCGTCCGGCAACGCATCGATCTGCCCTATATGAATTTCTCCGCCATAGCTCTCAAAGACGCTCATAAGCATTCCCGAGTACACCAGAGGCGGCTGTTCTTCGCCGTCAATGGCTGCAGTCCAGACTTCAAAGCTTCCGGCCGTTTCATTCACAACAAACTGCACGAGCACAGCAACCCTGTCATTGCCATACATACAATTTCCATGAAACTCCACCACGTCTTTCCCGTCTTCCGATGCAAAATACTCCCATTCGCAGTTGTCAAAGAACGCTTCAAAAGCTTCTCCATAAGTAATATTGGGATATAGTTCCGGGGAACCGTTTTTCACCATCTCCACATAACTGTTCCCGCTTCCAAAAGCGATGGCAATGATGACAAAAAGCACTCCGCACACCGTGGCCGTAATGGCAAGCAGCATTTTCGTCTTTGCCAGCCGCAGATTCCCCTTTTCATTTGCATAGGCGTTGACAGGCGCCTCCGGGACCAGGAATTTTAGCAGACACGCCGCGATTGTTTCCCGTTCCAAGACCGCCTTATAGTCGTCTTTCCGTGAAATAATAACGGGTGTACCATCCTGTATTGTGAAAGCATGTTTCCTTTTTCTTCCAACAACACAAACCTCTCCACGTTCATCCATATAAACCCGCTTTACCGTAGAACACTTCATTTGTCCCAACGCGTGCATCAGCGCACGTTTGTCATCGACCCAGATGCATTTTAAGTACTCTTCCGCGCGTACAGCCTTCTTTCCCTGCAGAATCGGGAAAGCAACCGCCAGTACGATATGCAGGATTACACACGTAAAAAGAACTGCCACAACTACCATCAGCACATAAGACGCAAGATCCGTTTCGCCCTCTATCACGGAAATCAGATTCATCAGCAGTCCGCGCACCATGATCAACGCATATGCGGCCGTCAGAACAATCGCAATTGTGTTCAGCGTTTTTTTTGACTTTCCAGCCTTCTCCGACATCTGGCGCAACGCTTCATACTCTCCTGTCCCGCCAATCCCCGGCTGTGCAGACACAACATTTTCTCCTTGTCTCTGGTTCGTGTCCGCCGCCGCGACAGGCGCGCCGCACTGGGGACAAAACTTTATTCCAGCCCCGATTTCTTTCCCGCAATTGATACAAAACATCCCTTATCCTCCCCTTTTCTTCCATCATCTATCATTCTTGTCACCATAACAGTTCATCCCAAGACTTTGCGTTACGTTGTAAAGTCCGTGAGAACGTGTAGTAGTTGAGATGCATCAGGCCATGATTCATGGTTTCGACATCGCAAAGTGATCTTGCATGACTTGATGCGTTACAGTTCGGCAAAGCTGAACTGTAGTTACTGTTCACCGGGCAGGAATGCGCTGAACTGCGCATTCCGTAAAAAAAACGTATCACTTGAAATGCAAAAATCCATTTGTGAAACAAATTTTGTATGGATTTTTGTCTGTTACTGGAACGGAGTGAATCGTAACAAACTGTAACAAGTCTGATCTGTCACTTGATTTCAACTATTGACTTATGAATTATTAATTGATATGATTGCTTGTGAAATCCATTGTCCATATTGAATATCATACCTGTTTTGGAAAATTCTGTCATTCGCTGCCAGCGAATATTTTGAATGGCAGACACTTTCTAATGCAATGCAAGGAACCGTTAATAAGTTACTCATGACAAATAATTCCTTAACAGTTCCCAGGAAACTGTTAAGAGAAATGATTGATCTTTATCAGGGAATTGCGCAGACAACAGTTGTTTTTTATCAATGTGTTGAAGAAAATAATATTCGTTATTTATTAACAAACCGTAAATACAGAAACAGAAAATAACATACTTTTTCTTTCAAAACATCTGTTATATTGAACAATTCTAAAAAATAGGAGGAATTATGATGGACAACCAGACCAAATTAAGCACGGATGAGATTCTAAAGGATTTTGAACGCGGAACGACGCCAGACATAAAATCCATAGACTTCGTAAAACAACGGGAACAGCTGACCCAGCTTTCATGCCGCATCCTGGAGCAGTACAAAAGCAAGTCCAAATTTGCAACTGCCTGCGAACTGTCACAGTCAATGTTAGCTGATTTTCTAAACGGCAAGAAAGAACTGAGCCGCAGCAAGCTTCTTGGCATCTGCGTCACATTAAACTATACCATCCAGGAAACCCGCGATCTCCTGCACCGTCTGGGCTACCCAGATCTGTATTCCAGAAACAGGCGGGATTTTACAATTTTGGACTGTATCAGACAGGGAAAATCTCTAGATGAAACTAATGAAATCCTATGGAAAAACGGGTTTGACGACCTGCATGACAGGAGGCCGCAGCCATGAATGAATCATCAAATCTCCCTGCAATACAGGCCCTTTTGGGAGAATATCTTGACTTTGACTTCACAGACCGGCTCGCAGGGCCAAGACGCAAACGGGACGGAAATTATTATGCTACGTATCTTGGCGTGCTCAAACCAGAATACGCGCCCCTTGCCCCGGACAGACGGGCACTCATCATCAAGGAAATCATGCCCGCGCAGGCAGAAAATTACCGCAGAATCAGCTCCATCTGGAACCCCTATCTGGAGACTGTCTACGGCATCCTTCCTGTGGGTGATTTTTTTATTGCCATCAATGAGTTTATCACCAAACCCTCCTCGTTATGTTATACCAGCACCGAACTTAATGAAAAATCTTCCATTTCCCTTGAGGATTATATCTCTCATTATGGCTGCCTGTCAGAAAAAGAGGCGATGGTTTTTATGGTTCAGCTCTGTGAAGGACTGGAATCGCTGACAAAACTCCATATCATCCATGGCGATATCTCCCCACAGAACATTCTACTCACGGACCGCTTTCCGATGTCACCCTGCCCATATCCCAAACTCCAAGGCATTCATCATACAATCTCTATAAAAATCATTGATTATGACATTGCAAGGGAGAAGAAAGGTTTTGAACACCTGGTTACTACCGTGGAAGGCACCCGCCTCTATGCAGCGCCGGAAATTCTGGACTATCAAAGTCCCACAGACCGCGTAGATATCTATTCCCTTGGCTGCATCCTATCCTATATGCTAACCAGCAAATCTCCAAAAGAGATTACACCTAACCAGCTGCGTAAGATCTGTAATCCCCGCGTGGGCAGCATCATAAGAAAATGTACCCTGGACTACTCTCACCGCTACCAAAGTGTCACACTCTTGAAGAAGCAGCTCCAGACTGTAATCGAACTTCGCTGGCCGGGAAATTTTCTACGCAGGATTCCGGGGTTCCGTACCATGCACCCCGGCCATATTTGTGTCGCCCTATCCTTTTACCTCTATTTTATCCTAATTTTAATTACAGAGTCCACAAACCTTAAAGCCTGGCTCGAAATACTGGTGTACTGCCTTGTACCCATATTTGGGTTTGATCTTCTCTGCTTAGGTGACCTTTGCTATCCCTATTCTTCCTACCGGGATCGACATCCTTGGATACGTCATGTAGTCCGATGTCTTCTGGGAGTTTTACTACCATTGATTTTATTCTTTTTTTGTTGAAAGGACATGTTTTGATAATGGAATTTTTTCATCAGGAAATACAGGAAATCCTGCACAGGCAGCAAATACTGGAATTGTTAAAAGCAAACCGTCAAAATACATACATTTTTCATGATATCTACGCAGCCAGAATCATTGCCCACTACAGACATAAAACCTCCACTGCCAGGCAGTTCAAGACGGTGCTTGCTTATCTGTTAATCGCCTGCATTCCGTTTTGCGGATTATTATTCATGCTCATACTAGGTGCAATGCTGCTTTTGAGCGGTACAGAACCCTCAACAGATATTGTTTCCTCCACCACGAATACGACACAATCTCCTTGGCAGAAAGCAGAAGCCGCAATGAAAAAAGGCGATTATGACACAGCCCGCGCCTTTTTTATAGAAGCGAAAGAGACTTATCCCCTGAACGGCATTATTTTGATTGATTACGCGGAGTTGTTACAGCGTGAAGACCAACACGATGAGGCGGCAATGATGCTCATCGACTTCCTCAATAATGTCAGCGGCACGCAGAACATCAAGGATGGAGACAAGGTATATATGAAACTAAAAGAGCTGACCGGACCATTTTCCCCTAATGTGGAAGAAGCATATCAGAACTGTATTTCGGCCTGCGAGGACTCCTTGGAAAATTTTGAATTTCTTGACTCTTTGATAGAAAGTGAAAAATACAGGCTTGCACTGCACTTCTGCGATGCGATGCACGAGGAAAATGTGGCAGCCTGTAATCTCTGTACATATTATTATATGTGTTATACACAATTGGGCGAATATGAAGAATGCGCCGTTTATTTTCTTGATCTCGCCGATCAATGGGAACAGGAATCTCTCCCCATAAATGCTCAGGAGTTAAAAATCCGGGTTCGGGGCAAACTAAAAGAACTCAGACCGTTTGTCTGCGAATCTACCCAGCAAAAAATTGACGCCACCCTCCTCAAACTCGAGCGGGATTCGTAGGAGAATATTTGGGAAACACCACGCTAAACCGCGTTCCAAGTCCCTCGCGGCTCACGATATCATAATACCCCTGGTGCTTGTCAACAATCCACTTCGCAATCGAGAGCCCAAGTCCCGTGCCGCCAGTCTTGCTGTTGCGCACGGAATCAGCGCGGTAAAAACGGTCAAAGGCGTGCGCCACATCCTCCTGCGACATGCCGATCCCGTTGTCCTGTATGCCGTAAAACGGTGATCCGTCCGTCCATGCACCCACGCGGATCAGGATCTCCTCACCCTGTTTCGTGTACTTTGCCGCATTGTCGATCAGAATGCGCGCCGACTGTTTCAACATGTCGCAGTCCGCATACACCTGCACAGTTCCCGATTCCTCAAAGCGGTAAATATGTTTCTCGTCGATCATCAGCGACTCTTCGTACACTTCTCTCATAATACTATTCAACTCATGCACCTGCATGTCAAGATTCTGCCGGTTTGAATCACCCCGCGCCAGGAACAAGAGCTGTTCCACAAGTTTCTGCATATGGTTGGCCTCGTTCTTGATCGCCTCGATCGACTCCTCGAGAATCGCCGTGTCTTCCTTTCCCCACCGGTCAAGCATATTGACATACCCCTGTATGACTGCGATCGGCGTACGCAGCTCATGAGAGGCGTCCGACACAAACTGCGACTGCTGTTTGTAGGAAGCCCGAATCCGTTCAAGCAATCCGTTCAGCGCTGTCTCAATGCCCCGCAGATCCTTGTCGTGCATATGGATTCCGTTTTCCATGGCATCCACTTTGAGGTTGGAGATCGCATCCTCCAGACTGTGGTACTTCGTCTCATCAAACGCCATCTCGCTGAGCTGCTGCGCCCTCGCCGCGATCTGATTCAACGGGCGAAGCTGTCTGCGCACCTGCGCCGTGCCAGAGACTGCCAATGAGACCAGGTCGATCATCTGAAACGCAAGAAGGACGATCCCCCCATAGCGAAACAGACGAAGCCACGCACCGACCGGCACCTCATACAGCGTCTGATCACTGTGATCCAACACAGTGTACACTGCACTCCACAGATCTGTCTCATACGAAACTGTCCTAATATAGGAAAAGGAAAAAGTCCCCGCCATCTGCAGATCCATGCCGACCACAAAAATTGCCACAAGCAGAACAAAAACAACGATATCCATACCCGCATACGCAAAAAAAACACGTGCCATATTATTGAAATTAATCTTTCGCGCAATGGAAGTCATCCGCCCCGTGTCGAAAGGTCTGCCCTTTCCGTTATTTCTCTTGTCTGATTGATGCTCCTTTTTCCGAATTTTCTCCTGATCAGTTTTCATCCTTGATACAATACCCCACTCCGCGCACGGTCTGAATAATCTTTACCTGATACACGTCATCCAGTTTGCTCCGCAGATACCGGACATACACATCAATGATATTTGTCTCACCCATATAATCATAGCCGCAGACTTTCTCCAAAAGAGTATCCCTCGATATCACGATATTTTTGTTTTCCAATAAAACCTTCAAAAGCTCAAATTCCCTGTGCGTGAGCTCCACCTGCTCCCCATCATAGGAAACCTCATAGCGCTGCACGTCCATACAAAGTTTCCCGACACTGAGCTGGTTCTTGTCCCGGCTGGCTATACTGGCACCTCCTCCGCGCTTCTTGAGCACCAGCCTGATGCGTGCAAGCAGCTCCTCTATGGCAAACGGTTTTGTCATGTAGTCATCAGCTCCGCCGTCAAGTCCCGCAACCTTATCCATCACCTCGTCGCGCGCCGTCAGCATAATGACAGGAATGTCAGAATTTTTTCGCAGGCGCCGAAGCACTTCAAAGCCGTTTAGCTCTGGAAGCATCACATCGAGCACGACCAGATCAGCCTTGCCGCTCTGCGCTTTCTCCAATCCTTCTCTGCCGTTTACCGCCTTCATGACCTCATAGCCCTCATGCAGGAGCTCCAGCTCCAGAAAACGACCGATCTTCTCCTCGTCCTCCACGATCAAAACTGTCACTGCCATCACTGCCTCCTCCTTCATTCAACACAACCAAACCTGTGCGCCCCTGCGCCGCCATAGTACAGCATTGCACAAATAATGGTGCTGTGCACGCAAGGAAGCAGGGGAATACTCCTCCCCCTGCCCGCCGCAATCAATTGCTCTAATTAATTGTTCTCTTCCTTTGCCGCGCCGCCAAACTCACTCTTGATGTTCTCCGCCGCATCTGCCGCGCTGTCCATCGCCTTGTTGAGATCGATGTCGACGCTCCTCACATCGGGTCCTGCAAACTGGTATCTCATATTAAAGAACAGTCCGACCACCAATAACGGAACCACCACCCAGAACGCAAAGAGCAGAAATACAACCAGCAGCGTAATCGGTATCCGGAAGATCTCATTGTTATCGCGCTCCACGCAGAAACTGTTATTGTTTCCTTTCTCCAGCCACTTCTGGCACCAGCGTCCGAAACGCTTGAGATTGTCGGAAAAACTGGACTTGCTCTCCTTGTCATCAATCTCGATCTTCACCTTCTCCGCTTGTGTCGTGTAGCTGGACTGCTCCGGCCCATGCACTTTGCCGCTCTGCTCCAAGTAAATCATGGCGTCGAGAATATCCCAGTTGCTGTTTTCCAGCGCCTGCTTTGCCTCCTCATAAGTAACATTTGCATGCTCCCTTAATTTTTCTACCTTTTCAAAATTATCCATTTTCTTTCTCTCCTTTTTGATTGTTTCATTTTTTTTGTCATGCCACCTCAACGGCACAAACGATCTGTAAAACTCAGGGAAGAATCGCTGCCCTTGCGATTCTTCGCGAAATGACTTAGATTTTCTTAGCGGGCGTCTTTTGGACGCTTAGAAAATCTTCATTTCGTTCACACTTCTCAGCTGATGATCTTATGATATACAATCAAAATTAATCAAAAATGTTGTTCAGATTAAAAACAGATTAAACTTTATTATCGTTATCATTAACACAGCTTAGGAGCTGTAAAGAAAAAACATGACAATGTTGCAATCGGAGACATAGACAAGCAAGATTGTTAAGTTATTTCTTTACAGATCCTTACCACATCAAAAAAGGCTCTTTCTTACCTATGATCAGCATAACACATTTCCTCACGGATTGCCATATGAACTGGAAAGAAAACATCCTGACCCAAAATGTATGGGATCTGGGTAAGGAATTTTCAGAAAAACAGAGACAAAACCGTGATGATGCGATAGAATACTAATAGAAACAGTTTCAGAGTGCACAAAACAGAGGAGACAGTATGAACAGCAGGACGATTGTAAACATAGGAGTTCAGAATTTTGACAAACTGCGGGAGCGGGATTCCTTTTATATTGACAAGACGGGCTTTATCAGGGAATGGTGGGAGGGCGGCGCCGAGGTGACGCTCATCACCCGCCCGCGCAGATTCGGCAAAACTTTGAACATGAGTATGCTGGAATGCTTCTTTTCCACCAAATATGCTGGCAGGGGCGATCTGTTCGAGGGGCTTGACATCTGGAAGGACGAGCGGTACAGGCAGCTGCAGGGGACATACCCGGTGATATTTTTAAGCTTTGCGGGTATCAAGGCTGTCAATGCGGACGACATGAAATACAAAATGACAGAGGTTATCTCGAATCTTTATGACGAGAATACCTACCTGCTGGAGGGAGATACTCTGACTTCAAACGAGAAAGAATACTATCAGAGCATCAAACCCGGGGTTGATGACAAGATTATCGCGGGCACCGTTCAACGGATGGCAAGGTTCCTGTCTCGCTATTATGGAAAAAAAGCGATCATCTTGCTTGACGAGTACGACACCCCGATGCAGGAAGCATGGCTTGGCGGCTACTGGGACGAGACTGTGGCTTTTTTTCGGAGTTTTTTTGACTATACTTTCAAGACGGATCCGCATATGCACAGAGGGGTTATAACTGGGATTACACGCATCTCAAAGGAATCCATTTTCTCCGACTTAAATAACCTGAACGTAATCACCACGACTTCTGACCGCTATGCCATATCGTTCGGCTTCACGGAGCAGGAGGTGTTTCGCGCATTGGACGATACAGGGCTTGGCAACGAGAAACAGCAGGTAAAGCAGTGGTATGACGGGTTCACATTCGGAAAATATACAGATATCTATAACCCCTGGTCAATCACCTCGTTCATTGACGAGAAGAAATACAAGGCGTACTGGGCGAACACAAGCGCGAACAGCCTGGTCAATTCCCTGATACGGACTGGCAGGAACGAGGTCAAGGAGACGATGGAGACGCTCCTGCAGGGCGGCAGTTTCACGGCCATTATCGACGAACAGATCGTATTTAGCCAGCTGGGCGGCAGCGTGAGCGCGATCTGGAGCCTGCTGCTCGCGACGGGTTATCTGAAGGTTCTTGGCACAGAAATTGTGGGCGAGGACAAGACAGAAATATATACGCTCGCACTGACCAACAAGGAGGTCGAAATCATGTTTAAGAACATGGTGAACGGCTGGTTCAAAGACAATGCCAGCATCCCCTACAATGATTTCGTCAAGGCAATGCTGGACGATGATGTGGAATCCGTGAACGATTTCATGAACGACATCGCGCTCGACAGCTTCTCGAACTTCGACACAGCAAAGGGGACGTCTTCGGGGGACATACCAGAACGATTTTACCATGGATTTGTACTGGGGCTGATGGTGGACCTGGCGGGAAGGTATGTGATCAAGTCCATCAGGGAGAGCGGTTTTGGCCGGTATGACATCCTCATGAAGCCCACAGACAGAGACCGGGACTACGCCTATATTATCGAGTTCAAAGTACACAAGCCAAGGAAAGAAAAAGATCTGGAAGAAACTCTTGCTAATGCCCACCGACAGATCGAGGAGCGCAAGTACGAGACAGATCTGGCTGCAGAAGGTTTTGCACCGGAACGAATCAGGAAGTACGGGTTTGCATTTCGAGGAAAGGAGTGCCTGATCGGGTGACCGTGGTACGATTGCAGGAGCCTGACGAAAAGTCTATCATATAAACTGGGAGGAAAATATCATGGACAGGAAAATGTCTGTAAATGAAAAAGAATACGAGATCATTCGACTACTGGGAAAGGGCAAAGGCGGATATTCTTATCTGGCGAGCGACGGAACACAAAAATATGTGCTAAAGCAAATCCACCACGAACCCTGCGACTATTATCAGTTTGGAAATAAGATTGAGGCAGAGATCAATGATTATAACCGACTCCGGGAAATCGGAATCAGGATTCCTGCCATGATCGATGTTGACATCCAGAAGGAACGCATTTTAAAAGAATTTATCGATGGCGATACGATCTATGAGTTCGTCTTGCAGGATCAGATGAAATCCACCTACATGGACCAGCTGCATGATATGTGCAGACTGCTCTATGCCGCCCATACCAATATCGATTATTTCCCGACGAATTTTGTCGTGCAGAACGGAGAACTGTACTACATTGATTTTGAGTGCAACACCTATATGGACGAATGGAATTTCGAGAACTGGGGAATCAAATACTGGTCAAAAACACCGGAATTTCTGCAGTATGTGGAGGAGCATTCATGAATTTATATCTGGCCCCGATGGAGGGAATCACAACTTACATCTACAGAAACGCCTACAATCACTATTTCGGCGGTATCGACAAGTACTTTACACCGTTCATCGCCAGCAAAAAGCTGAATCGGCGCGAGTTAAATGAAATCCTCCCGGAACACAATGAAACGATCACTGTCGTACCGCAGATTCTGACCAACCGCGCGGACGAATTTCTGCAGATCACCAAAAAGATCGCTGGGTACGGCTACCAGACGGTAAATCTCAATCTCGGATGCCCTTCCGGAACAGTCACTGCCAGAAAGCGCGGCGCGGGATTTCTGGGTGTTCCTGACGAGTTGGATCGCTTTCTATATGAAATCTATGACAAATCACCGATCAGGATTTCCATCAAGACAAGAATCGGCGTGGAATCGATCGAGGAATGGGAACATCTGCTTGCAATCTATAAAAAATATCCGATTGCTGAACTGATCATCCACCCACGCCTGCAGAAGGAATTGTACAAATTCACACCCCATAAGGAGGCATTTTCCGCTGCCATTTCCGCCCTGCCTGATATTCCTCTCTGTTACAATGGAGAGATCACTTCCCCCAAAAGCTATGAGGAGCTCTTAACGAGTGTCCCTGAGGCAGACTGCATCATGATCGGGCGCGGTATTCTAAGAAATCCCACACTGGCTGCACAGCTGAAAAAGAACAACGCCGCAGAGCTGTTTACCAGGGAAAATCTCAAAGCCTTTCACGATGAAATCTTTGCCGGCTACTCTGCCCAGATGGCTGGGGAAACACCGACTCTCTTCAAGATGAAAGACTTATGGACTTACCTGATTGAAAGCTTTGCAGCGTCAGACCGATATCTCCAAAAAATACGCAAATCTTCTGACTATACGGAGTACAAAATCGCTGTTAACAACCTGTTCCGGGAATGTGAACTCCGCAACTAAGAAACGAAATTACTCTACCGACAACACACAGTTGTGCATCAACATCGCGATCGTCATCGGTCCTACGCCGCCCGGAACTGGCGTGATGGCGCTTGTGTGCGGCGCTGCTTTCTCAAAATCGACATCGCCGCAGAGCTTGTTGTTTGCGTCCCTGTGAATCCCGACATCGATGACAACCGCTCCTTCTTTGATATAGGAATCATCGATAAATTTCGGCTTCCCGATCGCCACCACAAGGATATCTGCCTGTTTCGTGATCTCCTTGAGATTCTGCGTGCGCGAATGACAGACTGTGACTGTCCCGTTCTCCCTCAATAACAGCATCGACATCGGTTTTCCTACGATGTTGCTACGTCCGATCACAACACAGTGCTTCCCGGAGATTTCAATACCAGACCGTTTTAACAGCTGAATAATGCCAAGCGGCGTGCAGGATACATACCCCCTGCTGCCTACACAGAGCGCACCGACATTTTTCTCGTGAAATCCGTCCACATCTTTCTCCGGCGCAATCGTTTGGATCACTTTCTCTTCATTGATCTGCTTTGGAAGCGGAAGCTGGACAAGGATACCGTTCACCTTGTCGTCCACATTGAGTTTCTGTACCAGCTCCAAAAGCTCCTGCTCTGTCGTCTCCTCCGGAAGTTCGTACGCCAGCGATTCAATCCCAATATAGGCACACGCTTTTTTCTTGTTGCCCACATATACGCCCGACGCCGGATCATTGCCCACCTGAATCACTGCAAGGCAGATCGTTGTGCCCTGCTGCTTTAACACTGCGACCTTTTCTTTGAGCTCGTCTTTAATCTCCTGGGAGATCTTTTTTCCGTCAATAATCTGATACATCTTATGCCTCTCCTTTATCCTTTTCTACCTATTCAATCCGTTTAAAATCAGATGCGGGATGCTTGCACCATGGACATATAAAATCGTCGGGAAGAACGTCACCCTCATAAATATACCCACATACCGTACAGATAAATCCTTTTTTCTTCTCGGAAGCTGCAGGCGCTGTCTTAATATTTTTCTGATAATAACTATAGGTTACTGATGGATCCTCCGACAATACCGCCCCGTCAGTTACATCCGCAAGAAACAGCGTATGCGTGCCAAGATCTGTCGCAGAAACCACTTTTGCAGAGAGATATGCATTGGTCTCCTCAGCGATATAGATCACTCCATTTTCCGCCCTCTGATAGGTGATCTCCTCAGTCTTATCCACATCTGCACCGCTCTGAAATCCCCAGTGCCTGTAAGTGTCAAATTTTGAATTTTCTGTCAGAATCGACACATTGAATACACCTGTCCGCACGATCATATCATGTGTGTAGTTCTTCTTGTTGACCGCCACAACGATACGGTTCGGCTCTGTCGTCACCTGCGAA
This sequence comes from Lachnospiraceae bacterium UBA7179, assembly GCA_002491195.1. Classification (GTDB taxonomy): domain Bacteria; phylum Bacillota; class Clostridia; order Lachnospirales; family Lachnospiraceae; genus COE1. The sequence goes on from DKVL01000108.1 coordinate 99,789, forward strand.
ACCGTGTTGACGATACATCCATTGTCCTTGTCCCCCTCCCTGGCTGTCAGTATAAACAATCCATACGTTAAATTGTACATTGCTTTCTTGTCCATATTTAATGTCCTCCTTTATTGTATCACAAAACTGTGTTTTATGATTGCCATTCACCGAATATGCAGGCCTACCCTTATTGCCGCTCGCCGAATGTGCAAGCATATTTTTCTCGCTAATGCCCATTATATCATAAACACACTGATATTGTAATATCCAGGTGACAAATTATTAACACTAGTAGTTAAAATTTCTAGACGATGCCACCGCATCGTCTAGAAATTTTGCCTAGCACTGGCACAAACCATACAGCCCACAAGTCTAATTTCTGACTGGATAGAGCACTAGAGCGTGTTTGAAAAATGAGGTTTTCTCTGTGATATCACCTTATCGATCAGTCCAAATTCCAGTGCTTCCTGCGCAGACATATAGTTGTCGCGCTCTGTCGCAAGGGCGATCTCCTCTATTGGCTTCCCTGTATTTTCCGCCAGAATACGGTTCAGCCGCTGTTTGCTTTTCTGCATATGGTCAGACATAATCTTAATATCTGTCGCCTGCCCCTGAAAGCCGTTTCCATGGATTGCCGGCTGGTGGATCATGATCTCCGCATTAGACAGGGCAATACGTTTCCCCTTTGTCCCGCCCGCAAGCAGAAACGCACCAAAACTTGCCGCGAGTCCGACACAGATTGTCGACACGTCACACTGGATATACTGCATTGTGTCATAGATGGCAAAACCTGCTGTGACAGAGCCGCCCGGGCTGTTGATATACAACTGGATATCCTTTTGGGGGTCTTCCCCCTCCAGATGGAGCATCTGCGCCACCACCAGGCTCGCGGATGTGTCACTGACTTCCTCTCCCAGAAAGATGATCCTGTCCGACAACAACCGCGAAAAAATGTCATAACTTCGCTCGCCCCTGCTTGTCTGTTCAATCACATATGGAATCGTACTCATGCTGCCATCTCACCCCCCATTCTGTAAGATGCGCCTGAAAGATACTCCCGTGTGCACAATGTAATCTTTTCCTGCCTCGGATAAAACACGCCATTTTTCCGATAGACCTGCGGCGTGCACTGATACAGCCTGCTAAACGCGAGCGTAAAAGCCTGCTGTGAATTGTACTGCGCCTCATAGGCGATGTCGATGATCGGCTCACTCGTATTAACCAGCTTCTCTGCCGCCAACGTCAGGCGTCTTCCCTGAATATACTTGTAGATCGTACAGCCCGTCTCCTCCGCAAAAGTGCGGGCGATATAGAACTTGGAATAATTCAGCGCCTCCGCAATCCTGTTCAGCGAAAGACTCTCTCCCAAATGTTCATCAATATAGGAAACTATTTTTTTCATCACATGGTCATTACTCATGTAGATACTCTCCTTTTCAATTCTTATTCTTTCCTATAATATATCATGAATCCACGGACCTGTCTGAATAAAAATTGCCCTTTTGGGCTTACACATCTGCTCCGATAATGCGATCATTTTAAAATTCCAATTTCCTATTCAATTTCTATCATTTAAAATGGTTCTTTTCCTTTCGCGGAAACACCGCCGATCGTCGTGAATTTACCAGTATCAGAATTGGCTTTTGCATAATCAACTAAGTGATTCACGATCATAGTCCCAAGTGGCAGACTCCCACCTGTCACCGCAATAACTTATTTCTTATGAGCTGTATCTCCTCTGTCTCTATTCCGATCACCCCAAAATACGTCTCTACATCGCCGTATGCCTTCCGGAACAATTGCAGAAAACGTATCATGTATTCCTCCCGGGGAATTACAATATTCATGTCGATATTCGGATATTTCTGATGCAGTAATGCAAACCGTTCCCGATTGCACTCTTTTGTCATCATATAATTTTCTATAATATCCTCATCGCCCACGCCTGCCAGCAAAAGCAAAATAGCCGAGACTACTCCTGTCCGGTCTTTTCCCGCCGAACAGTGGAACAATACCCCATCCGATGCATGGGCGATCTTCCTGTAGACATGAACGATATTTGCGGAAGCGGCAATTTTCATATAGCTTCCCGGGACCGCCTCAACAGACTCTGGTATCCCGCTTCCCTCCTCGATCGGAGCATTATAATAATGAAACGCTTCCATCCTGAAAAACGGACTCGGCACCCTCTCAACATCATCTTTTCCACGCATATCGATAATCGTAGTGATATGCTTTCTTAATAAATAAGCAATATCACGCTCGCTTGGATACTTTTGCATATCACTTCTGATCAGCTTATCAAAACTCGTACATCCGCCGCTCCTCGTCTGATAACCGCCCAAGTCCCTTGTATTTAAAGTTGTTTCCAACAGGCTCTTACATTTTTCTATATTGTTTGTTCCATCTTCCATGGATCTTCCTCCGTTTTCCCAGGTTCCATATTTCTTCAGCATCAAAGATATCCGATACTTAAAAATTAACCGGATTTGTCAGCCATTAATGAATCACAAAGCCTTTTCGCGAATAGCTATAATAGGGACCAGCAATACTTCCGTCTGGCATTTTATAAGTACTTCTTCGAAAGTCGATCCATTCATCACGTAGAATATGTTCACAGTTTACTTCTTCCCACACAAGATTTTCAGGAGTTTCCACGTTATATGCTTCCTTTCATGTTTTTTCAATTTTTGATCGCAGTCTCATAACCCCGTCTCATCAGACAATCGTTCTATCACATTTTCCGAGGTCAGTATACCATCTTCTGCGATGGCTGTAAAGAATAAAAGAGCTACAATTCTTAAACTAAATGTAAGGAAAGTCTTGAAAATATCCCCTATTTTTAAGGCTTTTCGCTCTCTTTTGTCACTAGCCTGTCACTAGTAGTGCCACTGCCAGTAAATAAAATGCCGCCGTTTATTTCTGCCGTAGACGAATATATGCCAAAAGAGCAGAATTTAATTTACAACTTTAGAAAACTCAACAAAAGCGGTCATGAAGAAGCTACCAAACGTGTTGAGGAATTAACCGAAATCCCCCGCTACCGGGGACGTGCTCTCACCCAATCCGAGACCCAAACGGAAGGTGATGGGTATTATGAGTACATATGAGGAATTTATGGTGCTTTTGACTATTGGACTTCTGATCGTTGCAATTCTGAATTTGAAAAATAAAAAATAGCCGTCCCGCTCCTGAGAAAAGTAGACAGCTATTTTTTAACATAATTTGTTTTCGCCGGGTCGGGTGACCTGCACTCACCTTCCGGCTCCCCTGTTAAGCGTATTATACGCGAATGCACCGCTGTTTGTCAACATGGAATTTAACAACAGTGCGACATCGTAACCAGAAAAAAAAACGCCCAGTGTTACCAGCACCAAACGGTCTTTGATAGATATCTAAAGATGATACCCTATTCGCAAGCATATTGTATCATCTTTAGAAACAGCTTGCAAGCGAAAATCTCGCTGGCTGTTAATTTATACTCAAAAAGGAGAATGATACTATGCCACATGGAAAAGCAATAAGGAATAAAAACGGTTATGGTACCGTTGTGAAGCTCTCTGGCAATCGCAGACAGCCGTATGAAGTCAGAGTCAACACTCGTATGGACGAACGATATTATCCCGTCTATGACGTTCTGGGACGCTATGAGACGCGTAAGGAGGGTTTGATTGCCCTGACTGAATATAACAAGAATCCCTATGATATAAGCAGCTCTAAAATAACGTTCGGAGAACTGTATCAGGCCTTCTATCGCGATAAATACGAATTGTCAGGGAAATCATTTTCTCAAAGCTCCAAGGACTGTACACGCGCCGCATACAACCACATGGAGCCGCTTCATGACCGATTGTACAAAGACCTTCGAACCAATGACTTCAAATCTGTATTTAGCCAGACCATAGACAACAAGCCAATATCACATGCAATGCAGGAGCACATGAAAAGCCTGATCGTGCAGTTGGACAAATTCGCAATGCAGAATGATATTATCAGTAAAGGTTACGCTTCCTTTGCCAGCATAACGGCCACAGAAAATGACACCCCCCGGTGTACCCTTTACCCATGATGAGCTTATAAAGCTGTGGCAGCATCAAAATACCCCATGGGTAGATGCCGCGCTCACAGGATCGTGCCAATTCATTCAGCGAGCCCACTATGCGCCTGATTGTTGAGTAGCACTCTCGAAGAAAGATCCTGCGCACTATTCAGGAGTAATTTATTAACAGTTCCTAACCTTACAGTGGATACCGCCATATTGATCCGTTACTCTGTGTTTTTTACCATCCTGTTCTATCTGCTGAGTTTGTGGTATATCAGAAAACACGATGTCAGAACACAATAATTTCTGCCCATACTTTTTTATAGTAAAACATGCGCCCCCAGCATTTGCCTGATCTGATATAATAAATTGAAAACAAAAATATGCAAATGAGAGGAGCAATTTTTTATGACTACACCCGTTTATTTTGCATAGCGCGGCTATTGCAAAATCGAACATAACACATCGTAAGGAACTGTTCAAAAATAAGCTGCACATCTTGACTTGTCTATTTCTGAACAGTTCCTAATAGCCGGCGCATCCAAGGACCGATCAGATAATCTGTCATTTCAAGGAGATGCAAATGAGCTATTTAAAGACAATTGAATATAGAATAATCCCCACACAATCCTTTACAGTGATCCGCAACTGTTCTGGCTGCGGACAAAAGACCCGTTTTCAAAATACGGGAAAGTTCCGCGTCAACGCCAACAGCAGCAAGATTGATGTATGGCTGATCTACCAATGTGAAAAGTGCAGGCATACCTTCAACCTTACGATTTATGAGCGGCAGAAAAATACCAACATCCCAGCAGACGAATACCAACGTTTTCTGGACAACGACGAACAGCTCGCCGAAGCGTATGGCAGAAATTTTCAATTATTTCAGAAAAATAAGGCGGAAATTGATTCCAAAAGTGAAAACTATGAGCTGGTCAAACTACAGGAACTCATAGACGAAACAGTGTGCGGCAGCCAGACCGTGATCACCCTACAAAATCCTTATCATCTGAAAATCCGCCCCGAAAAGCTGGCTGCTGAAATCCTGGGATTGTCCTCCAGCCAGGTCAAAAAGCTGATTGCAAAAGAAGCAATTACCATACGGTCAACTGCACAATCTGTGTACATATCATTCTCAGAAATTTCTGCGTAAAATATATTGTTATATGCTGTTATAATGCCGCAAGACATGATACATATCAAAAATAGAAGGACTTCAGATGACTGCTGCAGACGATACAGCAGTCATCGCTCTTTTCCTACCTATCTCCGTTCCATCCATACTGCTGCCGCGTAGAGCACTATTCCCACCAAAATTGACAGCACAACGTCTTCCAATATATGATTCAGTCCCGTAATCATCAAGATCACAAGTATCAGCGGCGTCTTAAATACTTGATGTTCCTTCATAAGCATTCTCCCCTCCTAAGGATACCGCTGCAAGATTTTTTCATCCGCGGTCTGCAGCATTTCATAATACTCCCGATAGGACTCGCTCAACCGACACATGGCCGGTATAAAGATTTCATTGTAACCGCTTGTACTGTTAAACTGCTTCAATGTCTCTTCCAGACGATAAGCCTGTGATTCTTTATATTCTGCGGTCTGTTTATAGGCGATGCAGCTTTCGATCACTTCACGGTTCTCATCGATATATCTCTCAATATCGCAAACTGCACTGCGCAAACCGGCAGACGCATTTGCGAGAATGTTGTCATCAACAGACACCGTGATCTCATCATAGTATTCCTGCAGATCATCAGGAATCTCAAAATGAATCTCGTCCAGGAAAGCAATGATCGTGTCAAGCGCCTCCCGCTGTCCGTCCGTCCGGACAGGCTCGCCCAAAAATGGCGCAAAGTGCAGGCAGATATAATTTCCATAATAGCCTGGAAAAGCATTTCTCAAACGCTCCAGCACAGACTGCTTTCCTTGAAGCTGCAGCAGTTTGTCCCGTATCGTCTCCCAGTCCTGCGTTCTGGCAAGCTCCTGCAGCAGTTTCTGCTTCTCCTGCATAACGGATATCTCCAAAGTCTTTTGATGGGAGATGTCATTGAATGATGCAGACTGACCTGATAAGATATTCTGAATATTGGCAACCGACAGCCCCAGTCCCCTCAATACGGAAATCTGTTTCAGCCGGGCGACATCGATCTGCGAAAAATCGCGGTATCCATTCCCGCGCACCGACGGCGCGACCAGTCCCTGCTCTATATAATATTCCACTGCCTTTTTCGTCAACTTACATTCCTTACAAACCTCATTTACCAGCATTCTTTCCACCCCTTTTGCTCTGTTTAACCATATGATAAACCAATCCCCAGGGGCGCAGTCAATACTTTTCTGATAAAAATGCCCGGCTCAGCAGAAGAATCAATCCGATCTACGCCAATATCCCTGCCCGTACATAAAAACAAAAAATCTGATGCAATTATGGCAATCCCATACTCTGCATCAGATCTAATACTATCCTGTCTGTTCCGTTTTCTACAACCGGGCTCCCGCCACCACATTACATATCGTCTTGACCCGTCTCGTGTTCTTCAGGCTGCAAATACTCCCTGATCAGTTCTTTCAGCTTATCTCTGTCCTGTACGGCCTGATTTAGTTCGTCCAGCCGCCCGTCCCTGGCAAGCAGCTGATACAGTTCCAATATTCGCTGTTCTCCACGCTTCTCTCCACGCTTCTCTCCGCGTTTCTCTCCGCGCTTCTCTATATAATCCAGTGTTGCATCCATGTAAATGCCTCCTTTCAGCTCCTCATCAGATACCCTGTCTATATACTCCGCATATCTTTTGTCATTTTTAATCTTACTTAGAGCATACCATGTTTCCCGGTGCGTTGCAAGGGCTGTTTTCAGCTGTTCCTCATCATAACGCTCCTGCAGCATCAGCAGAAATGCCTTCAGATCCCCCTCAAATTCATTGATCTGCTCCTTTGTCATATGCCTTGCGTCAATCAGATTCATCTGATAGTCAGGCGCCGCCTGGAGCAGCCAGCCTTTCATGTCCTCAGGAGTATCAAGCATGTCATACAGACTTCTGGGACCGTCCCAAGGTTTGCTTCCCGTGTAAAATACAAGCGTCACTACCGGTACAATCTTTGTTCCTTTGGGCACCCCGTCCGCATATTTTTCCAGCTTTTTCTCCTCCTTTGCCTTCCGGCCAGCCTGCCCCTCCGCACCCATGATCACCTGAAACGCTGCACTGTCTGCAAAAAGCATAGCCACCTTCTCAGCATCCCGGAACCGTTCCAGGCTCTTAAACTTTCCATCCCCATAGTCTATCGTGTCCTGGACCGCAGTATCCGTCTCCCTTAACTGGCTGCTCTCTATATGCACAGCGCCATGGTATACGCCCTTTTCAAATAACTGTGCAAATACAGAATTAATCTTAATGAAATTCTTGACAGTAATATCAACATCACCCATTTTGTTTATTTCTCCTCCCGTAAATTCAAGTTCCAATAAAATTATACTGTATGTTCGATTTGCTTGTAAAGTTTTTTATTCGGTGTATAGCATGGTTTTATTACAGTCGGATATTTAAAAACCTATAAAAATACTTGACAGGAAGTTGAACGTCAAGTAGGATAATTACGATCATCGCGTTGCAGAAGTCTGTGAGGTCTGCGGAGCACCTTTTTTATTTCAAGAAAATATATAATAGATACATAGAACTAATTGCCACGTGCAAAAGCAAGGAGGACTACTTACCATGAAGATCGCAATATTATTCCCGGGAATCGGATATCACTGTGATAAACCGCTGCTCTACTACAGCGGAAAACTCGCCAGCCGCTATCAATATGAACTAATCAAAGTGTCCTACACCAATCTAAACAGGTCGATTCCGGAGGCTTTCGCAGACGCCTATGCCCAGACTGAGAAGCTTTTGGAGAACATCAACTGGAACCAGTATGAAGACATTTTAATGATATCCAAAAGCATCGGAACAGCCGTCGCCGCAGCTTATGCCCAAAGGCACGACATTCGCTGTCGGAATATCTATTACACACCGCTTGCACAGACTTTCGATTTCGCACCGCAGTTTGGGCTTGTATTTCACGGCACACACGACCCATGGGCCAAAACAGCCGTGATCGTGGAAAAATGTCGGGAACACCATCTGCCGCTCTACAGGATCGAAAAGACCAATCACTCTCTTGAGCTCCAGGAAGAGATTACCTCCACACCCCAACCTGTGAGAAATGACATTTTGCAGAACATTCGTATCCTGGAAAATGTCATGGATCTGACTGGGCAGTATATCACGTCCGGAATTTACTATCGAACGCTCTCCGCGGACGAGATCTGCCTTGATCTGTTCCGCCATTTCACCCGTCATCAGAATGTCGTCAAATGCTGGCGGAAAGAAAACGGAAAATGGGTGATCCGGGACGATCCCTTCGTCGATGACTGGTCAGAGGACGATTACCAGTTTTTAGTAAAATGCCTGAAAAATACTGTTCAGACAGGCGGTTTCGTCTATGCGGCCTTCTGCGGACACCGCCCTGACAGTATGCTCAAAGGCTTTGTCTCTGTGGAACCTGATTTATTCGGCGGTGAGCAGAAATATCTCGACCTTTCCAGCATTCATGTGTCCGAAGACCTGCGCGGAAAAGGCATCGGGAAATCGCTCTTCCTCGCCGCCAAGGACTGGGCAGGGAAGAAGGGCGCCCGGAAATTATACCTCTCTGCCCACTCTGCGGTCGAGACACAGGCTTTTTACAGAGCCATGGGCTGTGTCGAGGCGCAGGAGTATGACCAGCACCACGTCGAGCAGGAGCCCTATGACTGCCAGTTGGAATGTCCTCTCGAATAGACATCAAAACTCCTTTTTCTCCATGAATCTGCATGAGATTTTATAGGAGATCCACATCAGCACTGCAAGGGCAGCCACAACAAGCATCACAAGGACGCCAGTGCCAAGTCTGACAATGCCAGTGGCTGCCTCTATTCCGTTATCGCCTACAAGTTTACTCATATAGCTTATGATTCCAATGCCGGCTGAAAATCCTCCGATCAGGATCACCGATATCATCCTGCTTTTCTCCTGTCCGAATTTTACCTGAAGCGGAATTTCCAGTGCCAACAGCAGATACGCCATCGGAATCAACACAATGATGGACATAAAATATTCCGCAAAACGCATTTCAGTCCCCCGAACAATCAGAACAACCCACGACAGCATACTCGCCACAGCAAACGGAATCGTCGTGATCAGCATACCAAACAGATACTTTCCAACGATATAGTCTTTTCTTGAGATCGGCAGTGTCATCAGATACGCTGAGCCGTTATCAAACTCGTCATAGTTGAGAGTGCTGAGTGTAATAAACGAGCACAGCACTGCAACATATCCAACAAAAAACGTTGCCATATTCAGCTGTGTTGTCATAAACACGCCCCACAAAATCATAATCATGAAAAAGAATTTCATCTGTGATTTCACCAATTTGAAATCCTTGATTATTAACCCTTTAATAGCCCTATTCATCAATATTCCCTCCTATTACAGCCTTAGCGTTTCTTAATGTTTTGTCACCATGGTGATCACCTCATCAATGCTGCCTTTCTCGATGACGACCGACGGATAATTGTCCTGGTAAAACTGCCTCTGGTTTGTCAGACAGCTATACCCGAAATTCTCTTCCTTTATCTGTAACAAATGCGTCTGGTCAAGTCCGTCAAACTGTTCCTTTGTAACCTTCAACAACCCGTATTCATTTAAGAGTACATCCGTGTCCTCATGCAGAACGATCCTGCCGTTGTCGATCAGATAAACATCGTCGCAAATTCCCTCCAGATCGCTGGAGATATGCGAACTGATCATAATGCTGCGGTCCCCATTTTCCGCATACTCGCGCAGAAGCCCCAGAAGCTCATCCCTTGCCACCACATCAAGCCCTGCAGTCGGCTCATCCAAGATCAATAGCCTGGCATTGTGCGAGAGCGCTGCGAGTATCTGCAGTTTCCGCTTCATGCCAGTGGAAAACTCCTTAATTTTCTTTTTGAGCGGAAGTCCCATTCTCTCACAGTCCGCCACAAACTTTTCCCTTGAAAAACCGGCATACATTGTATCCAGCACTGGCAGAAAATCCTTGATCGTAAGATAACTGCAAAATCCCGAATCAGAAAGTACCACGCCAATCTGCTCCTTATCCTCCTGCGTCAGTTTTGCTACATTCTTTCCAAATACCTCGATCGTTCCCCCGTCCGTGTGAATCAGTCCCAAAATTGCCTTAAATGCCGTGCTTTTGCCGGCGCCGTTTCTGCCGATCAGTCCTGTGACCTGTCCTACAGGTACTTCCATCGAACATTCCAGACAAAAATTACCGTATTGTTTCACCACATGATTGAGCTTAATCATATTATCCCCCTGCCTTTCCCAATTACTTACAGACATTTTACATCACTCCCTCTACCTTTTCCTCTTTCCCATCATGCCGCCTCAGCGGCACAAATAATCCGTGAAGAACGCTGCCTTTGCGTTCTTCCAGTGTGTAATTTAGAAATTCTTAGCGGGCGTACTTTGGCCGCTTAGAATTTCTTTACACACTATCCTCAAGAACAATCTCGAACAACTCCTGAATCTCCCTGTCCTCCATGCCACAGCTTCGCGCCTTTCGGATCGTCTGTTCAAACTCGGCCTCCACTTCCTTTTTCTTCTCCTCGAGCATCTGTGCCTGATTCGCGCACGCCACAAAACTTCCTTTGCCGTGCACTGTGACGACAAAACCCTCCGCTTCGAGCTGATCATACGCCTTCTTGACTGTCAGCGCACTGACCTTGATATCCTTGGCCAGCGTCCTGACAGACGGAAGCATCGTCTCCTCGATCAGTTCCCCATGCATGATCTTGTCCTTGATCTGACACACGATCTGCTCGTATACTGGCTGCATCGAAGTGTGGTTGATTATCAAATTCATCGTTTTATCCACTTCCTTTATTTGTTCATGAACATGTTTTTTGAACACGCAGAAACCATCCAGGATCGATCCAACGGTTTCCGCCAAAAGAGTTTTGATCAAACTATTTTCTGTTCAAAATAGTTTCTACCCTCTCTTGATATAAACAGTATATAACAGTATTTAACTGTTGTCAACTGTTTTATACTGTTTATTTATTATTTTAAACTGTATCAGCCGTTATCCCCATTAGGAACTGTTCAGAAATAACATGTGCAGTTAGCTGACATCTTCCTCTGGGCGCCTGTGTGCATAAAAAACGGCGGCCTGGATCTTCAAAACCACCGTAAATATTTTTTTCTCCGATAGCACCACTCCGCAATCAGTTACATAGCCCGCTATGCGCCTGATTGTGGAGCGGCACTCTCGAAGAAATATCCTGCGCAATCTGCATCAGTTATTTTCCTACAATTCCTTAATAAACAGAGAAAGAATAACAATCCCGCACATAAGCACGACCCAAAAGCTGCTGATCACAGTTGAAAGAATATTGATCATGCTTCGGCTATCGCGGTTTTTCACACAGATCACAGAAAGAACCAGTCCCAGGAAAACGGAGAAGATATTTACTCCCGCCAAAATGGAACGTACACTGTCTCCCAACATCATATGAAATAGCGTTGGAACAAACGTTGCCAAAGGCAAAATACTGACGATCAATGCTGCTGTACTCAATTTTTGAAATTTTTTATTTTCCATAATTTACCTCATTTCTTTGAAACCAAAACGTGTTATCGCCGCCGTAAGTACCAAGGCAAAAATCAATATTGCACATGGCAGAAACGGAAATAACTGAAAACTATTATGAACTCCTTTTGCTGTAAAGTCGTGCAGGGAGCAGGAAACCAGATAACCGCTATAACAATAAGGATAAACAATCCAAAGCGGCGTATTTGCTACTAATACCCCTGGGATAACAAGAAACAGATTGAATCCGACGGACAGCAACGGTTTCTCAAACAGTACCGTAATCGCCCACATTGCCGCCACACCAGGAAGCATGGTAAAAAATAACCCCGCGCACCACTTCATCAGATACAGAATCGGCAGCGTTTCTGCAATCCCTGTACTGTTCGTTGCAATCAACCCTGTTATCACAAAAACAACGAGAAAAACAAGCATTTCCATAAATAGATAAAACAAAAGTACACAGAATTTTGCTGCCGAAAGGGCATAGCGGCTGACAGGCAAAGCCAACATTTTCAAAATTCCGTTGTTCCCTGTTTCCCGTCCCGCAATCATCACACATACAACGATCATGCTGAACGGAAGCAGATAATAGGCATAAACCAATGCGCTCTGAATGAACATCGCCGCCCATGCGTTTGTATATTCCGGTGAAAAATAACTTTGCAGGTTCGCCACGCCAGAAGCCACAACCAACAGCGGGGCTATAAAAATCAAAGGTATGATTTTACCTCGTTTTACCTTTAGAAACTCGATTTTAAGCAACTCTAAAAAACGCATACCGCACTCCTCCTTATTCATAATGATTGCGTTTCGCAGCCCCCAATCCGGCAAAAAGGAAGACAGCCGTGTGAGCCAGTGACAAAATTGTAATGATACAATCCGGCTGTGCGCTCATTGCAACAGCAGGTTTTAGCATGAGCACAAAAGGATGTACACAGAGCAAAATGTTATCCGACACAGCCAATGCCATACCGCTTAAAAATCCTGCGACACCGATTCCAAGAGGCACCCACATATTTTCAAAGCGGGAAGATACGAAAATCATAAACGATAATACGGGCATTGACGTTATAAAGGAATATCCGGCAAAAGACAGCAGCGTTCCAAGCTCAAATGTACCCTGCGGTAAATCTGTCAGACCAATTTGTGTAAGCGCCAGATTCTGAAAAACAATTGCAGCCAGGAGCATGACCGTCAAGATCAAAAATTTGCAAAAATACATCATTGGAACACTCATGGGGAGCATATACATTTTTTTAACGGCACTTCCCTTATATTCCATATTGTAGATCATGCAGGCGGCGACTATGATCCCGAACATATTCAGAACCATAACCATGCCATACAACTGCGTGAGCAGCACATCCATCGGCGCTAATGGCAGACTCAAAAGCGTATCCTTCCGCACCATAAAATTGACAACGGCGTATGCGGCCCCCAAAATACCAACTGCAAGCATTAATGGAATAATACCCGTGCGCTTTTCTTTTCTAATCTCGATCGCAAATGCCCTCATAGTGATGCTCATAACATTGCCCTCTGCTTTCTGTCTGCGTTGTCCTGATCAATCATAGACAGGAACATCTCTTCCAAATTAGCGGTGCTGATCTTTTGATCTGCATCAAATCCGGACTGCGATACAAAGCCGTTTTGCGATGCAAACCCGTTTTGTGATGCATACCCGGCTTGCATTGCATTCTGCCGCAATTCGTCCAGGCTGCCCTCAAACAGCAGACATCCATGATTGAGTATTCCTATGTCATCTGCCATTAACTCGATCTCAGACAGCATATGCGAAGAGATAAGAACCGTACAATCGTAAAGGCTGGGCAGCGATTTGATCAAATTTCGGATTTCATGTATACCGGATGGGTCAAGCCCATTTGTAGGCTCATCCAGAATCAAGATCGGCGGTCTGCCCAGCAAGGCTCCGGCAAGTCCCAACCGCTGCTTCATACCCAATGAGTATTTTTTTGCCAGCCGCCCGCCAAATTCAGAAAGCCCTACAAGCTCCAATGCGTCCGCAACACAGCTTTCGGGAAGTCCCAAAATGCGGCGGATGATATCCAGATTTTCTTTGCCCGTCAGATTTGCGTAAAAAGAAGGCGATTCGATAAAGGAACCTACTTCTTTCAAAATAGAAAGACGGTCATTCGGAAATTGCTTTCCGTCAATCGTGAAACTGCCTTCGGTGGGCGCAGTCAGTCCTAAGAGCATTTTCATCGTAGTGGATTTCCCGGCGCCGTTCGGACCAAGGAAGCCGTAAATGCTGCCTTTCTGAATGTTTAATGATACGTTGTTCACAGCGACAAACGATTTGTATTTTTTTGTCAGCTGTTCTGTTTTGATTATGTAATCCATATAAACCTCTCCTTTCGCTGCTTATAGGATACCAGTACAACCTTGCGATAACATTCTCTTTACCTTACATTTCCCTTACATTTGCCAAACTCCTAAAATATTTCACAACTATATGATATAATAAATTATATCTCGCTGCGCTCATGGTAAAATAACAGAGAAGGCGCGGCTCATGAAAACCGTGTTTGACAAAAAGTATCGCGAAGACAATTGAGATGGTATGGTATGATATGGCTGTGAAAGGGGATTGTCCTATGAATGAAGATTATCTGCGAAAGAAACGGATCCTGCTTGTCGATGATGAGCAGGAACTTTTAGACATGGTTCTGTCGATTTTGACAGAATACGGATTTGAGAATGTCAAAACTGCAAAAAATGTGAAAGAAGCGATAGAAGACGCCCAAAAATCCCGCCCGGAATTAGCAATACTTGACGTAATGCTTCCAGACGGAAACGGGTTTGACTTAATGGAACAGTTAAGAAAAGACGGCGATTATCCTATTCTATTTCTGACGGCCCGCGGCGAAGAGGACGACAAATTCAAGGGCTTTGGATTAGGCGCTGATGATTATATCGTAAAACCTTTTTTGCCAAAAGAACTTTTGTTTCGTGTGATGGCAATTCTGCGCAGAAGCTACAAAGACGAAAATCCTCTTGTATCCTTACATGATAGTCAGATCGATCTTTCGCGTGCCGAGGTCATAAAAAATGGCGAGCACATCCCGCTGACGGCAAAAGAGCACGATCTGCTGTCCGCCTTATATCGCAATGCAGGGCGTATTGTGACGATTGACGCATTGTGTGAAGCAGCATGGGGCAGCAATCCCTTTGGATATGAAAATTCCCTGATGGCGCACATACGCCGTATCAGGGAAAAAATAGAGCAAAATCCCTCCCAGCCCGTTTCGTTAGTTACCGTCAAAGGATTAGGTTATAAGTTAATTGTGGAGGGAAAATCGTTATGAAAAGTATTCCAAAACTGATTCGCCGCTTTGTCGGGATAATGACATTGAGCACAATGCTCCTTGTTATTTTGAATGTCATTTTTTTTGCGCTGGTTTTCGTGAGAAATACATCCACATTTTCTCCGTGGGATATGGCGGATCATGTGGCAGCCGCGTTGGAATTAACACAAGACGGCTATTCCATATCTGATGATATCATAGCGGAACTACAAAACCAAAATGCCTGGGCTATTCTCATTAACGATGCTACACGACAGGTTGTATGGCGGACTGATTATTTGCCCAACAATATCCCTACGCAGTACACATTATCAGATATTGCGGAGCTGACGCGCGGCTATATAGACGGATACCCCACTTTTACAGGAGAAGCCCAAAACGGATTATTGGTATTAGGCTATCCAAAAGATCGATTCTGGAAGCATACAAGGGCAAGCTGGGACTATCATTTTATCGCCAGTCTTCCCAAGAACACAATGATGATTGCAGCCATCAATATTGCCTTAATTTTTCTCATATATGCTGCTGTTAATTGGAAATTGCTGCGTTCCATCGGACCCATAACAAATGGAATCCAGAATCTGTCAGGCGGCAGTCCTGTTTGCCTGAAAGAAAAAGGACTGCTTTCCGAATTAGCGGAAAAGCTCAATAAAACATCTGAAATATTACAAATGCAGGCCAAACAGCTGCAAAAAAAAGAAACTGCACGGGCAAACTGGATTGCAGGCGTTTCCCATGATGTCAGAACGCCGTTGTCAATGATCATGGGTTACGCCGGACAGTTGGAAAACTCAGAAAATCTGTCAGAAACCGAGCGCAAAAAAGCCGCTGTCATTGTAAAGCAGAGCAGTCGGATAAAAGATCTGATCAACGACCTCAATCTTGCTTCCAGACTGGAATATGATATGCAGCCGCTGACAATGAAACGGGAAAATGCAGTATCTATAATCCGACAGGTTGTTGTGGATTTTATGAACATGAATATTGATGATCGATTTCCGATTGAATGGAAGACCGCCGATACCCTGACTGCCTGTTACATTAACGCTGATAAGGATTTACTGAAACGTGCCGTATCAAACCTGATTCAAAACAGCATCAACCACAATGAAAACGGGTGCGTGATCTACGCGTCTGTCGATGATGATAACAATACTTGCAGGATCTGTATTGAAGATAACGGAACAGGAGCTTCCGACGAACAGATTGACAGACTCAACCATACACCCCATTATATGACCTGTGATACGGATACCACCGAACAGCGGCACGGCCTGGGGCTGCTGATTGTGAAACAGATCATAAAAGGGCATAATGGAACCATTTTAATCGATCACAGCGAATACGACGGATTCAAAGTCGTACTCATCATACCAAAATAAAATCCCCCAAAGCACCAATGCCTCACCTGCATTCTCCGCTCTGGGGGATTTTATTTTATGAAAAAATATTATTCCGCTAAGTATTTCTCAATCGATGCCAATTTTACACAATGAACAAACACTGCGCATGCCTGCTTGAGTTCTTCCGGCGTCGGAAGTGTCGGCGCGATGCGGATGCTCGTGTCCTTCGGATCGTTCATATAAGGGTACGTCGAACCAGCCGGCGTCATGACTACGCCTGCCTCCTTGCAGAGCGCTACGACACGCTTTGCACAGCCCTCCAACGTGTCAAACGCGATAAAGTATCCGCCGAGCGGCTTGATCCAGCTTCCGATCTCCAGCCCGCCAAGCTCTTTCTCAAGGCAATCGAGAACCGCCTCAAACTTCGGCTTTAACAGCGCCGCATGCTTCTCCATATGCGCGTGCACGCCAGCCGCATTCTTGAAGTACATCACATGGCGCATCTGGTTGATCTTGTCAAATCCAATCGTCTGCAGGCTCACTGTCTTTTTCACTTCTGCAAGGTTTTTCGGGGACGTGATCAGCGCTGCCACGCCTGCGCCCGGGAATGTTACCTTGGAAGTCGAGCACACCTCATAATACAGATCCGGATTGCCCGCTTTCTCGCACTCCGTCACGATGTTCAACATCTCCACTTTATTGTCAACATAGATATGATGGAACGCGTATGCATTGTCCCAGAAGATTCTAAAATCAGGCGCTGCCGGTTTCAGGTTCGCAAATCTCCTGACAACCTCGTCTGAATAGACAACGCCTGCAGGATTCGTGTATTTTGGAACATTCCAGATTCCCTTGACCGCCGGATCGTTGTTGACATACTTCTCCACCAGGTCCATATCCGGTCCATTCTCGTCCATCGGGATATTGATCATCTCGACGCCAAAGCTCTCAGTGATCGCAAAGTGCCTGTCATATCCGGGCACAGGACACAGGAACTTCACCTTCTCCTGCCTGCACCACGGTGTATTTCCGCCGATACCATGTATCATTGCCCTCGAAACCAGGTCATACATAATATTTAAGCTGGAATTGCCAAATACCATCACATGGTCAACCGGGCACTCCATGAGCTCTGCAAAAAGCTCCTTCGCCTCCTTGATGCCATCAAATGCTCCGTAGTTTCTAAGGTCTACCTTATCCTCACCCTTAAACACGGACTCGCTGTTGAGCACATCGAGCATGCCGACGGACAGGTCAAGCTGGTCTGCTGCCGGCTTGCCGCGCGACATGTCAAGTTTCATGTCTGCCTTTTTCAATTCTTCATACTCTGCCTGTAATTTCGTCTGAAGTGCACGCAATTCTTCCTTGCTCAAATCCTTGTATGCTTTCATTTTTCCATAACCTCCATCATTCATATGCAATTGCCATATCACATATTTTCTCACCAGTTCCTTTCCTACTATATAACAACTATTCCCATTCTGTCAATAATTTGTATACGTGTATATCGGTATTTTTGTAACATTTTAGCCTTCGGCTTCCTGTTACAAGCATCAAGCCATGCAAAAACCGCTTCGCGGTTGGCTTGATGCATCTCAACCACTACACATTCTTACGGACTTTGCAGCGTAGTGCAAAGTCCTAGGCTGAACTGTAACATATTTTTCTTTATACAATCGCCTCAGCCAAAATCTTGTCGCCGATTCTGATCCCTGTCTCTTTTGACTGATACGCATTTCCCTTCCATACTTCCTGTCATGTCAGCACAGCCGACACAAACAATCCGTGAGAAGAATGCCCGCCATTTGGGCATTCTTCCGGGTGCAATTTAGATTTTCTTAATCCGCGCACTTTGCGGGCTTAGAAAATCTTTGCACACTTCTCACGTTGACTCCAAGAATATAAATTGTGCAAATAAAGGAATAGACCTTGACGGCACTTTTGTCAGTTGATATGATGAAAAATATCTTTATATGGACATTTTATTTTATAGAAGAAAGGAACATCACCATGAAAATCCTGATTGTTGAGGACGATAAGGCATTGAACAACGGCATTGCACTATCCCTGGGCAGCGATGACATTCTGCAAGCCTTCTGCATCGCGGAGGCCGAAAAAGTGCTGGACAGCAGCATTGACCTGATGATCCTTGATATCAATCTGCCCGACGGCAGCGGTCTCGATCTCTGCCGCCGGATCCGGCAGACCAGCAGCCTGCCCATCATTTTCCTGACAGCCAACGACATGGAGGTCGATATCGTGACCGGCCTCGAGAGCGGCGCTGACGACTATATCACCAAGCCCTTTTCACTTGCTGTCCTGCGCGCAAGGGTGAACACGGTTTTGCGGCGCAAATCAAATAACCAGCATGACAATGGAGTGTTCCGTTCGGGAAACTTTGTGTTTGACTTTGACAGCATGAAATTCCTTGTCGGCGATATGCCGGTCGAGCTCAGCAAAATAGAACAAAAGCTCCTGAAAATATTGGTACAGAATCCGGGACAAACTCTGCCACGTGAGATGCTGCTCGACCGTGTATGGACTGACAACGCGGAGTTTGTCGAAGCAAACGCACTGTCGGTCGCGGTGAAGCGGCTGCGCCAGAAAATCCCCAACGCGCCAATCAAATCTATCTACGGAATTGGTTATTTATGGGAAGCGAAACAAAGGGAATAACAATGAAATATATCATAGGAATCATCATCCTGATACTGCTCGCAGTCATCGTTGTGCTATACACGCGGACATCACACATTTTATCCCAACTGGACAAAATGCTGGACAACGCGATCGACAACTCTTTTACTGAAAAAAATTTTACTGAAGAAAAGCTATCCAAAATCGAATCAAAAATGTACCGCTTCCTGTCATCGGGAAACACCTCACTAAAACAGATTCACTCTGAGAAAGACAGGATAAAAACGCTGATCGCGGATATCTCCCATCAGACCAAGACGCCGATATCCAACATCTTACTGTACTCCCAGCTCCTCAAGGAGATCCCCAATCTTGATGACAACGCCCGAAGAATCGCGTCGCAGATCGAGGAGCAGACAGAGAAATTGAGTTTCCTGACCACATCCCTGATCAAAACTTCGCGTCTGGAAAACGGTATCATCAATGTTGTTCCAAAGGAAAACAGCATCAGAAAACTGATTGACAATATCGACTACTGCGACGCAGCAGACGCAAAAGGAATTCACTATATCATTGCTTTCGTACCCGAATATATTGCTGTTTTTGATTTGAAATGGACACTGGAGGCCGTCTCCAATATTGTCGACAATGCGATCAAATATACAGCCTCCGGCGGCACAGTCACAATCAGCGCCAGAGAATACGAAATGTTTGCCTGTGTCACGATCACAGATACAGGCATCGGAATGACGGAGGAGGAGACCTCCAGGATCTTTGCGCGCTTCTACCGCTCCCCGGAAGTGAGCGACGAGCGCGGCGTCGGCATCGGTCTGTACCTGGCGCGGGAAATCCTGACCAGGCAAGGCGGATATATCAAAGTGTCCTCCCAAAAGGGAAAAGGTTCTACATTTTCCGTATTTCTGCCCAAAAAGTCAAATCTGTCAAAACTGTAAGATTTCAGACAGAATTGAGAAAGAATTCCCTGTTATCATAGTGTGTGTAAATAAGATTTACATACACTATTTTCATGTACAAGATCACATTGAAATAGTAAGGAACTGCGGTCACAGCTCGTGTCTGCAAGGAAAACAACTCAAATAGTTCGACGATATTCAATTGGGAGGTTACAAGATGGATATTCTAAAAACAACAAACCTGAAAAAATACTACGGCAGCGGCGACACTGTCGTAAAAGCGCTGGACGGCGTCAACCTGTCGGTTTCAGACGGCGAATTTGCGGCGATTGTCGGCACATCGGGCAGCGGGAAATCAACGCTTCTGCATATGCTCGGCGGTCTTGACAGGCCGACGGACGGCTCCGTCGAGGTGGAGGGCAGCAATATCTTTTCCTTAAAAGATGACGCGCTGACAATCTTCCGCCGACGCAAGATCGGCTTTATATTTCAAAGCTACAATCTCGTCCCCGTACTGAACGTATATGAAAATATTGTTCTGCCGATCGAGCTGGACGGAAACAAAATTGACAAGCCGCACATCGAAACGATCATTGAGACGCTCGGTCTGACCAGCAAGGTGGACAGTCTGCCAAACCAGCTCTCCGGCGGGCAGCAGCAGAGAGTCGCGATCGCCCGCGCGCTCGCGTCAAAACCCGCGATCATCCTCGCCGATGAACCGACCGGAAACCTCGACAGCAAGACAAGTCTCGACGTGATGGGACTCTTAAAAGTCACAAGCGAACGTTTTTCCCAGACGACTGTTATGATCACGCACAACGAAGAGATCGCACAGATGGCAGACAGAATCATACGCATTGAAGATGGAAGGATCGTAGGTGGTAAAAATGTTTGAGGCAACTTTATTTCAGGTAAACAGCAAAAAGGCAGTCCGCCGTCTCTCCAACCACAGCTTCCGAGCCAATGCAACGCGAAATCTCATCGCTGTGGCAGCAATCGCGCTCACCGCGATCCTGTTCACCACACTTTTCACGGTCGGCAGCGGAATGGTGGAAAATATACAGAAACAGACCATGCGCCAGGCGGGCGGCGACGGCATGGCATACTTAAAATATATCACAGAAGAACAGTTTGAGGCGGTAAAAGATCATCCGCTGATCGACAGGATCTCGTACAACAGAATCATATGTGAAAGTGTGGAGAGCGACGCACTGTTAAAACGCCACGCCGAGATCTATTACATGAACGACGTCGGTATGGAGCTTGGCTTCTGCGTCCCAACACATGGACAAAAACCAGAGAAAGAAAACGAGATCATCATGGATACAAGAGCGATGAAAATGCTCGGTCTTCCGGAAGAAATCGGCGCGCCTGTGACATTTCGCATGAAACTGCACGGCGGCGAGATCGTGGAGCGCGAATTTGTGCTATCTGGCTGGTGGGAGGCCGATCCTGCTTTTAATATGGCGTCGATCATGGTTGTCTCAAAAGCGTACATGGACGCGCACATCGACGAGCTGTACAACAGCTACAAAGAAAACTATGAACTGACAGGCACGATCGGCAGCTATATCATGTTTCAGAATTCGTTTGGCTTAGAGCAAAAACTAGAGCGCGTGATCACAGAGAGCGGTTACTCCATGGACGAAAACTCTCCGGATTTCATTGCGTCCAATGTAAACTGGTCCTATATGTCAAGTAACTTTGATCTGAACCTGCCAACCGTTACGGCCATGTTGGCAGCGATTGCACTGATTGTATTCACAGGCTATCTGATCATCTATAATATTTTTCAGATATCTGTCACAAAGGATATCCGTTTCTACGGCTTATTAAAGACAATCGGGACAACCGGCAGACAGATCAAAAAGATTATCCGCAGCCAGGCATTGATCCTGTCATGGATCGGCATACCGATCGGTCTGACTTCCGGATATTTTATCGGAACTGCCATTGTTCCCATGATCATGGAGCGGAGCAATTTCGCGGGTTCGACGTTTACGACAAGCGCAAACCCGATTATCTTTATCGGCAGTACGGTTTTTGCGCTTGTCACCGTTGCCATCAGCACTGCAAAGCCCGGGCGGATCGCCGCAGGTGTATCCCCTGTCGAGGCTGTGCGGTATACGGACAACACCGCCGTCAAAAAGAAGGACCGCAGATCGCGAAACGGTGCGAAGATCAGCGGTATGGCGGCGGCAAACCTCGGCAGAAACAAAAAGCGCACAGTGCTGGTGGTCGTATCCATGTCCTTATCGCTCGTCCTGTTTAACACAGTCTATACGCTCAGCACCGGTTTTGATATGGACAAATTCTTATCCACTTTTATCGATACGGATTTTCTTGTCGCCCATGCCAATCTCATCAATTACGCTTACCGCGGGGATGACGACACAGTGACGGACAGCATGATCTCGTCCATTGAGGAGCAGTATGGTTTCAAGGAGGGCGGGCGCTTTTTTGCCGACATCCGTGACGCGGAGTGTTTCAGGGTTAAGCCCCATGAAAATGAAACACCAGCCCGGTTTCAGAACGAAGATGACAATGGAAATTACTTCTGCGATGTTTACGGGCTGGAAGATTTTCCGCTTGGCAATCTGGAAGTGCTGGAGGGCGAGATCGACTATGAAAAACTCAGGACTGGCCGCTATATTCTGGAGGGTGTGCTGCTGGACGACCATCATAACCCCAAGTGGGATACCTCCTATTACAATATCGGTGATACCGTGACACTCTGCAATTACAGGGGCGACGGCGAGACTTTTGCAGAAAACGAATATACCGAATACCAGTACGAGGTCATGGCAAAAGTTGGCGTCAGCTACTACACCAATTCCTGCCGCGTAAATAATTCCCATAACTATTATCTGCCTGCTGATGTGTATAAGACAATGGTGGACAATCCCGGCACAATGATGTATGTGTACGATGTTGAGGACGGCTCTGAGGCGTCGATGGAAGCGTTCCTGCAAAACTATACCGAGAATGTAGACCCTGTTATGACCTACTCCTCAAAGGGTACCTATACGAAAGAATTTGAGTCTACCCGCAATACAGTGCTCATCGTCGGCGGTGTGCTAAGCCTGATCATAGGTCTGATCGGCGTCCTGAATTTCATTAATTCGATGCTCACCAGCATCTTCACGCGCAGACGGGAATTTGCAATGCTCCAGTCCGTCGGCATGACGACAAAGCAGCTGCAAAAAATGCTAATCACCGAAGGACTCCTATACACCGCCTCGTCGGGACTGTTATCCGTCGCGCTAAGCATGCTGGCGTCAGCGATGCTTGCAAACACCATCGCTGATAGTCTATGGTTTTTCTCGTATCAGTTCACGCTGCTCCCGGTCATCGTAACGATTCCGCTGCTGCTTATCGTCGGGATCCTGCTGCCGATACTGGTACTAAAATCTGTTGAAAAACAAAGTATCGTTGACAGGCTCCGAGAAGCGGAGGCATAAAACATTCTTGGGCGTCCTACAACCCCTAAAACGTACTTTACAAATCGCCCCCGCAAAATACTTCTCCGAACATGAGTGAAAGGACTGCCTGAATATCAGACAGTCTTTTCCTATGAAACAGTACTATTGTTTGGTTCCTGTAGCTTTTTCCAGCAATGCCTTTAACCTCGCAATTTCATTTTCCTTTTCCACAAGCTGCTTACTTTGTTTTTCAATCAGAGCATCCTTTCTCGCGTGCTCTTCTGCGTTATGCCGTTCGTGTGCTTCAAATTCAGCGCGTCTGCGGCACAACTCCCGAATGTTCTCGTCAGAACTGATTTCCAGGATCGTGTCAGCAGCGGCTTCCATATACTCGTTTGTAACAGCCATATCTTTCAGCTCCTTCCATGTAGTTGCTT
Source organism: Lachnospiraceae bacterium UBA7179 (assembly GCA_002491195.1). Taxonomy (GTDB): domain Bacteria; phylum Bacillota; class Clostridia; order Lachnospirales; family Lachnospiraceae; genus COE1. The sequence goes on from DKVL01000108.1 coordinate 123,551, forward strand.
TGAAAAAGGTTACCCACTTGTCAATTTCATAATGCTGGTCCTCTTCGGTTGCCAGTTCTACATGATTCAATTCTATCACAGACAGCTGCATTTTGTCAGTATAGACCGCATTTGTTTTCA
>DKVL01000074.1 GCA_002491195.1 Lachnospiraceae bacterium UBA7179
GGAAAGAAACATGGAAAAGCTGGAGGCTTTCTGCAGGGCTTTTGAGGAAAATGACGCGGCAGCCATCGAAGAAGGGTTTAATGCTTACCTGAAAAAGACAATCAGTATCCGTGACACAAATACCAAAAAGGAAATGAAAGAGAACTTTTACCATGGAATATTACTCGGCCTTTTTGGGAATATGGACGGATGGGATGTCCAGTCAAATGCGGAGTCCGGCGATGGTTACAGCGATATCAGCATAGAGATTGAGGATCAGGAAACAGGCATTATCATTGAGTTAAAATATGCGGAAAAAGCGGCGTTTGACATCGCATGCCAGGAGGCATTGAAGCAGATCAATGACCGGAATTACGAAGAGAAACTGATTGACGACGGCATGAAAACCATCCGCAAATACGGGATTGCATGCTATAAAAGGCGCTGTAAGGTAATTTCCGGATAAAAAGAATAACAGCCGGCAAAGGGACTTCCCACGTTCATCTTCGTGGGTGAGCGTTGTCGGCTGGTTCTTCAGACAAACAAAATGCGTTTGTATTATACAGCTATTCTTTGATATCAGCCATATTTTTCATCGGTTCTCCCCATTTTCCGAGATATCTTCCATCAATGGAAGAATAGGTTTCGTCGCCCGGAGCTAATACCGGAGCGGCCTGCATCAATCGTTCTGTAAAGGGAATCGTTGTATCCAGCAGTTGTTCATCCTGGGTTACATTACGGATCAAACAGAGAAAAATGTCCGATCCATCTCCCATAGGGATTGTTTTTTTCACTTCCAGTTCAAAACTAACAGGGCTTTCTGCAATGGTTGGCACATCTAACACTTGTCCCCACTCTACAGTAGGCAGGCGCTTCATCTTATCAGGTGTGGTTCTGCCACAGGTATAACCATAATAATCTGCCAACGGCAGCAGCCGTTCAGATACAAGGTTCGCTGAAAATATACCATTTTTGCGTATCAAATCCTTGGTCTGTTTTTCCTCACCGATACAAGCCATTATCCCGAGTCCTTCTGAAGAATGATAATATCCAAACCAACAGAAAAGACCAAAATGGGGCTGCCCATCTTCCTGCTTTGTGCCATAAAGAAATAACGTTTGTGGACAGTAATCATTACCAATCTTAGTTTTTACCTTTGCCATCATGTACATCCTTTCCTTTTTTTAAGGCTTGTTCCGCTTGCTCCAGGTTGGAAACAATACGGTCAAGATACTGTTCTAATTCCTTGATTTCCACCCCTTCAAAATCCTTAAAAAACAAGCGATTCATTTGCTGGGAGACTTGATTGTAACGTTTCTCCAATGCGCGGGCCTGGGGTGTCAGGCTAATTATGCTTTGACGCCGGTCAGAAGCTGAAATTTCCCGACAGATTAAGCCATTTTCTTCCATTCTGCAAAGCATTGCAGTAAGTGTATTTTTTGCCAATCCCGTCTTTTGTGCAAGCTCCACAATAGGAATGCCCTCACTTTGCCATAACACATAAAGAATATGTCCTTGTGGTCCATTAAATTCATCCACACCACATGTCTGCAAAAGCCGGTCAAAAACTCTCCCTTGAACCTGTTTAATATGGGAAATCAAAAAACCTGTTCGTGTTTCCAGTGATATCACACCTTTCCTTGCTCCACCGCTTCGCAAGGATAGAAGCGGTAGTTTTGCTGTACAGCATAAAAAAGGACGTCTCCTTTTCATGATCCTAATAGTACTATATAGAACTTATTTTGTCAAGATGCAATCAACTGTTTTATCCCCAATGCGGAAGGACTGATTGATAAATAAATGCAATCACAACGGATAATCCAAGTTCAATGGCAAACTCTTTTGGCTTTCTGTACAAGATCATCACACCGATGATCCACGTAAGAATTTCCGTGATGTGATACACATAAAAGCCCCGTGTAAGTGAAAACGCCTGGGCAAATAATACACCGATTATTGCACTGGATATGATAATGGATATCATTCCTTCTCCTTTTGCATACCAACAGATATATGCCATAAAAATAGATGCAAAAGACATCACAACCCATATCATCATATTATGCAGGGACTCCGCTTTCTTCGGTCGCAGACACAGAAAGCGATTACCGTTTCATTGTAAGCGGAAACTACCTTGTGTTTTACCGGGCTTATGGAAAAGATGTTTATATAGACCGTGTTCTGTATGGCCGCCGCGATTATATGCGCATTTTGTTTGGTGATGTACAGACAAATGAAATAGACGAATAACAGGGCTTATTAGAATTCTATTATGAAAACCGCTTGTAATAACACAAGCGGTTTTTTATGTGCAAAGGAGTGTGAAATAACTTATTTTAGAAATTCCGAAGCATTGTTTATCTTCTGTTTAACTTTAGAAAAAGATCTGTTTAAGATTTCCCGCTATGATAGGGATATCAAAAAAAGAGGAGGTTTTGATGATGCCTAAGATTCATGAAAAAATGATGCAGACTGATTTTGCAAAGAAACTAAAGAAACTGATCATACTGACGGTGTGTGTCGTGCTGCTGGGAGGCGGGGTCTCAACGGCCATGCTGTCTCCGCAGATCAGGGAAGCAGTGAGCGGCGCCCGCCAGTGGGAGCAGGACAGGGAAAAGGTGTGAGACGGCAAGGAGGGTACTATGGGAATCGATCTTGGAATACTGGAATTTATCCAGACATATCTGCGCTGTGACCTGCTTGACGGGGTGATGCCCGTGATCACAAGACTTGGGGACGGGGGAATCCTGTGGATCTGCAGTGCGCTGTTTCTTCTCATGTTTCCGAGGACAAGAAAAGCGGGGGCGGCCATGGCGGTGAGCCTGGGGCTGGAAGTGCTTTGCTGCAATGTGCTTCTCAAGCCGCTTGTGGCCCGCCCAAGGCCGTGTGACATTGATCTGGCCGTGGAGCTGCTAATCCCGCATCCGGAAGGGTACTCATTCCCTTCCGGGCACACGGGGGCATCCTTTGCCGCGGCATCGGCGCTGTTTTTTGGCAAAAACAGGTTTCGGATTCCAGCGTTGGTGTTGGCGGCGCTGATCGGATTCTCGCGTCTTTATCTCTATGTGCACTATCCGACGGACGTGCTTGCTGGGGCTCTTGTTGGGATTATGCTCGGATGGCTGGGAAATATGCTGGTGATGTCGATTGGAGAAAAATTACATGAAAAACTGCACGTATCCGTATAAACGTATCCTGCATGATCTGGAATGCAGTATTCTGTCTGAACGTCTTGCACCGGGGGACAGGATTCCTTCTGTCCGCGCGCTTGCCGCACAATATCAGGTGAACCCAAACACGGTACAGCGGGCGCTGAAGGAATTGACACAAAAGGAACTGATCATTTCCCGCCCTGGAAATAACTCTGTGGTTACGGAGGATACGCAGAAGATCCGGTGTTTCAGGCAGGAAGAGGCAAAGAACAGAACGTGTATTTTTATCAAAAAAATGGAAGAGCTGGGATATTCGCACGAACAGATTTGGGATCTGTGCTGTCGGTGAACGGGCAGTCCCAATCGTACCGATTTGGCAATTGCAAGGAGCATTGATATGAAAAAGGAACAAAAAGAAAAGATTGCAGAACTGAAAAAGAAAAGGAAAGAAACACAGACGGAGCTGGATGAGTTACGAGGGGACACGCCAGTGAGTAAAACAGTGTATGCCTTCTGCTTTCTGCTGACGCTGATAATCGCTTTTGGAATACTGGCCGCGATGGTAAGACTCAATGTGGGAGGTGTTGCGGAAAATGTCTTTGCACCGCTGGTCGCGGATGTCCCGGGGTTGCGCGGTATCCTTCCACCAGAGATGCGCAGACAGACGGCGGCGGAGATCGCGGCGGAGCAGCTTGCGATGGAACAGGCGGCTGCAGAGGAACAGGCAGCGGAGGAATCCCTTGCGGCGGCGGAGCAGGCTTCGGAGGAAGCGTCCCTTGCGGCCGAGGAATCCCGGATCGCCGCAGAGTCCATGGCTGCAGAAGAGGAAGCAAGGGCGGAGGAATCTCTTGCGGCTGAGGAGTCAAGGGCGGCCGCAGAATCAGAAGCGGCTGCAGAGTCAGAGGCAGAGTCAAGGGCGGCCGCAGAATCGGAGGCTGCTGCAGCGTCGGAAGCGGAGTCAAGGGCGGCTGCGGAATCGGAAGCGGCGGCCAGACTGCAGGATTATGTAGATACTTATTCGGAGATGGCTCCCAAGGAGGCTGCAAAGATCTTTGACAGCATGATGCCAGACCAGGGCAGGCTTGTGGCCATGATCCTGGGAGAGCTTTCGCCAAAGCAGCGCTCTGACATTCTGTCAAACATGAGCACGGATCATGCCGTGTGGCTCACGGAACAGATCAATCCGTCGCCAAATGTGCAAAAGAGTGCGGAGGAGATTGCGGCGGATCGGGAATCACAGCGGGCGGCACTGAGGGAACAGCAGCGGCAGGAGGAGGAAGCGGCACTGCAGGATTATGTGGACACCTATTCTGCCATGAAACCGCAGGACGCAGCAAACGTATTTGACAGCATGATGCCGGACCAGAGTGACCTGATCGCCAGGATCCTGCAAAAGCTCACGGTGCGCCAGCGCGCGGATATTCTCTCGCAGATGCGTGTTGAGAATGCGGCGGCGCTGACAATCCTAATGGAAAAATAATGGAGGTTTTCATATGTTAAAGGATGGAATTCATGGGTTCTGCATGGCGCTTGCAGATAGTGTGCCGGGTGTCTCCGGCGGAACAATCGCGTTTATTATGGGATTTTATGATCGGTTTATCCGTTCGATCGATGACCTGGTATTTGGAACAATGCAGGAGAAAAAAGGCGCAGTAGCGTATCTGGCAAGACTTGGCGTTGGGTGGGTGATTGGAATGGCATTGGCTGTGATGCTTCTCTCGTCCTTGTTTGAGCGTCAGATCTATGTTGTCAGCTCCCTTTTTTTCGGATTTGTCCTCGGGGCAGTTCCGCTGATCGTGGAGGAAGAACTGGACTGCCTGCGGAAGAAGCAGCAGAGCTTTGTTTTCTGTCTGTTGGGGGTGGCTGTTGTCGTGGGAATCACCTGGATGAACCAAAAGACCGGCGGAGCTTCCATGGATCTGGCACGGTTTTCTATCGGGACGGCGCTCAGGCTGTTCCTGATCGGCATGGCAGCCATATCGGCGATGTTTCTGCCGGGGATATCAGGATCTACACTGCTGTTGATATTCGGGGCATACATCCCGGTGATCACGGCGGTAAAGGCGGTTCTGACAATGGATTTTACCTGTGTTCCCAGCCTAATGTTTTTTGGATGCGGGATTTTGGCAGGGGCGGCGACGGTGGTAAAGGCGATCCGGTTCTGCCTCGAAAAGTACCGTCCCCAGACGGTCTATATGATTCTGGGAATGATGATCGGTTCTCTGTATGCCATCTGCATGGGGCCGGCAACGCTGGAAACCGCACAGAGTGCGCTGAATATTGACAATTTTCACGCAGTCGCCATGATTTTGGGCGTTGCGCTGGTATATGGGCTGCAAAAAATAAAAGAAAAGTCGTCCCGGTTATCGTAAGGAGCTGTAGGAAAATAAGTGATGCAACTTTGACAGGAAAGTTAAAAAAGAAAGGAAGGATATCATGAAGGCTGTAATCATTTCGGCCTGTCAGCCGGATCAGACATTGGCAGTTCTTGCAGACCAGCCAGTCCAGAACCCTGGTAATGATACACACAAAACTGCAGATTCGGCATGGTAAATGATGTGAACCGGATTTTACATAGATTTTACAATAATTGGATATTAGATTTGATCTTTTTCCTGTATGCTTGCACTAGTACAGCATTGTTTCCTCCCTCCGCCTTGTCCTGGCACAAATATCAGGCACTGTTTTTCACTGTTAACAGTTCCTTAGGCAACGCTGTACTGGGAACTTCTGCCAGCCGCTTGAGATGATTGGCTGACATTTTACAATGCAATGCATATGAGGAGAAAACAATGGATTTATTTGATTTACTGGCTATGATTGGAGGGCTTGCGCTGTTCTTATATGGAATGAACCTGCTCAGCGACGGGCTTGAAAAGCTTTCTGGGGGACGTCTTGAGCGCATTCTGGAGAATCTGACAAACAACAGGCTGGGGGCGGTGCTTTTGGGAGTGGGAGTGACAGCGGTTATACAGTCGTCGTCAGCAACTACTGTCATGGTGGTAGGTTTTGTCAATTCCGGCATCATGAAACTCTCGCAGGCAGTGGGAGTCATTATGGGCGCCAATATTGGAACGACCATCACGTCATGGCTTCTGAGTCTCACAGGCATAGAAAGCGGTAATTTCTTTCTACAACTCGTCAAGCCGACCTCGTTCTCGCCAATCCTTGCCATGATCGGCGTCATTCTGATCATGTCTTCCAAAAACGGTAGAAAGCGGGAGGCAGGATATATTCTGGTAGGATTTTCCATACTGATGTTTGGTATGGAAGCGATGTCGCAGGCGATGAAACCGCTCAGCACAGTTCCGCAGTTTACGGGACTATTTACCATGTTTAAAAATCCATTTCTGGGAATTGCCGTGGGTGCGCTTGTCACGGCAGTCATACAGTCCTCGTCGGCGTCCGTGGGTATCCTGCAGGCGCTGTGTATGACTGGAAGCATCAGCTACGCATCGGCAGTACCTATCATTCTCGGGCAGAATATCGGAACCTGTGTCACGGCGCTGATGTCCAGTGTAGGCGCGAGCAGAAATGCAAAACGCGCGTCGGTCATTCATCTGCTGTTCAATATCGTCGGAACGGCTGCCTTTATGACAGTGTTTTATGCGATGCACGCCATATTCCAGTTTGGCTTTATGCAGGAGATGGCTGACAGTGCGGGGATCGCGCTGATCCATACTGGATTCAATGTGTTTACCACACTGCTGCTGCTTCCATTTGCTGATTTGCTTGAGAAGCTGTCCTTTATCCTGATCAGACCTGACGGGGAGGAGGAAAAGCAGGCGGGGGAGAATGCGCTTTTTTCCAAGATGGACGAGCGTTTTCTGAACACGCCGTCCTTTGCGCTGGAGCAGGCACATACTGTTACCCTGAAAATGGCGGATCTGGCGAAAGAATCCCTGCATATGGCGTCCGAAAGCCTGTTCAGTTATGATAAGAAAATACTGCAGGAAGTCGAGCGGATGGAACAGACTGTGGACAGATATGACGATGAGATCAGCGGTTATCTGACAAAGCTCTCCGGCAGAAATCTGAACGACCAGGATTCAAGAAAGCTCAACATGCTGCTGCACAGTGTGGGCGATCTGGAACGGATATCGGATCATGCCATGAACCTGGCGGACTGCGCAAAGGAACTGGGAAAGAAGAACCGGCGGTTTTCCGAGACGGCGGAGGCGGAATTAAAGCGATTTTCGCAGGCAGTTGGGGATATTGTAGACACTTCCGTAGAAATATTCCGAACAGGGAATGCGGAGGCGGCAAGAGAGATCGAACCCTTTGAGGAGGCCATTGACATCCTGCAAAAGGAGATCAAGAAGCGCCACATGAAACGCCTGAGAAAAGGAAAGTGTACGGCGCAGATGGGGTTTGTACTATCGGACATCACGAACAATTATGAAAGGGTTGCCGATCATTGCTCCAACCTTGCGATCAATGTCATGCAGCTCTATGAGGAGGATGCTTATGCGCACGAATATATTGATAACATTCCGAAGGGCAAGGGCAGTGCGTTTGACAAGATGGTGCGGGAGTGTCTAAAGCGTTATGAACTGCCGGAAAAGAACGGAAAATAATGTTAGTGACTTATAACCTGAAAGTATATACTAATAAACTAAATGAGACTTCTGTGGAAGTCTCATTTAGTTTATACTATAGGAAAGACAGCAAAGCACAGAAGCAGGAAGGGATGGACAAGATGCGCTGTCAACCGATGATGCAACAAGAGGGGAGGTGGCATATGAACAATTTTATATTTGAGAACACCACCAGGACATATTTTGGAAAAGGCTGTGTAAAAGAATATCTGACCTGCCTGGCAGGACAGTATGGAAACAATGTGTTGTTTGCCTACGGAGAAGGATCGATTAAGAAAAATGGCATTTATGAGGAAGTTATAAAAAGTCTTGAAAAAGCAGGAAAAAACATTATTGAATTTCCAGGTATCGCATCAAAACCAACTTATTCAAAGGTGCTTGAAGGCGCGGAGCTTGCGAGAAAAAACAGGGTTGAGCTCATTGTTGCGGTCGGGGGCGGAAGTGTGATGGACTGCTGCAAGGCAGTCTCCATGGCGGCGGTTTATGAAGGAGACCTTTGGGATGATTTTATTGCAAGACCTGGCATTATGGAGTTTGAGCCAATTCCGCTGGGGGTTGTAGTTACCACATCAGGAACCGGAAGTGCAATGAACGGCAGTTCAGTCATTACAAACAAAGCGCTGAAGATCAGGAGTGGAAGAGATTATCCAAAGTGTAGTCCGAGGTTTGCACTGATGGATCCCGTATATACCTACAGCGAGACAGAACGTCAGATGGTATCAGGGGGATTGGCTACCCTGTCCCATATGATGGAAAATTATTTTACCAAGCCGGATGAAAATAATGTTTCTGATGATATCTCAGAAGCGCTGATGCGCAGTACGATCCTGAATCTTAAGACTGCAGTCGAAAACCCTCAGGATTATACAGCAAAAAGTAATCTGATGTGGGAGGCTGCCATGGCAGGGAACCATATCATGAAATTGGGAAAGCAGGCGGACATCCAGTGCCGTCAGATGGAATACCAGCTTAGCGCATACACAAACTGCAGCGATGGTGAGGGGATTGCAGTCCTGCAGCCAGTGTATCTACGTCACATTTACAGGGACGACTGTGTCAAATTCAAGCGGTTTGCCGTCAATGTATGGGGAATTTCGGATATTGGCAAAACGGATGAGGAAACGGCCTGTGCAGGAGTCGAGGCTCTGGCCAGCTTTGTCAGAAATGTCGGTCTGCCAGCTACACTTCAGGAGCTTGGCGTAGATCAGAGCATAGAATTGAAAAAAATCGCGGATTCTTGTGTGATTCCGGCAGGAAGTGTCCGGAGACTGACACAGGAGGAAATTCTGGGGATTTTCAGAGAATGTATGTAGAGAGATGACAAAAACAGATAAAAATAAGGAGGATTTCAAAATGAAGAAAAAACGTATGATGGCACTGTTACTGACTGGTTTTATGGCGGCTTCCACGTTGGCAGGCTTTGGAGGTATCTCTGTGTATGCTACGCCGGAGGAGGAGGCATCACAGCAGACGACAGCACCGGATATTCTGATGATTGCCAGGCAGGGAATGTTTTCGTCGGGCGGCACTGTGACAGCGCCGGTGGAGGGAGACTACGATGCGACACGAACTGGCTGGATGCGACACGCGCGGGCAACACGGCGCATGTGGATCACGCCAATGTATTTTATCAGATTCCTTTTCAGGATAATGGAAATCCGATCGTGTATCTGCATGGATATGGACAGTCCCGCATGGGATGGATGACGACGCCGGACGGGCGTGAAGGGTGGTCTGACCTGTTCCTGAAAAAGGGTTATCCGGCCTTTCTGGTGGATCAGCCAAGGCGTGGCGAAGCTGGTTCGACAGTGATGATGTCAACAGATGGTTTTCTGGATGCGTGGAGTCAGGAGTCCAAGGCGTACAAACCAGGCGATCAGGCGTGGTATACCCATTTTCGGATCGGGCGGACTGCGCCGGAGCGTTATGAGGGTTCTCAGTTCCCGGAGGGCGCAGAGGCACAGGATCAGTTTTTCCGTCAGATGACACCAAACACAGGCGATTATGATCAGGAAGTGGACGCGGCAGCGCTCAGTGAAGTGATGGGGGATGTCTACACGATGACAGGAAATAAGTCCATTTTTGTCACACATTCCCAGGGCGGTGCAGTAGGCTGGGATGTGGACATGGACTATGTCTCGGCAATCGTGGCAGTCGAGCCGGGCGGAACGCCGGAGGTGGGTTCAAGGCAGTATCAGAAACTGCTGGAATCAAAGATTCCGATTATCATTTTATTTGGTGATTATATTGACAATGGACCGGCTGATATCCGGTCTACAGAGTTTTGGAAGTCCGTGCGCGACGGCGCGGTGGGCTTTGCGGAGAGTTATAATGCGGCCGGAGGAGACTGTACGGTGATCAACCTGCCAGATCTCGGCGTCACTGGAAACAGCCATTTTATGTTCCAGGAAGAGAACAATGGTCTGATCGCGGATTACATTGCGGCATGGCTTGAGAGCAGGGGACTGAATTAGAATAAAAGGTTGTCAGATACGGCGTTTCCTGATCCCGATCTCGGGAAAAGCGGAACGCCGGTTTTTAGAGGAAGCAGGGATACAGCAGAAGATTCAAAGATAAAGAAAGGGAGATTGTTATGAAAGGGAAAAAAATGGCAGCAGTATTAATCAGTACAGTGATGGTTCTGGGACTTGCAGGGTGCGGCAGCCAGAATACACAAGGCAGTCGGAGCGGGCAGAACAGTGTATCGACGGTTCAGGCGACCGATGGGGGCACTGGGACGCAAAGTATATCAGTTTCGGAACAGTCAGACACAGTGGAGCGCACAGCAGAAACTTTGCCCGATGCATCAACAGAAACATCATTGGATGTTTCGACAGACAACATGGCAGGAGCCATGACAGAGGCAGCGGATTCGGCCAGGACAGAAGCGTCGACAGAAACACTGACAAATCATTCGACAGAGGAGACATCAGAGCCTTCCCAGACAGAGAACGAAAGTGGAAAAACACTGGTGGTTTACTATTCTGCGACAGGAAACACGGAAAATGTAGCGAATGATATTGCAGCAGCAACAGGTGCAGACCTGTTTGAACTGGAACCAGTCAATCCGTATAGCGCGGATGACCTCAACTGGACAGATGACAACAGCAGGGTTGTGTATGAGCATGACAATCCGGATGCAAGAGTGGTAGAGCTTGTGTCGGCAACAGTGGACAACTGGGATTCCTATGATACTGTCTTTATCGGTTTTCCAAATTGATGGGCAGACCTTCTAATGCCTGTGTATACGTTCCTGGAGGAATACGATTTCGGAGCAAAGACGATTATTCCATTTGTGACACATGGAGGAAGCGGGTTTTCGGGAACAATCAGCACGATATCGCAGCTGCAGCCGGGCGCACATGTGAGTGAGAATGCACTGTCCCTGTCCAGAAATAATGTGGCGGACAGTGAGGCAGCTGTCGTGGAATGAGCACAGAGCCTTGGGCTGAATGCTGTGGCAGCCATGCCTGGGAGCAGCAGCGACACGGTGGCAGGTGCGGAGGCTGATCCCACCCGTCAGCAAGTCTTGTATCTGTGGGATGAGGGGAATATGCCCGCAGGAATGCGGATGTGTACGGTATCGATGAAAAGGATATTGCCGTTATGGGATTTTTCGCAGGAGGGATTCTGGCAGGAGAAATGCTGTTAAATGTTGATGGAACAGTCAATGGAAGCGTTTTGGATGATGATTACATTCCGGACAGTCTGGACAGCATATCGGCAGATGCCGGCGCGGATGGTATGATTTATTCCTTTTATGGGCGGCTGAGTGTGGCTTCTACGGATGTGGAGAAGTTCTCTTCTTCTGATTTGCCGCCCACGTATTTCTGCTATGGTACCCGTGATCCGTTTGTAGGTGAATTTGAGGAATGTGTGGAGGCGCTGACAGCAGCGGGGATTCCGGTGGAAGTAAATGTTCTGGAAGGGAGGCCGCACGGCTATGGTTACCAGGAAGGCTGGATTCCTGATTATGACGCGTGGCTGACAGGTGTCTTTGCAAGTAATTAGTTTGAAGAAAAACAGGTGAAACGAAAGTGTGTTGGTTGTACAGACGATGCCTGTTATGTATAATAGAATTAAGAATCCCTTGTAATGCCAGACACGAAAATTGCAGGGGATCATATGGTAAGAAATCAAAGGAGGATTGAATTATGCTTACAAATGATTTCAAGGGACTTGAGTTGTCTCGTTTGGGATTTGGAACGATGCGTCTGCCTGTGCGGGATGGAAATGCGTCTGACATTGATGAAAAACAGGTGGATGAGATGGTTGACTATGCGATCGCCAACGGTATCAATTATTTTGATACAGCATATCCCTATCATGGAGGAATGTCCGAGAAGGTAATCGGAAGGTCACTGTCGCGCTACCCGAGGGAGAGTTATTATCTTGCCACCAAGTATCCGGGACACCAGATCAGCAGCAGTTACGATCCGGCGACCGTTTTTGAGGAGCAGCTGAAAAAGTGCGGTGTCGAATATTTCGATGCCCGTGTTATAATAGGGCTA
>DKVL01000024.1 GCA_002491195.1 Lachnospiraceae bacterium UBA7179
AACACAAACTGCTTGAAATGGGTTCATATTCAGCCATTGAACACAATCCTTTCGTGACGTTCTGATTTGAATATCAGAGAAAAGGGTTGAATCTCAGCATTATTTAGAATCAAAAGCTCTGGTATAGCATATCGGGTACGTTCCAGCAGAGCATCAAAGGAGCCGGATTCCAATACAAGGCCGGGAACATCATCACTTGTAGCGATCCAGACACCTGCTTCGTTATCCCATGTAAAATTGATCACATATTCCATAAAAAACCTCCTTGTTAGATATCTATATCATAGAACATGAAATGATAAAAAACAAGAAAAACATTTTATAGCATTTAAGGACTTTTTAATAATTTCTCCTTTATAATAACCACAGTGACAAGAACGTCTGCAGACACTTGTAGATCACTCGCAAATAAAGACGAATATAAATTAAGAAAGGAAAGAAAACATATGTGGTTTGAGATACTGAAAAAGGATCTGATGAAACAAAAGAGTGTCAATATCATTCTGTTTCTGTTCATCACGCTGTCCACAATCTTCCTCGCCAGCAGTGTCAGCAACATCCGCGTGGTGATGGATGGACTGAAAACGTATATGGAGTACGCCAATGTCAGTGATGTGATGGTTGTACTGAGCAGGGAGGATGAAAAGGACGCATTTGAGGACTGGCTCAGGAGCTGCGGCGAGATCACGGAGTATGCATACGAGCAGCTTTGTCAGGTCAAGGCAGATGATATTGTGCTAATGAAGGCAGGGGAGAATCAGGGGCAGACAAGTCCGTTTGAGGCAGCCGTGACAAACCTTTATTTGGGATATACAGGCGGTAAATACGCAAAACCGCTTGACGGTGAAGGAAATGACCTGACGCTCAAACCGGGTGAGGTGGCCCTTCCGCTTGGAATGATGGAGCGGAACGGACTTCAGATCGGGGACACGATTCAGATTAAAATAGCGGATAAAACGTTTGACTATCGGATTGCTGTGCAGAGCAGGGACATCCTGTTTGGAAATGAGATGTCAGGATTGGGGCGTCTGGTGTTCTGCAGGGAAGATTTTGATACAATGCTGCGGGATCTTGCCAATGAGACAACCGGGGTGTTTGGATTCAATGCGACAGAACCGGAAAAGGCCTTGGAACTGATGGATGAACAAGGTTTTCAGTCGATCGTAGGTACAGTTGATCGAAGTCTCTATTCAATGCTTTATGTGTTTGATATGGTTGTTGCCGCGCTGCTGATCGTGATCGGTATCTGCCTGATCCTGATCTCGCTGATGATCCTGCGGTTTTCACTGAGTTTTACCATGGAGGAGAACTATCGGGAGATCGGTGTGATGAAAGCCATCGGAATGCGCAATTTTTCTATACAGAAGATCTATCTGGCAAAGTATTTTACAGTGGTTGCAGTGGGAGCAGCTGTGGGAATCCTGCTCAGCATACCGGTCGGAGCGCTCATGACGGAAAGCGTCAGCGGGAATATGGTGCTGGGTGGCAGCACGGATTCTCTGTGGATCAATCTTGCATGTGGTGTGGCGATCATCATTTTTGTCACGGGAATGTGTGTCCTGTTACTGCTATGAAGAATTATAGAGTAATTAGAAAAATCTATTGATAATATTACATTTTTTTGGTATGATTTAGTTGAACAGAGAAGATTGTGGTCATTCGGCTCACAATTGGAGTTCCTACTAGAGAGTTGGTTCGCTCTCCCGAATAGGCTTGACAGCTGAAAACAAAGGAACCTTGCAAAAGATAGCGAAAATGCCCTTGATCCAGTCAGGGGCATTTCTTATGCAATCGGACGCCTAAACGACGTATATCAGCTGGAGCTGACGGGTATCCGGAGCGCGAGCAGGGGGGAGAAAAGCCTTCCCCCTACTCAATCGCGCAGCAGTGTAGGGAGATTGACGGTGGTGTCACACGGATTTCGTTACACGGAGAATGGGATTTGATATGGATGATTTATTATGGAAGTACAATGAATATATGCGTTTAAATGGATGCAGGTTAGAATATGTTTTAGACAATGGTGTTCATATTGAAGTTTTATATAAGGAAGAAAACTTTGCACATTTGATAGGATTGCATAAACTAAAGGATATACAAGTAATTCAATTCTGGAAGGACAGAACAAATAAAACGGTAAAATGATCGGATGTTATCCAACAGATCAAGCGGGGAAAAATGACGGACGCTGTGGTGAAATCCAGTCACTTTTTTCCAGCGATTAAGGAACGTTATGATAATTTCACATATGACAATTTAACGACATTGAGTTATACAGACGCAATTGTAGATTTTAATCCTGTTTTGATTCATTCAAAAATAAAAAGTGATTATATTTTATTTAAGGTTAAGGCGTTTCGGATCTTTGATGTCTGCAACAATATCATTGTTGAAGATTTTTTTATTTAGAAGACAATGCAGAGGTATGAAATATGTGGGGCGTAGGTTACTGCTATGAAGAATTATAACAGGCTGATGCTTCTGTCCCTTGTGGTGTATGCCGTGCTTGCCATTTGCGTGGGGATTGTATGGAGGAAGCAGCAGGATGAAAAAGCACAGTTTTATAAGGTTGAAATAAACCGCATTCTGGTGGAAATAAAATCGCAAATAAATGTGGAAACAGAAATAGAAGCAGAAGGAAAAACGGAAGTAAAAAAGATCGATTTGGAGGAACCGGATACAAAAATGACAGATGTGTCAAAAGTGATCAGGGAAATCGATCCGGTAGACAGCTATCGTGAGATCGTTCAATAACATACCTTCCGATCGTTGAGAAAGACAAAGATATCATCATTGATTTTTACAGTGGTGTGAATGGAGAGGAGAGTATGATTTATCCGCTGTATTTATATAGAAAGAATGCAGACGAAACGGAGGATATAGAGGAGTCAGAAAGATCGCCAAACACCTTAGACATAACAGCAGACAAGACTTCCGATATGGCTGGGGAGTATATGGCAGGCTATCTCAGATTTGATTATCAGCAGGCAGGCTCCAGCAGGCAGTTCCTTTTCTGGATACAGGGGGCGGTGCTTTTGATGGAGCTTTTTCTGCTGGGTGTCCTGATTTATTTGCGATCGCATCTGATTCAGCCCTTTCACCGAATGCGGGAAATGACGTATGAGTTGTCTAAGGGCAATCTGCAGGGTGAGGTCAAGGCGGAGAAAAACCAATATCTCGGAAAATTTCTGTGGGGATTGAATGAATTGAAAGACGCCCTCCGTGTAAGCCGCAAGAGGGAGCTGGATCTGCAGAGGGAGAAGAAAATGCTGCTGCTCTCTCTTTCGCATGATATCAAGACGCCTCTGAACATGATTAAGCTCTATGGGAAAGCGTTGGAGGATGGCCTGTATCCGACGGACGATGAGCGGATAAATGCATATTACCAGATCGGGGAGAATGCCGTGCAGATTGAGAACTTTGTCAGTGAGATCATGAAGGCGTCGAAGGAGGACATCGTCCATATTGAAGTGGAGAAGGGCGAATTTTACTTAAAAGAGCTGGTGCAGTGGATTGAAACATTTTACGGGGAAAAATGTGCGCTGCGCAAGTGCAGCCTGACAGTCGGCGACTACCAGAACCGAATTTTTCAGGGGGACATTCACCGCCTGTTTGAGGTCTTTGAGAACCTTTTTATAAACGCGTTTAAATACGGAGATGGGCGCTCGATCTGCGTCTCATTTTATGAGGAGGACTATTGCCAGCTCATCAGGGTGTTCAACACTGGAGAACCAGTTACAGAGAAAGAGTTTGTGCATCTGTTTGACAGTTTTTTTTTTGCGGGGAAAACACGAGAGGGCAGCAGGGAAACGGGCTGGGACTCTATATCTGTAAGGAGATCATGCACAAGATGGGCGGAGACATTTTTGCCGGGTGTGAGACGGACGGCATGGCCTTTGTGGTGGTGCTGCCAATGTAAGGAACTGTAGGAAAATAACATACGCTCACGAAAAAATATCCTGCGCAATCTGCATCACTTATTTTTCTATGGTTCTTAAGAAATGATTTGTTTGGAAAGAAAAGGAGTGATAATATGAAAAGAATATGGAATGGAATGGTGCTGATTTTCAGCGTAATGTGTTTTTTGACAGGCTGTCAGAAAAAGGACAATGCAGAAATGGAAACAAAAATAGAACAGCCAGAGGAAGCAATCAGTGAAAGTGCGCAGTATTTAACGGAGACCGCAGTTGATGACGAAGGGGACGACCATAGGACAGAGAATCTCGAGGGAACTCTTTCGGAGACAGATACGAATAGGAATACGGAGACAGATTTTGATATGGAGCGAATATCTGATGAGGATCACACTGTGCCGGATGCAGCAGACAGTTTTTATTACACCGCGTTGACGGATGAGATCAAAGCGCGTATTACAGGAAAATCCTATCCCGACACAGACGAGCCGCTGCAAATTGCCTATGAAGATCTTGCATACGTTCATGTCCTTCACTATGATTTTCAGGCACAGGTTCAGGAGGGGGAGCTGATCTGTAATCAGTCGATCGCGCAGGACTTAGTTGACATTTTTTATGAGTTATATGAGAACCAGTATCCGATTGAGAAGATTCGTTTGATCGATGAATATGAAGCGAACGATGAGGCTTCGATGGCGGACAACAACACTTCCTGTTTTAATTACAGGACAGTGCCTGGCAGGACAAAACTCTCCAATCATTCCTACGGATGTGCCATTGATATCAATCCTTTGTACAATCCCTATGTGCGGACAAGCGGCGGAAAAGAGCTGATCTCACCGGATAACGCAGTGCCTTATGCGGATCGCAGTGCGGATTTTCCATACAAGATCGATAGGAATGATCTGTGCTATAAGATATTCACAGAGCACGGGTTTGACTGGGGAGGTGCATGGAACAGTAGCAAGGACTACCAGCATTTTGAGAAGATTTCATAAAATTTCCTTTACGAGATTGAGTTTAGGGCGCGTTTACGGTATAATAGAAACGTATCGCTGTATACGTGTAGTATGTAGGTAGTGTAATGATTTTAGGAATTGTCAGGAAATTAACAAGCGATTTCTGGACAATTTCTTGTATGTGCCTGAGAAAGGAAGACAGGAATACTCTCTCAGACACGTTCTTGCAAAAGAGGATGAAAGCTATGGACGTTGATAGCATGATGAATGGATATGATTCCAAGCTGTTTGATGCATTGGCGCAGTCGTCGAACAGAACATTTTTCTTTGCCAGCAATATGAAGGAAAATACGGCAAGGTGGTCAAAAGGCGCTGTAGAGTATTTTGGGTTAAAGAGTGAGATTCTTTATCCGGCGGATATCGAGTGGCTGAACCTGATCCACCCGGATGATAAGGCGGCATATCTCAAGGATTTTGAGGATATGGCAAACCATGTCAGCGCATATCATGATGTGGAGTACCGGATCCGCAACGCCGAGGGCGAGTATGTGTGGGTAAACTGCAAGGGGTATATGACTTATGATGATGAGGGCGCGATGGACTTTTTCGCTGGATTTGTCACGAATCTGGGAGTGCGGAATAAGATCGATCCAGTGACAGGGTTGTGGACGCTTCAGGAGTTCCGCAAGGATACGGAGGATCTGCTGTACAACAATAAGAGCGGCGTGGCGGTCATGATTGGACTTAGTAATTTTAAACGCGTCAATGATGAGTTTGGATATTCCTATGGAGACAAGACGCTCTACGCGATTGCTCATAAAATGTTGGAGGTCAGGACACATGGAACACGGATTTATCGCATGGACGGTTCTGATTTTGCATTGCTGATCGAGAATGGAAGTTATGAGGATGCGGCACTGGAGATTGAAAAAATACAGCAGGCGTTTTCTGCATATCGCATCGAGAGGGCTCAGCTGCACCTGGATTTCAGGGCAGGAGCAGTGCTGTTCCCGCAGGATGGGAAATATATTGATCAGATTATGAGCAATATGTTTGTGGCGTTGGAAAATGCTAAGAATGCAGGAAAAAAGGGTATTACGCTCTATACGGAGGAGATGCATCTGAAAAAAACGAGGATGCTGCGTCTGAGAGATGCCATACGTGAGAGCGTCAATGACAATTTCAAGGGCTTTTCCATCGTGATGCAGCCGATCATCGATTCCAGGACTGGAAAAGGGACAAGCTGCGAGACACTCCTTCGATGGAATGATGAGCGGTTTCCGGGAATCGGACCGATGGAGTTTGTTCCTGTTCTTGAGGACACTGCGTTTATCATCCCGGTTGGAAAGTGGATTATCGATCAGGTGTTGAGGGATCTTAGGGAGTGGGAGGACAAAGGAAATAATCCGATTGAGAAAGTTCATGTGAACGTTTCTTATATTCAGCTTCATGACGATGAACTTGTTGACTATACGGTTGGCAAACTCAAAGAATACCGTATAGCGCCGGAGCGTCTCGTGCTGGAATTAACGGAGAGCTGCAGGATCGGGCGTATTGACGAGCTGACGGAGCGCCTGCAGAAATTCAAGGATCAGGGGATCAGCATCGCACTGGATGATTTCGGGACAGGATACGCATCGCTTGCGGTGCTCAAAGACATACCGACCGATATCGTGAAATTGGATCACACGATGATCAAATCGGTGGTTGGTACGGAAAAAGAGAGGAAATTGATTGAGTTTATCATTTCTTTTTGTAATAATGTGGGGATTATCGTCTGTGCAGAAGGCGTTGAGAACACAACCATTATGGGGATTGTGAATGAGGCTGGCGCAGAGCTGCTGCAGGGGTACTATTTCGACAAACCTCTGCGCGTTGAGGATTTTTACAATAAATATGTGAGGCAGATTTCCTGATGATTCAGATTGATTTGGCGTGGAATACAGGCAGATTGTACCGGTCTTGGTGCTGACTGAAAAGATGGCATACGATAGGTTTAGCGAGGAATACAGGGAGATTGTGCCGGCCTTGGTCTGACTGAAAAGATGGCATACGATAGGATTGGCGTGAAATACAGGGAGACTGTAATACAAGGAGGAGACTATGAAAAAATTATCAGCTATTTTGGTGTCAGTGGTGCTGGGAGCAGTGCTGATAACTGGATGCGGTGCGAAACAGGCCGGAACGCAAGCGGAGCCAGAACCGACGTCAATAGAACAAGAGCAGACATCGGTGGAGCCGGAGCAGACGTCAGTGGAACAAGAGCAGTCATCAGCAGAACCAGAACAGACATCGACAGAGCCAGCAGAGACAACAGCTGAGTCGGTGACGGTCAATGTCGTTGCGCTGAAGGGACCGACCGCCATGGGAATGGTGGATTTTATGGATAAGGTTGACACAGGGGAGCTTACAGATAACAATTATCATTTTGAGATTGTGGCTGCTGTAGACGAGGTGACGCCGCGACTGGTTCAGGGGCAGGCGGATATCGCAGCGGTTCCCGCAAACCTTGCTTCGGTGCTGTACAACAATACCGAGGGCGGCGTGGAAGTGCTTGCCGTCAACACGCTGGGAGTGATCTACATCGTGGAGAGTGGCGACACGGTGTCCGGTATCAGCGACCTGATAGGAAAGACAATCTATGCCAGCGGAAAAGGAGCGACACCCGAGTATGCTTTGAACTATATTTTGACACAGAACGGCATTGATCCTGAGAACGATTTGACAATCGAGTGGAAGAGCGAGCACGCAGAATGCCTGTCCGCGCTGATGGCGGAGGAGAATGCGATCGCGATGCTGCCGCAGCCTTTTGTGACGACAGCGCAGACCAAAAGCGATCGGATCAGAGTTGCCCTGGATCTCACGGAGGAGTGGGATAAACTTGGTACAGATTCTGCGCTTTTGACAGGTGTGGTCGTGGCGAGAAAGGATTTTGTCGAGTCTAATCCGGACGCGGTTGCGGCCTTTTTGGAGCACTATGAGACTTCTGTAAAATTTGTCAATGAAAACGTTGAGGACGCGGCGGCATTGATTGAGAAATATGATATTGTACCGGCAGCAGTGGCGGTTAAGGCAGTGCCGAACTGCAATATTGTGTTTGTCACGGGCGATGAGATGAAACAGAAACTTTCAGGCTATCTTGCAGTACTGCTGGAACAGAATCCAAAGTCCGTGGGCGGGGCGCTTCCGGCAGATGATTTTTATTATATAAAAGAGTAGTGATAAGCATGAATGGTCATAAGAGATGTATTTATCAGTTATTTTCCTACAATTCTTAAATTTGACGATATGAATGATGAGAAGAGATGAAAGAAAAACATGAAATCCGTCTCTGGGCGGTTTTGTTCTGGATGATCGTATGGCAGTTTGTCAGCATGTGGCTGGACAGTGATATTTTACTTGTATCGCCTGTGAAAGTAGTATACAGGCTTGGACAGCTCATGCTGACAGTATCGTTTTGGAAAGCTGTCTGTTTCACACTGTCGCGCATCGCGTCAGGTTTTTTCCTGGCAGTCGCAGCGGGGATCGTACTGGCGGCGGCAGCGTCGCGTTTTGCCAGGGTTCAGGAGCTTTTGGCGCCTGTTATGCTGGCGGTGAAATCTGTGCCGGTCGCATCGTTTATCATCCTTGCGCTGATCTGGTTCTCATCAAGAAATCTTTCTATCTTAATATCGTTTCTAATCGTATTGCCAGTTATTTATACAAGTGTCCTCAGCGGAATCCGCAGCGTGGACAGACAGCTTTTGGAGATGGCACAGGTATTTCGGATTCCTGGGAGGCGCGTGGTGCGATATATTTATCTGCCGCAGATCATGCCCTTTTTTTATTCAGCGTGCAGTGTAGCGCTCGGAATGAGCTGGAAGGCGGGAGCAGCTGCGGAAGTGATCGGGATTCCGAGGGGATCGGTTGGAGAACGCCTGCAGCAGGCAAAAGTGTATCTGGATACACCAGACCTGTTTGCGTGGACACTGGTGATCGTGGCGGCCAGCCTTTGCTTTGAGAAGGTCGTATTGCTTTTTTTAAGGAAAATTGTTCAACAGTGCAGTGTTATGCGTTTTTAACGAAGGTTAAGATGGTAAAGCGGAACAGGTGGAATTTTTGTGTAATTTTCTGGATTTGTGCAATGATAGATGATAGTACAAAGTGCAGTAGTGTGTGCAGAAAACAGGACATTAGAGGGAAATCATATGGAAATAAGAGAACTTTCAGCGAAGCAGATGACAGAGGTTTACAATCAGTATATGGTCATTGACTTTCCGCAGGATGAGCTCAAACCGCTTGAACGCATCCTGCATACAATGAAAACAGGGCTTAGCTGTGCATATGGGATTTATGGGGAGGATGAACTGCGGGGGTATGCCGTATTTGTCGTTCCGGACGGGCTGCGGTATGGGCTGCTGGACTATCTGGCGGTAATAAAAGAGTATCGTGGAGCGGGCATCGGACATATTTTTTTCGAACTGGTCGGGGATACGCTCTCTGCGAGGTATCCCGCGCTGCGCGGATTCCTGATCGAGTCGGAAGACATTGCATTTGCCGCAAATGATAAGGAACGTCAGATACGGGAGCGGAGAATCGCCTTTTACCAGCAGAACCATTGTGCGATGACGACGCTCGGCTCGCGGCTGTTCGGCGTGGACTACAGTATTCTTGTGTACGATTTTGACAAAAGAGAGGACGCTAAGGTGACTTTGGAAGATTTGGACAGCGTTTATCTCGCAATGTTTCCAAAGCATCATTATGAGAACAATGTAAGCTTGTGGGAAGTGTGAAGAGATTTTCTAAGTCTGCAAAAGACGCAGACTAAGAAAATCTAAAGCTTCACACTGGAAGAACGCAAAGGGCAGCGTTCTTCACGGATTGTTTGTGCTGCTGAGGCGGCATGACGGGAAGTGTGAGAAGAAATGAGAGGAACACATTGGAATCGGGCAGGGATATGCGTATGGAAGATATTTGTATCACAAATCTGTCAAAGTCGTATGGCGTTAGAAACGTTTTTGAGGATCTCAATATCAGGATCAAAAGCGGTGCGATGACCTGTATCATGGCACCCTCCGGCGCTGGAAAGACAACGCTGCTCCGTATATTGATGGGCTTGGAAAAAGCAGACAGTGGAGTTGTGACCGGACTGGAGAATAAGCGGTTCAGTGCGGTTTTTCAGGAAGAGCGGCTGTGTGAGAATATGACAGCGCAGGACAACGTAAGGCTTGTTCTGCCGAAAACTGTCGTGCCGGGAAGCGTTCTAACCGGCATGACGACACCAGGGAGTCAGACTGTCCGACAGGAAATGACCAGACTTGGCCTTACGGATTGTTATGCGCAGCCTGTCTCGGAGCTTTCGGGCGGAATGCGCAGGAGAGTAAGTATTCTCAGGGCACTTTTGGCGGAATATGATGTGCTGTTTCTCGACGAACCGTTTAAGGGGCTCGATGACACACGCAAAGAACAGGTTATTGCATACGTGAAGGAGAAGACAAGAGGTAAGACGGTGATTTTTGTCACGCATGATCAAAAGGAAGCTCTTGACATGGGCGCGTCGATCATCCAGCTTTTGTGAATCTGGAATGTAAGAGCGGCCGCTGAAACGGTCGCTTTTTCTACTATTATTAGGATTGAGGATTGTCTGGTTTGGTTTATTGGGCAAATTGACCATTGCATGAACAGGGGAGGTATAGTATATTTATACATGGAATATGCAGGCGGGTGAGTAAGGAACTGTTCAGAAATTACTCATGACAATTACTTGTCACAAGTAATATCTGAACAGTTCCTATAAATGTTATGATTTTAGAAAGGATTGGTGTACGAAATGGTTCAATTATTAGAGACAGGAGCTTACCTTGTGAACGGCACAGAGCTGATCGCAGACAGTGCGGAAGCGGCAGCAGCCATCAAGGCAAAGACTGGCAGGGAAGTGGATAAGGCGGAGGCATCGAAAGCGACAATTGCCTATGGGATCTTAAAAGAGCATAACACTTCCGACAACATGGACAAGCTCAAGATTAAATTTGATAAACTGACCTCTCATGATATTACATTTGTGGGCATTATACAGACAGCGCGCGCGTCAGGGCTGACCAAATTTCCTGTACCGTATGTGCTGACGAACTGTCACAATTCCCTCTGCGCAGTCGGCGGAACGATCAATGAGGATGATCATATGTTCGGGCTAACCTGTGCAAAGCGGTATGGCGGAGTCTATGTGCCGCCTCATCAGGCAGTCATTCATCAGTATGCAAGGGAAATGCTTGCGGGTGGCGGCAGAATGATCCTTGGTTCTGACTCCCATACGCGCTACGGTGCACTTGGGACGATGGCAATGGGCGAAGGCGGACCGGAGCTTGTCAAGCAGCTCTTAAATCAGACATACGATATCAATATGCCAGGTGTCGTGGCAGTATACTTAGAGGGCGAACCGGTCAAAGGCGTAGGACCTCAGGACGTGGCGCTTGCCATCATCGGCGCAGTCTTCAAGAACGGATATGTCAAAAATAAAGTGATGGAGTTTGTGGGACCGGGCGTGTCTGCACTTTCCGCTGACTTTAGAATTGGCATTGATGTTATGACTACAGAGACGACCTGCCTGTCTTCCATCTGGAGAACAGATGACACGATCAAAGAATTTTATGAGACGCATGGCAGGAGTGAAGACTTTGAAGCGTTGAATCCGGGCGAAGTTGCCTACTATGATGGATGCATCAAGGTGGATCTGGGCAAGATAAAACCAATGATCGCCATGCCGTTCCATCCAAGCAATACGTATACCATTGAGGAGTTAAATGCAAATCTCATGGATATCCTGGATGACTGTGAGAAGAAAGCGCTTGTCAGTTTAGACGGAGCCGTTGACTTCACGCTTAAGGACAAAGTGAGGAACGGTAAACTGTATGTGGAGCAGGGAATTATCGCAGGCTGTGCCGGCGGTGGTTTCGAGAATATCTGTGCCGCTGCGGATATTCTGGACAATGCGAGCATCGGACCAGACGAGTTTACATTGAGCGTATATCCTGCTTCCATGCCAATCTATATGGAGCTGGTGAAGAATGGCTGTGCGGCGAAACTGATGCAGACAGGCGCAGTGTTGAAGACTGCATTCTGCGGCCCGTGCTTTGGCGCAGGGGACACGCCGGCGAACAATGCGCTCTCGATCCGTCACTCCACGAGAAACTTCCCGAACCGCGAGGGCTCCAAGCTGCAGAGCGGACAGATCGCGTCCGTTGCACTGATGGATGCGCGTTCTATTGCGGCGACGGCGGCAAACAAGGGATATCTCACACCGGCCACGGAGTATGACGGAGATTTTACAAAATATAAATATTTCTTCGACAAGAAGATTTACGAGAACCGCGTGTTTGATTCGAAGGGAGTTGCGGACGAATCCGTTGAGATCAAATTTGGTCCGAACATCAAGGACTGGCCGGCGATGGTTGCGCTGACAGAGAATCTGATGTTAAAGGTTGTTTCTGAGATTCACGATCCGGTGACGACGACAGATGAACTGATTCCATCTGGCGAGACATCTTCCTACCGCTCGAATCCCCTGGGACTGGCAGAGTTTACGCTCTCGCGCAAGGATCCGAACTATGTAAGGCTTGCAAAAGAGATTCAGGTCGCAGAGAAAGCGCGTGAGGAGAATGTCTGTCCTGTACAGAAGTTCCCGGAACTGGATGCGGCATGGCGCGTGATGAAGACGATCACGCCCGATGCGGACCGCAGCAATACGGGCATTGGCAGCACGATCTTTGCGGTGAAGCCAGGAGACGGTTCCGCGAGAGAGCAGGCGGCAAGCTGCCAGAAGGTGCTTGGCGGATGGGCGAATATCGCAAACGAATATGCGACCAAGAGATACCGCTCGAACTTGATCAACTGGGGCATGCTTCCGTTTATTATCAAGGAAGGCGAGCTTCCGTTTAAGAATCTGGATTACATTTACATTCCGGGCATCAGAAAGGCTGTTGAGGAGAAGGCTGACGTGATCAAAGCCTATGTCGTTGGCGGTGCGCCAGATGGTGGTGAGGACAGGAAGATCGTGTTCGAGATGACGCTCGGCGAACTGACTGACGAGGAGAGGCAGATTATTTTGAAGGGCTGTCTGATCAACTACAACCGGGTTTAAGCTGTATCATTTATAATTATAAATAAGAAACATTTCAGATAGGCGGTACATCCCCTGGCGATGGGGTGTGTACCACCTTGTTTTGCACACGGGCGTCCAGATGAAATATGTCACTGACATGACGGATACCTGAGTAGGGGAAGATGAATCTTCCCTGTTCGATTGCAGTGTGCCCAGTGGGCACACGTTCTAACGGGTGAAAGTCCCCAATCCGCCCGGCAGTGGGAAGGGTACAGCGTGATGCGTTAAGAGCCTGCAGGAAAAATGCAGGCTATAATTTATAGGTGAAACGGGGGTGTGTCATGCAGGAACTTTTGGTAGGCGAGATCATCAGAAAGAAAAGGATAGAGATAGGGCTGACGCAGGAGGAGCTGTGCGAGGGGATCTGTGATCCTGTCACGATCTCGAGAATCGAGAATTTGAAACATCCGCCGTCGAGATCTACGGCAGATGTGCTTCTGCAGAGACTTGGCGTATCGGACAGCAGATACTTTTTTACTTTTTGCGGGGGCATATGTGACGACGGTGGCGGGGAAGATGTCGAAAGAACAGATCAGATTCAAAGACTGCAGGAATCAGTCGAACGTTTCTGTGAGGCGGGCGCGGAAGTGACAGTTTCCGGGAGAGCGGAGATCCTCAAAATGCTGGCGGAACTGGAATCGCTGGCACGCCAGGGAGACCGCATGGAGAGACAGCGGGTATTGATGGCAAAAGTGCGTGTGCTGGAAAAACTAAACGGCGCCGCCACAGAGCGGATGCGGTTACTGGAGGAGGCGGTTCTGCTGACGGCGCCCAGATTTCAGGAACAGAATCTGGGTGCAGGAGTCTACGGGTATGATGAGGTGGATATCATCAGGAGACTGGGGCTTGCTTATTCCGAGGCTGGGCAGACAAAACGGGCAGTGCAGCTCCTGTCCCAGCTGTATGATTATGTATTGGCCCGCGCATGGAACGTTATCCGCCCCGGAAGGGTGATCGCCCCGGTTGCGTACAGCTATGGCATGGCGCTGATGCGGGACGGGAAGCCGCAGCAGGCATATGAGATGGCGGAGTGCGGCATGCAGAACAGTATCTACGGATATGATGGCGGAATGGTCAGTATGCTTGATCTGGAAGCGGAGTGCCTGACGGCGCTGGGAAGGACGGACCAGGGAGAGGAAAAGGCGCGGCAGGCATCCGCGCTGCGCTGGGCAGTCAAAAAGTTTTCCGCACAGTCAAATCAGGAAAAACGGGAAGACGTCAATCAGTCCATATTGGAGGAGATGTCACGTGGTGGAAGCGAAAAAGCACACCTGGGAATGGTGATGCGGCATGTGCGGGAGCGCAGGGGATTCAGCCAGAAGCAGCTCTGCCAGGGATTGTGTACGGTGGCGACGTTGTCCCGGTTTGAGAGCGGCGGGCAAAGCCCGTCATGGGACTGTGTGCATTCGATGCTGGAGCGGCTGGGGATGGTGTGGACGAATTATACGGCCATCCTGACTGCGGATGAAATCCGCCGGGACAAGATGCGGAAGGAGATTGTGAAGTTAAGTATTATGCTTGCAAGGGAAAAGGCAGAAAAGAAGAACGATATTCTGCACATGGTACAAAATATGATGGATGCCCTGGAAGCAGAGATTAAACAGACAGATACAGTGAACAGACAGCTCATCATGAGGCAGCGGGCAATTATCGCATATGAGATGCATACATGTGATCTGAATGAAAGGCTGGATCGGCTTATTGAGGCACTGCATATGACACTCCCTGATTTGGTTTTTGAGGATATAATGCAGGCACTTTATTCGGACGAAGAGTTTTCACTATTGATTAATATTGCCAGTACATATCATAAACTTGGACAGGTCAGACAGTCATTTTACATATATGAACAGCTGTACAGGGTGTTTCAGAGGAATTATTACCACCATGACCTTATGATACTTTTTACACAGAGTTATGCGAATGCATTAGCAACGGAAAAGGCATATGAGGATGCGATCCAAGTGGCGGGGGACGGGATTGCGACTGCGATTGAAAAAGAGCAGTATGAGATTTTGCCGATTCTGCTTCACACACAGGCAGAATGCCTTTACCTTGTGGGACAAGCGGGGCAATGTGAGGAATATTACAGGTGCATTGCTCCGCTGTACAGGCTCTTTGGCGACTACCGCAATTTGGAGATTTTGAGGACGGATGCCGAGGAGCGGTTTCATATGAGTATTTAATTGTATGATTGTGACTCATCGGTTTTAGGGCAGGAATATATCCCTATTTCGGAATCCGTTTCCTGGCCGTCGTCATCAGACGGATTGTCGGCATCCGAGCAGGCGGAGTCCGTCCATTCCAGCGCGTACATGGCAGGGGCTGTATTCTGAATGCTTTCCTTGGTGACACAGTATTCAGGTGTGGTCTGCAGGATGCCAAATAGGGATAGTGACATTATAAGCCCATAAATATGTTTTTTCATGGTGATTGACCTTTCTTTGTTTTATCAGGATGTTATATGTTTTTTGGCTGACTGTATGGTATCGTGTATTATTCAGCGCTGAGTTTATATACTTTTGTGAATTGTTTCTTCCGCTCGTCAGTCAGGTGATGGCTGATGAGTATCAGCGTGAGGTCAGGGTTGGCAAGCAGATGCTTCTCCACGATGTCCGCATTCGCCTGGTCCAGGGCGCTGGTTCCTTCGTCGACCAGCAGGATCTGGCAGCCATGGATCAGGGCTCTTGCGATGGCGACACGCTGTTTTTGTCCGCCTGAGAGCGCGCTGCCGTTCTCGCCGACCGCAGTGTCCAGGCCGTCAGGCATATGCTCCAGGTCAGTGGACAGCGCGCTGTTTCTGACGGCCTCCGCAAGCTGTGCGTCCGTGAACTCATCCCCCAGGGTGATGTTATCCCGGATCGTGGTATTAAAGAGGTACACGTCCTGCTCGATATAGCTGATCTGCCGCTGTGTCTGCTCCACATCCAGTTCCTTCGCGTTTTTTTCGCCAAGCAGGATTGTTCCGCTGTAATCCGGGAGCCAGCCGAGCAGAAGTTTGAGAAGCGTTGACTTACCGCAGCCGGACGGGCCGGTCAGGGCGTACTTTCCGCCTTTTTGAATCTCAAGGGACACATCGTGCAGAACTTGTTTTTCTCCGTAATGAAACGAGATGTTTTCCATCACAACAGGCAGAATGGGTATAAAGTCATGAACAGTCTGCTGATAGCTGTGTTCTGTGATCTTGTCAAAATAGGGTTTTGATGCTGTGATCGAGAGTATGCTTGTGGCAATGTTTCCAAGGGAGCTGCTCAGGCGGCCGATGATATTGCCAGTGCCCAGCATAGCGCCAGGGAAAACAGAGCCTTTGAAGATCAGCATCGCCAGCCATACAGACGTAAGCAGCTGACATACTATATTTATGCTGCTTAGAGCAACACTTGTGAATCCTTTCATAGAATTTAGTCTGAACTTTGGTCTTTCAATACCATCGCTTCCCTTGCTGATCTCGCTGATAAAGTGTTCCTTTTTTCCAAATAGGCTCAACACATCAAAGCCCTCGGATATATCCTTGATGTGGTTGAGCCCTTGTGCCTGTTCGACTGCACAGGCAGAGCCGAGTAATGTCATTTTTTTGTGAAACAGCTTGGGAGCTGCAATCATCAGCAATGCATTGATCGCAGCAGCGATAAGAAAGGACCAGTGTACCGTGCTCAATGCGATAATGCTCAAAATGATGCTGCTTACCAATTCTATACATTGATAGAACGGGATCCATGCCAGATTTTCAATCCGCTCAATATCATTCGAAAAATGGGATATCAGTTCTCCCATATCGAGTTTATGAAAATCTCCATATTTTTTTGCAGTCATTGTGGTGGCAATATCCCGCCGCACCGCGTTATTCATAAACCGGATTGCCTTGGATTGGTAATGATATCCGATCCCTGTAAACAGAAAGTTGAAAAGCCAGCAGCATAACTCGATCAAAGTAAGTATTAAAAAGCTGCCCCATTTCA
Organism: Lachnospiraceae bacterium UBA7179; assembly: GCA_002491195.1. Lineage (GTDB taxonomy): Bacteria > Bacillota > Clostridia > Lachnospirales > Lachnospiraceae > COE1. The sequence continues at coordinate 16,970 of DKVL01000024.1, forward strand.
AATCGATGATGCTCTGCAGCGACTGCATGGTCAGCAGATTGACGCTGATCTGCAGCGCAATGCATACAATGGTAAGAATGATTACAATAAGATTATTTTTCCATTCTTTGCGGATATAGTAAAACATACGGTCTCCTTATTCCATAAACGGTAGTGAAAGGGTGTTTTTTATTCCGGAAAAGTCTGTGGCATGAAGTCGCCGCATACACTGCAGTCCATGCCATCAATGATTCTGTTTTTACTGCATTTCATATTCAGACAGGATGTAACCTGGGTACACTTTGCGCATGTTTCCCTGTATCCGTGAAATCCCCAGAGTTTCTGCTGTTCCTGGTCTATGATGACGCCACGTTTCGGATCGGCATACCCGATCTTATTCCTGGGATGGTCAAGCGCAACCGTACATTTTTCGATCTTTCCATCTGCGCGAAAGATCATGGCGTTTGGATAATTTGCGTAACATATATTTGAGAAGGGTTCTTTCACGTTATTGCTGCATCGTAAACCTATTTTATCCAAATATTCTACATGGCGTCTTACCAGCCCGGATTTTTCACTGTCTGAACAGATATCGAGCATTTTTACACTGTCTCCGCCCCAGTTGCCGACAGGTTTTACAAAGATTGAAAACCTGTCGTCCACACCGATCACTTCAGCCAGACGGTCGTACCAGTCATAATCTTCGTCGCCGGACAGGATATTGTGCCGCAAGGTGACCTTAAAGTCCACATCCCTTGGAAGTTTTGTCATGGATGTGATATTCTTCATGATGACATCCAGCGTTCCCCTGCCGGAGACATGTGGTCTGGTTCGATCGTGATTCCTGCCGTCGACGGTGATCTGATACCGCGTAACGCCTGCCGTATACAATTCGTGAAACAGTTTCTCATTCAGCAGATAGCCGTTTGTCGTCATACTGGATTGGTAGTGGAATCCATATTTTTCATGCAGTTTTTTGATGGCTGAGCTGGCCTCAATGACATTGTCGGCGCACAGGGTAGGTTCCCCGCCAAACCAGCTTAAGAGGACATTGTCAAATCTGGTGCACTGATCGGATATGTACGCCAGTATCTGCTCAAAAAGATGCCTTGTCATGGTAGTTGGCATGTGATTCTCATAGCAGTATGGACAGCGGAAGTTACATCCTTCCGTCGGCATCAAGACTGCACGAAATGTATGATCCAGTACACTGCGGTATTCATCGAGATAGCCTTTTATTTCCTCTTCGTCAGCGAGAAGCTTCTGTTCGTGCAGAACTTTTGTCATAGGAGTAGAGAGCGTATCGCAGCCTTTTTTTGCGATCTGATAAAATTCCTCCTTGATATCAGGATCAGAAATCTCAATCTTGCTTTGATAGATTTCCGACCGCACGGTAATAATGTCGTTTGCTTCCTGATACGAGGTAAATCCTGGTAATATATACATAAATAAATTCTCCTGATTATTCTGGATGAGTGGCGTCCTGACATGCAATATACAGTCAGGACGCCGCATTTGGTTTTTTCAAACCTGGTGCAATACCGTATTAGTTAGCATCTACCGTTAAGATTACAAGCGTAATTATCCAAAATTGAATGTACTAATACGTCAACTTTTCCTGCTTCTCTGACTACTTTCATAATGTCCTTCCTTTCTTTTGTGCTTTTGTTATGCAAGGTCTGTCATAAAAACTTCCTCGCTGTTACGCTTTCTATTATTGCATATGATTAAAGCGGATACTATGACAGGATAGGAAAGGTTCGATTTACACATTATGATAAGTTTCTGCCCAAGGATGTGTTTGGCGCAGGGGGGTGTTGGATGCAAAAATTAGTTACATAGCCCACTGTGTGGGGAGGTCGGCTAATCAATTAATGGTTAGCCTCCTGCCCGATCAGCCTCATGCAGATGAAGTATGCTACTAACATGACGCATGGGGCACGCGGCGAGTAGGGGGAAAGGTCTGCTGCGCTATAATTGCTTAAAATGACTAAAAAAGACGAATTTAAAAGTGATTATTAGGAATAAAAACCGTATGGAGTCTGTATTGCAGAAAAAAATATCAATAAAATAAACAAAACACTACCATTTTTTTGATATTTATAGTATAATTGTAACTATTCGGAGCGTGATTGCAAACGGACATTTTATGTCGGTCTGTAATCGGTAAGAAGATGTAGCTATAATGTGCACAAGAAGCTGCCGGGCTTGTAACGTTGTCTGGCACAGGCAGAATAGTTACAGTAAAACATAAATTGAGCAGTCAATTTGAATAGATCTTGCGTGTAGACATTGAGCGTGCTCAAAATAGGAATGGAGGTATTTTATGGCAAAAGAAATGATTGCAATGCTGCTTGCCGGCGGTCAGGGATCACGTCTGTACACATTGACGCAGAAGCTGGCAAAACCTGCAGTTCCGTTTGGTGGAAAGTATCGAATTATTGATTTTCCGCTATCCAACTGCGTGAATTCAGGGATTGATACCGTAGGTATCCTTACCCAGTATCAGCCGCTTGTATTAAATGAGTACATCGGTAATGGACAGCCTTGGGATTTGGACAGACTGCATGGCGGCGTTCATGTACTGCCGCCCTATCAGCAGGCGTCAGGATCAGACTGGTACAAAGGTACGGCAAACGCTATTTACCAGAACATCAATTTTATCGAGCGATATGATCCGGAGTATGTGATCATACTGTCCGGAGACCAGATCTGTAAGCAGGATTACAGCGATTTCCTCAGATTCCATAAAGAAAAGGGCGCTGAGTTCAGCGTGGCGGTTATGGAAGTGCCGTGGGATGAGGCGGGGCGTTTCGGCCTGATGGTTACGGATGACAATGACAAGATCACAGAGTTCCAGGAGAAGCCAAAGGAGCCAAAGTCAAATCTGGCGTCCATGGGTATCTATATCTTCAATTGGGATATTCTGAAAAAGTACCTGATCGAAGATGAAAATGATCCGGAGTCCGAGAATGACTTTGGTAAGAATGTCATTCCAAGCCTGCTCCGCGATAAGAGGGATATGTATGCATATCGTTTTTCCGGCTATTGGAAGGACGTGGGAACCATATCGTCTCTCTGGGAGGCCAATATGGAGGTCCTTGATCCGGAGAACAGCGGCATCAATCTGTTTGATGACGACTGGCGCATCTACAGCAGGAACAGCGGTATGACAGGACACCGCATCGGCGAAAGCGCAGTGCTCGAAAACTGTATGATTACGGATGGGTGCAGTATTGACGGTGAAGTGAAGCACTCGATTTTGTTTGCAGGCGTTAAGGTTGAGAAAGGCGCTGTGATCGAGGATGCAGTGATCATGGGCGGCAGTACGATCAAGGAAGGCGCCCAGATCAAACACTGCATTATCGCAGAGAATGTAGTGATCGAGAAGAATGCTGTTGTAGGAGAAATGCCTGACGGAAATAAGAAAGGTGTTGCGACAGTAGGCTCCAATGTGACAATCGGGGAGGGTGCAGTCGTAGGACCTGACGCGATGGTGTCAGCAGATGTAAAAGGAGGTGACAAGGCATGATCAATTCAAACGCAGAGTCAGCAATGGGCATTTTGTTCCCAAACAGCTATGATTCCTTAGTGCCAGAGCTTGTTACGGAGAGATTGATGGCATCCATACCGTTTGCAAGCCGTTACCGGCTGGTAGACTTCATGCTTTCCAGTATGGTAAACTGTGGCATTGACAACATATCTCTGATTGTAAAGAGAAATTATCATTCCCTGATGGATCATTTGGGATCTGGACGAGAGTGGGATCTGACGCGCAAAAAGGGCGGTCTGAATATCATTCCTCCTTTTGCACAGAAGACGGTAAATATCTATAATGGCAGAGTTGAAGCGATTGCGAGCATTATCGATTATCTGAAACGTCAGAAAGAAAAATATGTCATCATGGCAGATACGAATGTTGCAGTTAATTTCAATTTCAGCAAACTTCTGCAGGAGCACATTGACAGCGGAGCAGATGTGACGATCGCATATACGAAGGAAGAGATTCCCAAGGCCTTGCGCGATATTGATGTGACGAAGAAAGATCTGTACTATACGCTGGAGATTGACGAAGATAAGAGAGTGAAGAAGATCGTAGTCAATAACAAGGAAAACGGTGTGCATAATGTTTCCATGAATATTTATGTCATTGAACGGCAGCTGTTGATGGATCAGATCAGGCAGGCGTATGTGGAAGGGCTTACTTATTTTGAGCGCGATATCATAGCGCCGCAGCTTGACAAGCTGAATGTGAAGGCTTACCAGCATGACGGCTACTATGCTCGGATTCTCGATATCAATTCTTATTTTGCTGAAAATATGAAGATGTTGAAGGAAGAGAATGTCAATGCTCTGTTTTCGCCGAATCCTGTGTACACGAAGATTCGCGACGACAATCCGACAAGATACGCGGCAGGCTCCCACGCAAAGAATGTGATGGCAGCGGACGGCTGTGTGATCGAGGGCGAAGTTGAGAACAGCATCTTATTCAGGGGTGTTAAAGTTGGCAAAGGCGCAAAGGTGAGAAACTGCGTGCTGATGCAGGATACTGTGATCGAGACTGGCGCGACCGTTGAATATGCGATCACGGACAAGAATGTGAAGATTTCCGCTTACAAGGAGCTGAAAGGAACAGATTCTTTCCCTGTATTTGTGGAAAAACGCAAGAATGTCTGAAGTGCGTAAAGAAATGCTAAGCGGACAAAGTACGCCCGCTAAGAATTTCTAAATTACACACTGGAAGAATGCCAAAGGGCAGGCATTCTTCTGACGAATTGTTTGTGCCGATGAGGCACATGACGGGAAATGTGAATAGGAGGGGCAGCCCTCCTATTTCATTATTTCAATTTTTCGGATTAAATGCAGTTAAGTCTTTTGGAAGTTTGGTCGATAATAGTATCAAAGAACAGGAAATAAAAGGAGAAAATGGTCTGGTAATGCGGAGCAAGCGGAACAGATTCTCCGCTGGCGGACTGGTTCTATGTACGGTTGGCTGGTGTGAAAGGGAAGTAACTCTTGTTTATCAGACGGGAAAGGAAATGCGGGTAATCAGTGAATGACAACCAGGAAACTTCATAAGGTGAGGTGAAAATAGCATCGGTTCCAGAGTTGGGCGGATGCTATTTTTTCGGCGGGAAGGAACTGTTCTGAAAAAAGAAGATCATTCTTGGAGGGATTAAGTTGTTTCAGAAGAAGGAAGTAATATACAGCGAGACAATCGGCGTGTGCATTGTGGATGATATTGTTAAGCTTGCGGATAACAGGAAGGAATCTTACAATTATTATCTGCTGCGCTCGGTGACTGACAGGACGAAAAAGGCATACATACCGGTAGAAAATCATACCGTGCAGCTCAGAAATCTGATCACGCTGGAGGAGGCGTTAGCCCTGCAGGATGCGGCGGACTACGCTGAGAAGAGCGAACTGGTAAGAGGTGAAGCGGCGTATGTGATTGAAAAGAGTGCAGCGAAACGGAAACAGAAAAATAGATAAGATGACAGAAAATTCAGACAAAAGTATACAAAATGACTGATAAAATATGGTAAAACCGACAGTTTTTGACAAAATAAGAGAAAACTATTGCAATTGATGAAAAGACGTGTTACTATACAATTACACAAAGGAAGAAGAGAAAAACAAGGTACGAAAGATGATTACATAGGATAACATCGATGGACAAGTACCAAGGATAAGGGCGATTCGAATATACAAAAGAAGAATTGTAGAGACACCAAAGATAAAAGTATAACAATACAAAAGGGCTTTTGTAAAGCATTTGATAAAACAAATGCAGTATTCGGAAACCTGCAGGCAATCAGAATAGAGGGTGTTTGGGAAAGGAGATGAGTCCGTTGACAATCGCAGAGACCTGACTCTGACAGGAAGAAATCCCTTAATAGATATGTGAACGAAGAAGATGCGGCTGCAGAGAGGAAAAGGACGAAAGAAATTGGAATCTGGTGAGGCAGCAGAGCAGAACGGTTAAGAAGTGAATTTCGAGATCAATGTTAGAGGATAGGGAAGAAACAGAAGAAAAAGTGAGAAGTAAGATTTGAAATCTAAGATCTAAGTGTAAGAGATCGACGAGAGAACGGAAAGACAAAAGAGAGAACGAAGTAACAAAAGAATAAGAGCGGATGAAAAGGCATCCGGGAAAGAGGAAAAATTGAATATTGCATCACATTAGAGCGGTCGTTGTATCATTTGAAATAGAAGATATGGCGGCCGCTCGATCTATGTGAGTTGATCAATCAAGGCAGAATGGAGAAAATTATGGAAAAATGGAAACAATTTTTAAAGCGAAAAGATATTGAGATATCCGGGAAACGTTATGGGATTGACGCGTTGGGTGCGATGGCACAGGGACTATTTGCATCGCTTTTGATCGGGACAATTATCTCAACGATTGGGGAAAGAGCCGGGATTGAACTTTTGGTCACGATCGGAGGGTATGCAAAGGCGGTGACAGGGGAAGCGATGGCTGTCGCAATCGGATATTCGCTTCACTGCCCTCCGCTGGTACTGTTTTCACTGGCAGCAGTGGGACATGCTGCAAATACGCTCGGCGGCGCGGGAGGGCCGCTGGCTGTGTTGCTGATCACGATCATTGCTGCGGAGTTTGGCAAAGCAGTTTCCAAAGAAACGAAGATTGATATTATCGTGACGCCGCTTGTGACAATTGTGATTGGCGCACTGCTTGCATCTTGGTGTGCGCCGGCGATCGGCAGCGCGGCGAGTGCTGTTGGAAAGGCAATTATGTGGGCGACAGAACTGCAGCCGTTTCTGATGGGAGTGATCATATCGGTGATCGTCGGGATTGCACTCACACTTCCGATCAGCAGTGCGGCAATCTGCGCGGCGCTCAGTCTCACAGGGCTTGCCGGCGGCGCGGCGCTTGCGGGATGCTGTGCGCAGATGGTAGGATTTGCTGTCATGAGTTTTAAGGAAAACGGAGTTGGCGGGCTGTTCGCACAGGGAATTGGAACTTCAATGCTGCAGATGGGAAATATTGTGAAGAAACCGCGCATATGGCTTCCGCCGATCATCGCATCCGCAATCACAGGACCGATTGCGACATGCGTATTTCAGTTAAAGATGAACGGAGCAGCAGTGGCGTCCGGGATGGGAACGTGCGGTCTGGTTGGACAGATTGGCGTGTATACAGGATGGCTGAATGATATTGCGGCAGGTGCGAAGACTGCAATCACGATGTGGGACTGGATAGGGTTGATCTGCGTCAGTTTCTTGCTACCGGCAGCGATTACATATATGGTAGGGATTGGATTTCGGAAAATTGGCTGGATTCAGGACAACGATCTGAAATTGGATTTATAGGACGATTAAAGCTGGATTTGTAATGTATTGTTTTATAGAGCAGGGAAAGAGCAGGTTAAAAAGGATGGCACATGTATATTTTACAAGACATGGACAGACAGTATGGAATGTGGAGAATAAGATCTGCGGTGCGACAGATATCGCACTGACAGAGCTGGGGCGCGAGCAGGCCAGGACACTTGGAAAGAAGATCCTGGACGAGGGGCTTTGCATTGACGAGATCCTGTATTCACCATTGATCCGGGCTAAGGATACAGCAATGGAGATTGCAGGGATCACTGGTATTCCAGCGCGGGAAGAGCAGCGTCTAAAAGAGCAGAATTTTGGAAAATATGAATCCACACCGAGAAATGGAGCGGAGTTTCAGGAAGCCAAGAAATGCTTTATCAATCACTTTGAGGGTGGGGAGACAATGCTTCATCTGGCGCAGCGCATCTATAACCTCTTAGATGACATTAAGGCGGAATCCGGGCAAAAAACATATCTTTTGGTGGCGCACAATGGGATTGCAAGGGTGGTGAATTCCTATTTTTATGATATGGCGAACGAGGAGTATTCGGCATTTGGCATTAGAAATTGTGAGATACGGGAATACCTGTTTGAAACGAAAAATATTTAGACAAAAAAATGTTGCCTAAGCAACATTTTTTTGTCTATTTTATTGGTTTAGCACCAGCCTTTTCCTGCATTCGGTCAATCCAGCTGCGGAATTTTCCCTTTTTCTTTGCAGGTGCTGTGTTGAGTTTGCCACGAATCCCCTTTACATTCGTGATATAGATTCCACTGACAGTGGCTTTGACTTCCTTCTTGACAGGAATAATGTCAAAGATCGCGGCGTCGCAGATTAACGACATGATCTGCGGACCTATTTTGGCCTTTACAATAGGAAGCTTGGCACGGCGCATGTATTTCGGGGTCTGTTCTAACACCGCGGCGGGAAGTCCGGCGTCTTTTAGCTTGAGTTTTTTCTTGTCAATGATGAGCATTGTAACAGTCTGCTTGGCTGCCTCTATCTGCGCTTCCTGCTCGGCCTGTTTTTTCTGCAGTTTTCGACCGACAAAGTAGAGCACTACCAAAATTACGACAAGAATGATTAAAATTGCGATTATTACTTTTGCCATTGGGAATCATTACCTTTCTTTTTGTCATTTTTCTACAGTTCCTTATTATAAGGATTGTAACATTAAATACTGGAAAGTGCAAGAAAGTCTGTTGATTTCATTGTCTTTTTCGCGCGATAATGTTATGATATATTTCATGAGGGGAGTGTTTGTGCCAGCATGACTGGGATTGTGAAAAAATTTGTATATGTATAAGGAAAGGTTACTATTTTATGAAAAAGAGATTGGCATTGATGTGTATGGCAGGGACTATGATTGTGTGTATGAGTGCATGCGGAGGCAAATCGGAGCAGCAGGCACAGGAGACTGCACAGACAGTTGAGGAGACGCAGGCGGGTACTGCAGCGGAGGAACGTACAGACAGCGAAGACGCAACAGAGGTTGAGAGAGTAAGTGACAGGGAGGATTATATAGGGATTCAGGATTTGGATCTTGATGAATATATTACACTGGCGGATTATAAGAATATGAAGGTGAGTGCGGTCAGACCGACAGTGGATGATGCGGCGGTCACGAAGTATATCGACAGTGAACTGCTGGTAGGGAATATTACAGACAGGGCAGTTGAGGAAGGCGATGTGACGGACATTGATTTTGTGGGCAAAAAGGATGATATCGCTTTTGAGGGCGGCACTGCTTCGGGATATAAGCTGACAATTGGTTCTGGAAGGTTTATTCCCGGATTTGAGGATGGACTTGTGGGGGTGATGCCTGGCGAGACGGTGGATCTGACGCTGACATTTCCGGAAACGTATCAACAAAATCCTGACCTTGCGGGACAGGAAGTTGTATTTACTGTTACGGTTAACTGGATAGAGGGTTCGGCGGAGTACGAGACAGTGACGCCTGAGGAGCTAAAGAGACTGGGACTCCCTTATAAGACCAAAGAAGAAGTATGGGAAGCAGGGAAACGGGATGTAGAGAAAAATGCCAAGGATACTTTTGAGGCAAATGCAAAGAGCGCGGCTGTAGAGAAAATTGTCGATGAAAGTATTTTAAAGTCAGTTCCGGAGTATCTGGTTGAGGAGGAAGTACAGAACTATAATCTTTATATGGAATCTGTTGCGGCGATGTACGGTTTGGATTTAGAGGAGTTTGTGGCTGCAGCCTCCAATCTCACGCAGGAAGAGTATGACAGCCAGACAAAGGAGATGTGTACACAGATTGTGAAACAGTATCTGGTGATGGAGGCCGTGGCAAGGGCTGAAGGAATCGAAGTCACAGATGAGATGGTACACGAGAAAGCGGATGAGGAGGCAGCAAAAGCAGCAGAAGAATATGGATCTATTTCGGGTGATGAGCTGATTGACAGAGTGGGATTTACCACATATAGAATGTCGATCGTGCAGGACCAGGTGATCGAGCGGCTGATGGAAATCGTTACTGTCGAGGAGGAAGAGACGCAGGAGGCTGCCGAATCGTAATGCTATTACTGTAGCGTAGCAATTTATGAAAAAGGGGAAGATACACATGAAAAAAGGATGCAGGCATCTGGGGATCATTGGATTGTGTGCGGTCGTATTTTTTACATCATATAGTAATCAGATATATCAGGTACAAGCGACAAAAAAGGATGATTTAAAGCAGCAGAACGAAGAGGATCAGGACAAACTGGATGATCTGGACGATCAAGTGAACGAGTTGGAAGATGAGCAGCAGGATATTGATGCACAGATACAGACGCTCAGCAATGAGATCGCAGAACTCATGGCGAGCATCAGCCTTCTGGAGGAGGAGATCGAGGCAAAAAAGGCGCAGATTGAACAGGCAAAGATCGATCTGGCAGAGGCGCAGCAAGTAGAGCAGACACAGTATGAGGCGATGAAAGTGCGCGTGAAGGCAATGTATGAGAGTGGCGAGACGTCTCTTCTGGATATCATTTTCAGTTCTTCCTCCATGCAGGATATGCTTAACAAGGCGGATTATGTTGAGAAAATGCATGAATATGACAAGAAGATGCTTACAAACTACAAGATTGCCAGACAGAACGTGGAAGATTTAAAAGAGAATCTTGAGATCGAGGAGTCAGAGCTTGAGGAGGCGCAGGAAGGGCTTCAGGAGGAAATGGACAGCGTTGAGGAGGCAAGGGCAGAACTCGAGGCGATCAGTGCGGATTATGCAGTGCAGATCAGCAAAGCAAGGCAGCAGGCTGAGATATACAAATCTCAGATTAAGCAGAGAAATGCGCAGATCAAACAGATCGAGGCAGAGGAAGAACGCAAGCGCAAGGAGGAAGAAGAACGCAGGCGCAAGGAAGAGGAGGAGCGCAGGCGAAAAGAGGAGGAAGCGAAAAAAAACAACACAAACAGTAATGACAGTAGTAACAACAGTAGTAACAACAGCAGTACAACAACGCAGAAACCTGCCGCAACAGCAGCTGTCGATACATCCTCCATCATGGCAGCAAATGGAAGTGCAAAGGGCAAGGAAATCGCAGCTTACGCCTGTGGATTTGTGGGGAATCCCTATGTGGCAGGAGGGACGAGTCTAACAAATGGGGCGGATTGCTCTGGATTTACACAGTCGGTTTTTAAGGCATATGGATATAGTCTTCCGCGCAACTCGACTTCTCAGAGAAGCGTCGGCCGGGAGGTGAGTTATGCAGAGGCGGAGCCAGGAGATATCATATGCTATCCGGGGCATGTGGCAATCTATATAGGGAATGGAAAGATTGTTCATGCAAGTTCTGCCAAGACGGGAATCAAGATCAGTAATGCGCTCTATCGCGATATTTTGTGTGTACGCAGAGTAGTGTGAAGAGAAGCTTCACACAGGATTGGTGCTGCCGTGCAGTGTAAAAATTAAGAGAGTATAGGAATACTGGTATGGATAGGATAAATATTACAGAGTACAAGGCTGCATTGGGAACCTATGTGGCATATATTGGCAGGGCAACATTGAAGGACAGGTATGAGTTTGCCAATGGAGATGAGTCGTTTTACCATTTTATAGGGAAAAACTCCTGCTATTCGATGTTGGAGCTTTTGCATCCTGATGATGCGGATGAGTTCGTGAAAATGACACAGACTTTGGGAGAAGAACGCGAGTGTGCCATTCTGCGCATGAAGAATGCGGACAATATATATCGGCTGATCTATGTGGAAATGTGGTTAAATGGGGCGGTTTACAATGGCGTTGCATCGATCAGTTTTGAATTTTGCAGTTTTATGGAGTTAAAAGACCGATATATTGTGTACTCGAACATTATTAAGAAATATCGGGAGTTTATGGGATTGTCAGACACGATGTTTTTTGAGTATACTTTAGACACGGATGATGTCAAGATTTACAGATACGAGAATCTGAAAAGTGTTCCAGTGCGTTTTGGCAAACTGGAAGAGATTTTTAGCCAGATTAAGGCGTCGGATGCGTTTAGCGGGAAGAGCAAAAGCGAGTTTCAGGCATTGTATGAGTATTTGAAAAAGGGAATGGACAGATTCAGTATGAAATTTGACGCGGGACTGCTGTTGGAAGGTGAGGATGGCCGTCTGCTGTTCAAGGGAAGCTCGCTCTATGACAATGGTGCGCGGATCATGACAGTCGGCACGATTACACGCATTGGTGAGGAGAAAGATAAGGGGCGCTATTATCTATCTGACAATGCATTCGACCCGGGCACGGGTGTCTGGAACAAGAGGGCGATCCACGAGTATGCAGTTGAGAAGACACTGGAGAACAGGAGCATCTATCTTGCGATTATGGATGTGGATGATTTCAAGAAGGTGAACGACACCTATGGACATATGTTCGGGGATAAGGTTCTTTCCAGGCTGTCAGGAGTTCTGCAGGGCGTAATCGATTCGCGCGGGGCAGTGGGGCGTTTTGGCGGCGATGAGTTCATGCTTGTGTTTGACACGGTAGATACAGAGGAGGAGCTAAGACGGATTTTCAAGACAGTCTCCAAAAATTTACAGTGGAATTACAAGGATTTGGCGGACAGTGTGCCGATTACGACTTCGTGCGGCGTTGCAAAGTATCCGGACGACGCGGCGAATTTCGAGGAACTTTTCCAGAAGGCGGATAAGGCGCTGTATATCGCAAAGGCGAAGGGGAAGAATCGGTTTATTATCTATGACGAGACGAAACATGGCAAGATTGTCAATGAGGACCAGTCGGAGCGGAATGCTGGAATCAAGGCGATCGCAAGCGACGGCAGGAAAGCGGCTGAGATGTCGGAAGTCGTGATGGCATTGTATCAAAATGGTGCGTCAGCTCTGCCGGAGGCGATGGAAAAGATTCGGGTTTATTTTGATGTAGACGGAGTGACTGTATATCAGGGGGCGGATTTGCACCGTGCACTCACAGCCGGGAAGTATATCAATCCGTTGGAAAAGCTTGATTTGGCATTCGATGAATCTTATCTTGGGTTGTTCGATGCCCAGGGAGTATTGAAGATTGCCAATATCGAGAAGCTGAAAAACAACTGGAAGGATGCACACAGACAGTATGAACTTCAGGAAACGAAGGAGTTTATACAGTATGTTGCATATAAAGATCATAAGCCGATGGCGGTTGTGGCGTTTGATTACTTTAACCGCACACCTAAGGTGGGGACTTCAGATAATGGCCTGATGACAATGATTGGCAGACTGATGGCAGCGATCGCACGCGATCATACGATATGACAATAGAGAGCGGGTAGGAGGGAGGAATCCCCCTACACGCTTTTTTGGTGTGCATATTTTTCGCGGGTGGCAAGTCCTCCCCTGATGTGGCGCTCGGACTTGTTGATATCCAGCACGGTACGCGCCTGTTTGGCAAGAGCAGGGTTTACCTGCATGAGACGGGAGGTGACATCTTTATGTACAGTCGATTTGCTTACGCCAAATGCTTTGGCGGTCTGCCTCACAGTGGCGTTATTGTCGATAATATAGACAGCAATATTGATCGCTCTTTCTTCAATATAATATTTCATATTCTTGAAAAGGGTTCTCCTTCTGAGTCATTTGTACATTCTATGAAGGCATGATAAAGATTATGAATAGCAATCTTGTAAAGGGTGTCAATTTGGATACTTAGGTTTGCAATACTTGACATTTTGGGCGTATCCTTTAAAATAAGATCAGAAAGAGGGGGAATATATGATAGAAGTAAACCATATTTCGAAGGATTTTGTTGCACCGAAGAAATATCCGGGACTCAGCGGAGCGATCAAAGGGCTTTTTTCTGCGGAGAAGGTTATAAAGACAGCTGTGGATGATATTTCATTCACGATCGACACAGGCGAGATCGTGGGGTATATCGGAAGCAATGGCGCGGGAAAATCCACTACGATCAAGATGATGACAGGAATCCTGACACCGACGAAAGGGACGTGTACTGTGGCTGGCATCAATCCGAGCAGGAACCGCAAGGAGAATGCGCAGAACATTGGAGTCGTATTTGGACAGAGAACACAACTTTGGTGGGATCTGCCGTTGAGCGAGTCCTTTACGATCCTGAAGGAAATCTACAATGTCTCCGATGCGGATTACGCCAGCCAGATGGAATTTCTGAACCGGGTGCTGGAACTGCCTGATTTCTTTGACAGACCAGTGCGTACACTTTCGCTGGGACAGCGTATGCGGGCCGATCTGGGTGCCGCGCTACTGCACAATCCCAAGGTGTTGTATCTGGACGAACCTACGATCGGGCTTGATCTGGTTGTCAAAGATAACATCCGGCAGGCCATCAAGGAAATCAACGAGAAATATCAGACAACGGTTATTCTGACAACGCATGACATTGGGGATATCGAGGAACTCTGCAGCCGGATCATCATTATCGATGAGGGCAGGAAAATCTATGACGGTTCCCTGGCAGAGTTGAAAGATACCTATGGGACGAAACGAAAAGTTTCGATGGAGGTCAAGCAGCCCGAAAAACTGCGAAAGATCCATATTCATGAGATGTTGGGTGTGCAGGACGGCGAGTGTACGATGGAGATTGATGATAAGAATAGTACACTCAGTGTGACTTTTGACAAACATAAGCTACAGGTTCCGCAAGTCCTCTCTGCTGTCATGAGTGTGGCGGAGGTGAAGGATGTGCAGATTCAGGAGACAGAGCTTGCCGAGATCGTAAAGGAGATCTACAATCATGGTTTGGGCGAGGGAAGTGGAGGGCAGGCATGAGAAAGAAATTGCGGATTTACCTGCCATTTGCGGCAAATGAGCTGAAACGGCAGCTTGCGTACAAGGGTGCTTTTTATCTGTTTCTATTAGTGAGAATTTATGGTGCCTTTATCAGCTATTATCTCTGGATGGCAATTTACGGGAGTTCTGAACAGGCGACGCTCGGCGGGCTGACGCGGGAGGAAATGGTAGTCTATGTCTTTATGGTATATGTCACAGCCTCCATTGTCACAGCTTCCATATCAACGATGGTCAGCGATGATGTGGTGAAGGGAACGGTCGCGATGAATCTGATCAAGCCGATCGACTATCGCATGAGCCTGATTGCAATGGCAGCGGGGAATATGGTGTATCGGTTTCTGGTACCGTCCGTATTTATCTGGATTGGGTTAGAGCTATATAAAGTCAGAGTGCTCGGCCTTGCGCCCGTGACAGTTCTGGGTGTGCTCTTGTATCTGCTGAGCTGCATCATGAGTTTTCTGATCTATGTGCTGTTTGACTTTTGCTTTGGGATGATTGCGTTTTTCACAACTTACATTTTTGGAATGCGGCTGGCAAAGGAAGCGCTGCTGAGCTTTTTGACAGGACAGTTGATACCGATTAGTTTTTTTCCGGCGGTGATTCAGAAGGTATTTGGTTTTCTTCCGTTTTCCTCTATGATATACACGCCGGTTATGATTTATCTGGGAAAATATACAGGGAACACGCTAGTGTATATGATGTTTCGCCAGGCGGTCTGGGTTGTGATATTGTATGCGTTGGGAAGCCTGATCTGGAAAAGGGTGACCAGGCGGCTGGTAGTGCTGGGAGGTTAGTATGAAGGGAATGAAACGCTATCTGCGTCTTTACCGGGTATTGGTGACGCAGTTTTTGAAGACGATCATGCAGTCGAGAGTCGATTTTCTGATCGGACTGCTGGGCTTTTTCTTCACACAGATCATGGGAATCGCGTTTCTCTATCTGGTATTTCAGCAGATTCCCAATCTGAAAGGGTGGACGCTGGACCAGCTGATCTTTATCTATGGTTTTGCACAGATTCCGCGGGGAATCGACCATCTGCTTACCGACAATATCTGGCTGGTGTCCTACAGACTTGTCATAAACGGGGATTTTGACCGCTATATGCTGCGGCCAATGAATATCTTCTTTCAGGTGATTGCGGAGAAGCTTCAGCCGGATGCACTTGGCGAACTGTTGGTCGGCACAATCCTTGTGGTGCGTTCTTTAGGAAAAGGGATTGTTCTTGTGGATGCGCTGCATATCGTGCTATTTTTTGTATCGATCTTTGCAGGGGCGCTGATCTATACGTCGATCAAGCTGTTTTTTGCGTCGCTCGCTTTCTGGGTGAAGGTCAGCGGGCCGTTTCTGCAGGTTGCCTACGAGATGGCAGACTTTGCAAAGTATCCCACGGAAATCTATGCGAGAGGAATCCGTTTCCTGATCACATGGGTGGTTCCTTTTGCGTTCGTGGCGTATCTGCCAGCGAGCTTTTTCCTGAAAGGGGATGCGTCCGCGTGGATTATTGCGATTGAGTGCGGTATCGCGCTGGTGTTTTGGTGGATCGCCTACGCATTGTTTCAGTATGGGACGCATATTTATGAAAGTGCAGGAAATTGATTTATTATTATATAGAAGACATTTGGAAGAGCGTTTTTTCCAGATGTCTTTTTACTTTATAATTTCTTTATAAATAATTAGAAAAAGATTGTTGACAATAAAAACCGAAAGTAGTAAGTTAATATATGTAAATATTAGCACTCCATCACGACGAGTGCTAATAAAACCAAAATCAGTTTCAGAACTACTACTATAAGAAAGTTGTTTATATGGAAGGAGCGTGGCAGGTTGGATTTAGACGAGCGGAAGCGCAAGATTTTGCAGGCGATTATCCGCAATTATCTGGAGACAGGAGAGCCGGTTGGAAGCAGAACGATTTCCAAGTATACGGACTTAAATCTGAGCTCTGCTACAATCCGAAATGAGATGTCAGACCTCGAGGAACTGGGGTATATCGTACAGCCACATACCTCTGCAGGACGGATTCCTTCCGACAAGGGTTATCGCCTGTATGTAGATCAGATGATGCTTGAAAAAGAGGAACAGCTTAATCAGGCAACGCAGGAAGTACAGGAGATGCAAAAAATGCTGCTCGACCGGGAGGATAAGATGGAGGCGGTGCTCAAACAGATGGCAAAGATGCTTGCTGCCAACACAAATTATGCTACAATGATATCCGCTCCGCAGGTCAGAGGAAATAAACTGAAATTTATACAGCTCTCCCGCGTGGATGCAAGACAGCTTTTGACGACAATCGTTGTCGAGGGAAATGTGATCAAAAATGACATGATAGCGGTTGACCAGATGCTCGATGACGAGACGCTGTTAAAACTGAACATCCTGTTGAATACAAATCTAAACGGGCTGCCGATCGAGGAAATCAATCTGGCGATGATAGCGAACTTAAAACAGCAGGCGGGTATTCATGCTGGCATTATCGCGGAGGTGATGGATGCGGTGGCAGCAGTGATCAAGGATAACGAGAATGTAGAGATCTACACGAGCGGTGCGAACAACATTTTCAAGTATCCGGAGCTGGCGGACAATCAGAGAGCCAGCGAGCTGATCACGACTTTTGAGGAGAAACAGCTGTTGAATGAATTGGTGCAGGATACGCTTACAGATGAGAGCGGAACAGGCATACAGGTCTATATCGGAAACGAGACGCCTGTAAAAACGATGAAAGACTGCAGTGTGGTTACAGCTACTTACGAGCTGGATGAGGGCATGAAGGGCACGATCGGAATCATTGGTCCGCGGCGTATGGATTATGACAAGGTGATCAGCACATTAAAGACATTAAAAAGTCAGTTAGACGATATTTACAAAAAAGATGACGGACACAGCGGATAGTTATAACCGATCCGAATAAGGCCGGTTTGACAGCAGGATTATGTTTTATATATTATAGAAAGGAAACGAGTGGCAGTGGAAGAAAAGGAATTGGATGAACAGATTAAAGAAGATGCAGATTCAAGTGATGCGGACGTAGAAAAAGCAGATTCAGAAACAACGGATCCGGAGACGACAGATCCCGGAGAAAACACAGCAGCTGAAACCGATGAGAGCAGCCAGGCAGAAGGAAACGCCGAGTCCGGTGACAAAAAAGAGAAAAAGAAATCGTTCTTAGGCAAGGAAAAGAAAGAGAAGGCAAACAAACTGCAGGAGAAGGTGGATGAACTTGAAGACAGAGTGAAACGCCAGATGGCAGAGTTTGACAATTTCAGAAAGCGTTCTGAGAAAGAGAAGTCTGCGATGTTCGAGACTGGCGCAAAAAGTGTGATCGAGAAGATGCTGCCCGTTGTGGATAACTTCGAGAGAGGGCTTGCAGGGCTTTCAGAAGAAGAGATGAAGCAGCCCTTTGCGGAAGGCATGAACATGGTTTACAAGCAGCTGATGACAGAGCTCGAGAAGCTTGAGGTAAAACCGATCGAGGCAGTCGGGTGTGAATTTAACCCGGAGCTTCACAATGCAGTAATGCAGGTGGAGAGCGAAGAGTACGAGTCGGGAATCATCGCGCAGGAGCTCCAAAAGGGATATACCTATCGTGACAGTGTCGTAAGGCACAGCATGGTAGCAGTTGCTCAATAATATAATATGGTATTTTTGATAGTAAATAAATGATTTCATAGAATGAGGAGGAAAAAATCATGGCAAAGATTATTGGTATTGACTTAGGTACAACAAACAGCTGCGTAGCAGTTATGGAAGGTGGAAAGCCCACCGTTATCGCAAATACAGAGGGAGCAAGGACAACACCTTCTGTCGTGGCATTCACAAAGACAGGTGAGAGACTTGTCGGTGAGCCTGCAAAACGTCAGGCAGTCACCAATGCTGAGAAGACGATTTCTTCGATCAAGAGGGATATGGGTACAGACCACGGTCGGACGATCGACGATAAGAAGTATTCTCCGCAGCAGATTTCCGCTATGATTCTGCAGAAACTGAAGGCGGATGCAGAGAGCTATCTGGGAGAGAAGGTAACAGAGGCGGTTATCACTGTTCCGGCTTACTTCAATGATGCGCAGCGTCAGGCAACAAAGGATGCAGGTAAGATTGCAGGACTTGATGTAAAGCGTATCATCAACGAGCCGACAGCAGCAGCGTTGGCTTATGGTCTTGACAATGAGAAAGAGCAGAAGATTTTAGTATATGACCTTGGCGGTGGTACATTTGATGTATCTATTATCGAGATTGGTGACGGTGTCATCGAGGTTCTTGCGACGAACGGTGATACACACCTTGGCGGTGATGACTTCGATAATAAGCTGATCCAGTGGATGATCGATGAGTTCAAGAAGCAGGAAGGCATCGACCTCTCTGGCGACAAGATGGCAATGCAGAGATTGAAGGAAGCCGCAGAGAAAGCGAAGAAAGAGCTCTCATCTGCAACGACGACAAACATCAATCTGCCGTTCATTACAGCGACAGCAGAAGGTCCGAAGCACTTTGATATGAATCTTACAAGGGCGAAATTTGATGAGTTGACAAATGATCTGGTGGAGAGAACTGCAGTTCCGGTACAGAACGCATTGAAGGATGCAGGACTTACAGCGTCAGAACTTGGTCAGGTATTGCTGGTGGGTGGTTCTACGCGTATTCCGGCAGTGCAGGATAAAGTAAAACAGCTGACAGGCAAGGAGCCGAGCAAGTCGCTCAATCCAGATGAATGTGTGGCAATCGGCGCATCGATTCAGGGTGGTAAACTTGCAGGCGATGCAGGTGCAGGTGAGATTCTCCTGCTGGATGTTACTCCGCTTTCTCTTTCCATCGAGACGATGGGCGGCGTTGCAACCAAGTTGATTGAGAGAAATACAACGATCCCTACCAAGAAGAGCCAGATCTTCTCTACAGCGGCAGACAACCAGACTGCTGTAGATATCAATGTCGTACAGGGTGAGAGACAGTTTGCAAGGGACAACAAGTCACTTGGACAGTTCAGACTCGATGGGATTCCGCCTGCAAGACGTGGTGTTCCACAGATTGAGGTTACATTTGACATTGATGCAAATGGTATCGTAAACGTGTCTGCAAAGGATCTGGGCACAGGAAAAGAGCAGCATATCACGATCACAGCAGGCTCTAACATGTCTGACGAGGATATCGAGAAGGCAGTGAAAGAAGCGGCTGAGTATGAGGCACAGGATAGAAAGCGCAAAGAGGCAATCGACGCGAGAAATGATGCAGATTCCTTTGTATTCCAGACAGAGAAGGCGTTGAATGAGGTTGGCGATAAGATTGACGCATCAGAGAAATCCGCATTGGAGGCTGATCTGAATGATTTGAAGGCGCTGCTTGAGAGTACAAAGGATACCGAGATGACAGAGGATCAGGTATCAGAACTGAAGGGTAAGCAGGAAGCGCTGATGTCAAAGGCGCAGAATCTGTTCACAAAGATGTATGAGAATATGCAGGGAGCAGCGGGCGCAGGTGCAGCAGGGCCAGATATGAGCAATATGGGCGGTGCAGAGCAGACACAGGATACAGGCGCAGCAGATGATGTTGTGGATGGAGATTACAGAGAGGTTTAAAAAACAAAACAGCTTTTAGGCGGCACAAGACGCCGCCTGAGGCTTGTGAAGTTTTAAAAGGACGCCCAAGGACGGCGTTCTTTGCGTGGATTGTTTTTAAGATAAAAGAAAGGCATGGATGAACATGGCAGAGCAGAAGAGAGATTATTATGAGGTATTAGGTGTTGAGCGGGGCGCGGACGATGCCAGTATTAAAAAAGCATACAGACAGCTTGCCAAGAAATATCACCCGGATATGAACCCTGGTGATGCTGAGGCTGAAAAGAAGTTCAAGGAAGCATCAGAAGCCTATGCCGTATTAAGTGATCCTGACAAGAGACGCCAGTATGATCAGTTTGGGCACGCTGCGTTTGAGGGCGGTGGTGCAGGCGGATTCGGCGGATTCGACTTCGGCGGGGCTGATTTCTCTGATATCTTTGGCGATATTTTTGGCGATTTCTTTGGCGGTGGCAGAAGCAGTTCAAGGAATAACGGACCAATGAAAGGCGCCAATATCCGTACCAGTGTACGTATCACATTCGAGGAAGCTGTCTTTGGTATCGATAAGGAACTGGATCTGAATCTCAAGGATACCTGCAAGACTTGTAACGGAAGCGGTGCGAAACCTGGTACATCACCGGAAACCTGTCACCGCTGCGGCGGACGCGGCCAGGTTGTGACACAGAGCAAGACACCGTTTGGCGTGATTCGAAACGCGCAAGTGTGTCCTGACTGTGGCGGTTCTGGGAAAACAGTTAAGGAGAAGTGTCCTGACTGTCATGGCAGCGGTTATATTTCAGGCAGAAAGAAAATACAAGTGTCAATCCCGGCTGGTATTGACAATGGTCAGAGTGTACGAATCCGGGATAAGGGCGAACCGGGTGTAAACGGCGGGCCGAGAGGCGATCTGCTGGTAGAGGTTGTAGTCGACAGACATCCCATTTTCCAGAGACAGGATATGAATATCTTCTCCACAGTTCCGGTATCTTTTGCAGTCGCAGCGCTCGGCGGCGAGGTATTGATCGACACTGTGGACGGCAGAGTTGTCTATGATGTAAAAGCAGGCACACAGACTGATACGCGTGTCAGATTGCGCGGGAAAGGTGTTCCGTCGCTTCGGAATAAAGATATTCGCGGAGACCATTATGTGACGCTGGTCGTACAGGTGCCGGATAAACTTTCCAGTGAGGCAAAAGAGCTTTTGCGTCAGTTTGACAAGGAGACTGGAAACAGCTTGGAGACTGTTAGAAATATGGAAAACAGCGAATTGAATGAAGACAAGGATAAGAAGGAGAAGAAGCGCAAGGGATTCTTCAATAAATAATTTTTTCGAAATCAAATTTTTCGTGGAAATAAAGACTTCTGTATGATATGATAAATAATGTCGTACAGAAGTTTTTTTATGCACAGCCAATGATCCCCTGCTCGATTGCAGAATGGGCATGAATGATAAGGAGGACGATATGAAGTGGAAAAAGTTCACGATAAAGACACTCACTGATGCGGAGGATATTATTATCAGCACGCTTTATGATATTGGACTGGAGGGAGCGCAGATTGAGGATAAGATACCACTGACGCCGCTGGAAAAGGAGCAGATGTTTGTGGATATCCTGCCAGATGGACCAGAGGATGACGGGATTGCATACTTGAGCTTTTTTGTGGAGGAGAGTGAGGAAAATCCGGATGATGCGACCGGCAGCCTGTCCGCCGATGAGATGGTTGCAAGGATCAACAGAGAGCTTGATGCCCTTCGCAAGTATATGGATGTCGGGGAGGGGACGATCATGGTCTCTGAGACGGAGGATATTGACTGGATCAACAACTGGAAGCAGTTTTTTCACCAGTTTTATATTGACGATCTGCTTGTGATACCGTCGTGGGAGGAGGTCAGGCCAGAGGACAAGGACAAGAAAATCTTGCACATTGATCCTGGAACAGCTTTTGGCACAGGGATGCACGAGACGACACAGCTTTGTATCAGGCAGCTCAAAAAGCATATTACGCCGGAGACAGAACTGCTCGACGTGGGAACGGGGAGCGGTATCCTGGCCATTGTTTCCCTGATGTATGGCATTTGGCACGCAGTTGGCACAGACCTTGATCCCTGTGCGGTGGAGGCGGTGCGGGAAAACATGGAAGTGAATCATATTGCGCCGGAATGTTTTGAGATGATGATCGGAAATATCATTACAGACAAAGAAGTACAGGACAAAGTCGGCTATGCGAAATATGATATTGTCGTCGCCAATATTCTGACGGACGTGCTTGTGCAGTTGACACCGGTGATTGTCAACCAGTTAAAACCGGGCGGTGTGTATATTACATCCGGAATTATTGATAATAAAGAACAGACAGTGCGCGACGCGGTTGAGGCCGCCGGACTGGAAGTCATTGAGGTGACTCATCAGGGTGAGTGGGTGAGCGTCACAGCGCGCAAGCGGGAATAGAAACGATGTGTGGAAACAGACAATGCATAGTTGATTAGAGGTAGTATGGTATATGTATCATTTTTTTGTGGAACCTTCCCAGATTTCTGACAGAAGTGTCATCATTACGGGGGAGGATGTAAACCATATCAAAAATGTGATCCGTCTAAAGCCAGGAGACGAGCTCAGTATCAGTAATGGTATCGACGGCCGGGATTATCGGTGTGGCATCGAGAAGATTACGGATACGGAGGTGGTGTGTACACTTCGCTTTATCAAAGAGGACGGCGTCGAGCTGCCTTCTAAAGTATATCTTTTTCAGGGGCTTCCAAAAGGGGATAAGATGGAGTTGATCATTCAGAAGATGGTGGAACTCGGTGTCTACGAGATTATTCCGGTTTCGATGAAACGATGTGTGGTGAAGCTCGACGATAAAAAGGCAAAGGCGAAGATTGCGCGTTGGCAGGGAATTGCGCAGGCAGCCGCAAAGCAAAGCAAGCGCGGCATCGTGCCGATCGTTCGCGAGGTTATGAGTTATCAGGAAGCGTTAGAGTGCGCAGCAACGATGGATATGAAACTTGTTCCTTATGAGATGGAAGAATTGCTCGACGGGGCAGCGGGCATGGCAGGAACGCGGCAGATTATCAATCAGTTACAACCGGGACAGTCAATCGCTGTTTTTATCGGACCAGAGGGCGGATTTGAGCAGGGTGAAATTCAGGCAGCCATTGATTGTGGCATGAAGCCGATCACGTTAGGCAGACGGATCCTGCGCACTGAGACCGCCGGGATGACCGTAATGGCATGGATTATGTATCAGTTGGAGACATAGAGATGGGAATCCTACAAACCATAGCAGCTGCGCACAAAATTCACAAAGCGCGCATATTAATATTATATGAGTACTGTTCTGAAGTTAGACATAGTTTTTGTCAAGGAACTGTATCAACAGTTCCCAAACTTGGAATGGGGACAAAATACGTTTGAAGGTGTGAAATATGATGGAAGTTTATCTTGACAACTCAGCGACTACGAGATGTCTACCAGAAGTCGCATCGCTTATGACACATATCATGTGTGAGGATTATGGAAATCCTTCAAGTATGCACAAGAAAGGCGTCGAGAGCGAAAAATATGTGCGCCATGCCAAAGAAGTCATTGCAAAATGCATGAAAGTACAGGAAAAGGAAATACTTTTTACATCAGGAGGAACAGAGTCGGACAATATCGCGCTGATAGGCGGCGCGTACGCAAACTGCCGGGCGGGCAGACATATCATAACGACCAGAATTGAGCACCCTGCGGTATTACAGACCTGTGCCTATCTGGAGGAGCAGGGATTTGCAGTGACGTATCTTCCCGTGGATACAAACGGTGTCATTCGTCTTGCCGATCTT
Organism: Lachnospiraceae bacterium UBA7179; assembly: GCA_002491195.1. GTDB lineage: Bacteria > Bacillota > Clostridia > Lachnospirales > Lachnospiraceae > COE1. Next base: position 40,911 of record DKVL01000024.1, read on the forward strand.
GAGAAAGCGATGACAAAGAACACGATTCTGGTGTCGATCATGCACACCAACAACGAGGTTGGCGCTGTGCAGCCGATCGAACAGGCAGGAGAGCTGATCAAACGCATGAATCCGAATACGCTGTTTCATGTGGATGCGGTGCAGGGATTTGGCAAGTTCAGGATTTATCCCAAACGGATGCATATCGATCTGTTGTCTGTGAGCGCCCACAAGATTCATGGGCCGAAGGGTGTTGGATTTTTGTATATCAATGAAAAGGCAAAGGTGCGTCCGATTATTTTTGGCGGTGGACAGCAGAGAGGGATGCGTTCTGGAACGGAGAATGTTCCTGGGATCGCTGGTATGGCGAAGGCGGTCGAGGAGATCTTTGTGGATTTCGAGCCTAAGATCAATTACCTGTACAGTATCAAAGAGCGTTTTGTAAAGGGCGTAAGTGCCATAGATGGCATTCGGATTAATGGTCCGGCAGGGCGGGACGGCGCACCGCACGTGGTCAGCGTTTCCATACAGGGCATTCGCAGCGAGGTGATGCTGCACGCACTGGAGGATAAGGGAATCTATGTGTCAGCGGGAAGCGCATGCTCGTCCAACAAACCGTCCGTGTCAGCTACGTTAAAGGCGATTGGCGTCGAAAAACAGTATCTTGATTCTACGCTGCGGTTCAGTTTCAGCCTGTACACGACAGAGGCGGAGATTGACTATACAGTAAAATGTTTGAACGAGTTGATACCAATGCTCAGACATTATAGCAGAAAATAAAACATTCAGAAACTCTAAGGCTGCAGAGGACGCAGCCTAAGAGTTTCTAAATGTTTAGGAGAAGGAGAATGGAAAATGTATCAATCATTTTTAATAAAGTACGCGGAGATTGGCGTGAAAGGGAAGAACAGGTATCTGTTTGAGGACAGACTGTGCGATCAGATCCGATATGCACTGAAGCGCTGCGAGGGTACATTCGAGGTGACAAAATCGCAGGGGAGAATCTATGTCAATTCGCTTTCGGATTTTGATTACGAGGAGACTGTAGAGAATTTGAAGACGGTGTTTGGTGTTACAGGTATTTGTCCGGTAGTCCACGTGGAGGATGAAGGTTTTGAAAAGCTTTGTCAGGATGTGATCGCTTATATCGATAAAGCGTGTCCCGACAAGAATTTTACATTTAAAGTAGACGCGCGCAGGGCGAGAAAGAATTATCCCAAAAACTCTATGGAGATCAATTGTGATGTTGGCGAAGCGCTGTTAAATGCATTTCCGCAGATGAAGGTTGAAGTGCACAAGCCGGATGTGATGCTGCGCATTGAAGTGCGGGAAAAAATATATATCTATTCAACTGTTATTCCAGGACCAGGAGGACTTCCGGTTGGAACAAACGGAAAGGGCATGCTGCTGCTGTCCGGCGGTATCGACTCTCCGGTGGCAGGCTATATGATTGCAAAGCGTGGGGTCAGGATCGACGCGGTCTATTTCAGCGCACCACCCTATACAAGTGAGCGCGCGACACAGAAAGTGATTGATCTTGCAAGAACAGTATCGAAATACAGCGGACCGATCAATCTGCACATTATCAACTTTACGGATATACAGCTCTATATTTATGATCAGTGCCCGCATGATGAGCTCACAATCATCATGCGGCGCTATATGATGCGCATTGCCGAGGAGATCGCAAAGAAAAGCGGCTGTCTGGGATTGATCACAGGTGAGAGCATAGGGCAGGTGGCGTCACAGACCATGCAGTCGCTGATGGCGACAAACGATGTATGTACATTGCCCGTCTACAGGCCGTTGATTGGATTTGATAAGCAGGAGATCGTAGAAGTTTCCGAGAAGATCGATACATATGAGACTTCGATCCAGCCCTATGAGGATTGCTGCACAATCTTTGTGGCAAAACATCCTGTGACAAAACCGAATCTGAATGTGATCCGGATCCACGAGAGAAATCTGGATGAGAAGATAGATGAGATGGTGCAGACAGCTCTGGATACAGAGGAAGTGATAGAGATTGCCTATCAATAAAGGACAAAACCGGGTACATCGCTGTACCCGGTAAATGTTCAACTCGTCTAATATTCAAGCTAATGATTTCTAAGCTATGCGGACAAGAGATCAGTATGTATCGCCGCTATGCGGATACTATACTAAATAAGGCTTTAATACTTCCATAACCTCATCTACGCCGCCCTCAGCATGAATATTCAGATCGATCGGTTTCGATAAATCCAGGCTGAAGATACCCATGATAGATTTTGCATCTATAACGTATCTGCCTGAAACAAGGTCAAAATCATAATCGAACTTTGTGATATCGTTTACGAAAGATTTTACCTTATCAATAGAGTTTAAAGAAATCTGAACTGTTTTCATTCTGACTACCTCCTTTAATTATACCTTCCCTTTAATAATAAAGGTAATCTGCGGAAAAGTCAACTAAAGACGGAAAACAGTTGTAATGAAAATTGACGAAAATAAGTAAAAAATATGTACAAATTAACTGTATTGCCAGAGCATTTTTCAGAAACGCGCTGAGACGAAAGGGTAAATAAGCAGGATGAAAACAGTAGCATACCATAATCTTGGTTGTAAGGTAAATTCATATGAAATGGACGCCATGCTGCAGGCATTGCGGCAGAAAGGATATCAGATCGTGCCGTTTGACGAAAAGGCTGATATCTATATTGTGAACACTTGTACAGTGACGAACATTGCGGACAGAAAGAGCAGACAGATGCTTCACAGGGCGAAGAAGACCAATCCAGAGGGAATCGTCGTGGCTGTGGGGTGTTACGTGCAGTCCGGCACGCAGGCGGTGGAGACAGACAGCGCGGTTGATCTGTTGATCGGAAATAACAGGAAAAAAGATCTGGTCGAAATCCTCGAAAACTATCTTCACGGCGTGACACAGGAGAGCGTGATCGATATCAACCATACGTCGGAGTATGAGGAGATGCGGCTTACCTCGACGGCAGAACACACCCGGGCCTATATCAAGATACAGGACGGATGCAATCAGTTCTGTACATACTGTATGATACCCTACGCGAGAGGCCGCGTCAGAAGCCGTAGGAAACAGGACGTGCTTGCGGAGATCGAGGGGCTTGTGGCCACTGGGTACAAGGAGTTTGTACTGACAGGAATCCATATCAGCTCCTATGGTATGGATTTTCAGGAAAATCAGGAAGAGAATCTGCTTACATTAGTGCAGGCAATCGACGCAGTCAAAGGAGTAGAGCGAATCCGGCTGGGATCACTCGAACCGCGCATTGTCACAGAGACGTTTGCGGAAAGCCTGGCAGGATTAAAGCATGTCTGCCCGCATTTTCACTTATCCCTTCAAAGCGGATGCGAGACGGTACTAAAGCGTATGAATCGCCATTATACGCCTGAAGATTATCTGTATGGAGTGACGCTTTTGCGCGGTGTGTTTGTGCATCCGGCAATTACGACGGATGTGATCGTGGGATTTCCAGGAGAGACAGAGGAGGAATTTGAGGCTACAAGACAGTTTGTGGAGAAGGTAGGATTTTACGAGATGCATATTTTTAAGTACTCCAGAAGAAAAGGCACAAAAGCGGCAGTGATGCCTATGCAGGTGGCAGAGTCAGACAAAGCCATAAGAAGCGGTGCGCTGCAGACCATCGAGCGAAGGGATTCCAGGAAGTTTCGGTCTTATTATATTGACAGAGATGTGGAGGTGTTATTTGAGGAAAAGAAAATAATTGCGGGAACAGAGTACTGGATCGGACATACAAGGGAGTATGTGAAAGTGGCAGCTCTGGCGCAGGGGAAAGCGCTTGAAAATCAGTTGATTACAGGTAAAATCAGTAAATTTCTCGAGGATGAGACGATAATTATGGAGTATTAATAGTAACAGTTCAGCCTTCGGCTTCCTGTTACAAGCATCAAGCCATGCAAAAACCGCTTCGCGG
>DKVL01000116.1 GCA_002491195.1 Lachnospiraceae bacterium UBA7179
GAAGAAAACTGGTAAATGTCATTCCCCATAGGTGCGGTAAAACATTCTTTTTGTTCCCTTACGGTATTGGCCGCAAGGGAAACATATTCCTCTATGGTGTCCTGCATTTCCACATTGACTACTTTGAAAAGCTCGCTGCCGTTATCAAGGTAGGTAAATGATGTGTTGATTTTATCATAGATCACCGGTCTTCCCTCCCAAAAACGGCAACGAAATTCCTCAATCTCATTAGCGCACTTTGTCACGGCGAATACAAAAGAAAATGTAAAGGAATATCCCCGTTCTCTGATTCTTTGCAAAAAATTGGTAATATCTAGTTCAAAGGTTACACAATACTGTGGCTGCACACTGTTTCTGAAAATCTGACAGTGCATCGCCCGATTCCATGTTGTTAAATCAATTTCTCTCATAAAATAGTCCTCCTGTCGTAATATGGGTAACTATGTGTTTTTTATCGTCGCATATTTTCCCTATTGGTTATTATATCTATATAATTGTATGATGTCAATATGTTGTATGATGTCTATAGATAAAAACAGAGAGCTTACGCATTTGTAAGCCCTGATCAATAGAAAACTATTCTATTCCCAATTCCCGTATAGCGTGCATGATATGAATTTTCATGGCATTTTTTGCTCCCTCTGCATTTCTCTGCTCCAAAAAATCCATAATCATGCGGTGGTCGCCCACTGTATCTGCAACGGCTTTCTGGCTCATAGCCGATAGGGTAACGCCCTTTTCAATCGCTTGATAAAGAATGGGCATAAGCTGATTCATAAATTCATTATGCGTTGCCTGTGCAATCGCCTTGTGGAATGAATGTTCATTGTCTGTGCGGTCCTGCCCGGATTTGATTTCCTGTTCAATCTTCTCACCAAAATCCAAAATCCTTTTTATTTCTGCATCTGTACCTCGGATAGCTGCTAAATAAGCGGCTTCCGGCTCGAAAATCAGACGCATTTCGTAAAGGTCTCTTGCATTTACTTTTATATCCGATAGCTGCCCTAAATTGGACTGCTGCTCAAATGCCGCCTGAGTGACAAAAGTTCCTTTTCCCCTCTGTATTTCAAGCACATTATAAGCTACTAATATCCGTATGGCCTCTCTTAGGGTTGTCCGGCTGATATTCAATTCTTCTGATAATTCATTCTCGTTGGGCAATTTATCCCCAGCTGAAAAGCGTTTTTCTATTGTTATCATAGACAATAGCGTATCTGCGATACTCTGTGAAAGCATTTTATTTTTCATGGACTACATCCCCTTGTCTTTTTTTGATAGGATACTATGTGTGGCTTAATCGTAACGGTGCACATACATCCGCGACAGCTCCGGTTCCCCGTCGCCCTGCACCATGCACAGAAATTCCCAGCCGTACCGCTCATAGAACGATGTGTGGTCTGTCACCAAATACAGTGTATCGATTCCCCGCTCCTTCATATCTGTACAGACAGTGTTCAGCAAAGCCCCTGCCACACCGCGGCCTCTCTTCTGCTCTTCCGTGTACACAGCGCAGACATTCGGTGCAAGGTCTTTTCTGTCATGAAAATCATTTTCAATCACACCCATTCCGCCGATGATCTGATCCGCTTCCAGCGCAAGATACCATTGCGGCACGGCACTCCTCATCATCAGACACTCCTCCATACTCTCCAGATACGCCTCCAGCGGGATTCCCCATTTCTCGTGAAACCACTGCGCTGCACGCTCCTTTAACTCCGGTCTGTCCACCAGCCGGATTATCTCATATAATTTTTGTTCCATCTGCTCTCACTCCCTCCAAACAATTCCTCATGAGCCTTTTTCCAATAAATCTCCGGTATCTCCGGCCAGATGCATCTGCCAGTCGCCTGCTCGCACAACTCCATCGCCTTGCCAAGCATCTTTCCAAGGGAGACTGTACCCCCTGTCAGGATCCGCTCTATTCCCAGTGTCCAGAATGGCGCGATCCCATATAACCCTTTCTCCCGCATCTCCTGTATCATCTGCCCGACATCATACTCCAGCCCGATAAACTCAGGCTTCCACTCCCGATCGTCACTGTGCAGAATCATACAATATGCCTTCGCGATTCCGTTCTCCGTAAAGGACAGTCCAACAGAACCCGGATTCCATACCACCTTGGAGTGCTCCGAGATATTCATTACTTTGTGCGTGTGACCGCACACAACATATTTTTCCCTGACTTCCGCCAGGATCTCCCCGTTGACGCTCCTCCCCTCGCGGATATCCTCCCGCACCTTTCGCGGTGAGCCGTGACAGATCCGGATATCCTCCATGCCGTCTATCTGAATACAATCCGTGATCGGCAGAGATGACAAAAAAGACAGATCCTCCTCCGATAACTGTTGATTGCCATAGCGTATCATTCCGACAGTACTCGGATAAGCGTCCCACTCCGGATGCCCTTCTCCCAGGCCAGATAATTGATAATCTTCCTTGTTTCCCTTTATGATATAGCATGGCATATTCTTCTGCAGATCATACAATGTATCCATCACCTGCCTGATTCCGGGAAATTCTCCCACATAATCTCCCAGAAAACAATATGCATCGATGTTCTGCTTTTCCAGATATTCCATACATGTTTCCAGCGCAATGTGATTCCCATGGATATCCGACAAGACTGCAATGTTCATGGCATTTTCCTCCTACGTTGTTGTTTGATGAGCCAATTGAATAAGTGGTAACATCTGTTATGAGAGTATTCCGTTTTCATTCAGATCAAATCCGCCGAGGAATTCTCTAACACATTCGGCAGCAGTGTATAGATATTACAGCCACACAATTCATCGAAATGTTTTTTCAGCATCATAAATGCCTTCCACTTGTCTATCGTAAAATCCGGCAAACCATGTCTCAATGCGACATCGACCAGCCTTTTCTCCATAATACAGGCGCCATCTGGCAGAGAAATAGCATCGCACAATTGTATCAGAAGGTCATAATCCGTGTACTCCCTATGTTCCAGAAAATCCTGCAGAAATTCTTTCTGTGCAGATGTACAGTCATATGTTCCAATATATGTATTTACATCCTTAATCGGAAAAGAATGTGTCAGACAAATGTGCGCCAATTCCACCTGTTCAATGCTCATCATATAGTCGTATCCATCAAAAATATGCAGGATTCCTTTCACGCCTGCCCTTCGCCCAATATCGTGCATCAATCCCATGACATAGGCTTGTTCACTGTCCATTATTTTCGTTTTTTCTGCGATCAGCATCGCATTCTTTGCAACGGATCTGCTGTGCTGCTCCCATGGACCGGGAAATAAAACCACAGCTTTTTTTAATTCTTCCTGTGCCTCGCTAACTTCAAGCATTTCAGCTCCTCCATCGTTTCTGTTGTTGCAGTTCAGCCTTGCGGAACTGTAACCTTTTATGTTCTTATATGCTATTCGCCGTCATTGCTATGATAACACTGGCAAAGCGGCGCGTATGTCACAATCTCAATCGCTCCCTGTTCCGCAATTTTCTGATTGACTTTCCGGATTACTTCTTTCCACATAGAGGCATTTGCTGTATACTCCTTTGGGTAATGTTTTTCGATATACCCAGTCAGCACTTTCGCATCCGTGATACCTGTCAGATTGTTCTGGAAAACGTCATGCCTGACACTGGCAAAATGCGCATGTAGTTTCTCCTCCAGCCGTTTCCTCCTGCTCTCCTGATTCGCTGTCAGTTCTGTATAATCCACGCCAGCATCGATACTTGCGAACAATCGGTTTACTTCCTCCATGAATCCGTAGGAACTGTATGTCGAGAGCATAAAGCCGTCTTTATCCAATACACTTTTTGCCTTTTCCATCAGTGCATCCTTGTCCACAATAAAATCCCACAGGTGATTGGCGACAATCCGGTCATATTTTTCACGCCGTGTCTCCGTACAACCATGTCCAGAATCACCCTGCGCATCGCCAACAGGACGCTCTGATAATGCACTTTCTCTGCATCGGCAGGTACATGGGAAATCATGCTCCAGATCCTGCCGCAGAAAAACAAACTTTACATCCTTTTGCAGAAACTTTTTATTTTCCTGATAAAAATGTTCCAGAAAATCGATTGCTGAGTTTAACTTTTCGACAGCCGTGATTATTACACCCTCTGGTATTCTTGTCCAGTTCCTGATCCACAGATTTCCGTGCGCGCATCCTATATCCAGTATCGCGGCGCCGGAATGAACCTGCAGTTTGTCGTATACCCACTGAAACCAGTTCTGCTGATTCTGGGAATATGTCTCATAGAGCCCATAGCGGTAATCAAATGGTGTTTCCAGGTCTTTCACATGCAGGATATCCAGCACAGACTCCATATTTTCACGCTCGTTCTCTGTTTCGCTGCATGCAAAAAGCGCATCCTCCAGAGATGCGATCACTTGATTGATCTGATTCCTTTTCTGCTCCAGTAACAGTTTCTGCCGCCATAGAATCTCTGAGACTGAATCCTCACTCTGACTCTCGATCATGTGATCAATCTGCTTCAAAGATAATCCAGCATACTGCAACAGTTTTATCTTTTGCAGCTGCAATGCCGAACGACTGTCATATAACCGATAGCCGCTCTCCGTATAGGAGACCGGCTTTAGCAGACCCTTTTTATCATAGTAACGAATTGTTCTCGAGGAGACTCCTGCCAGCCCGGCAAGCTCTCCTGCTGTGTATCTTTCTTCCATGGCATCGCGCTCCCTATCGCAAAGACTGCCCCCTTTTAAAAACACGCCTTTTATCAGAAGTAAAGGGCACTTCTGATAAATTATATTATAAAGGTTGACGTAGCGTCAATGTCAAGTACTTTCAGAAACAGAATAAACGCATGAATAGAAATGTAGGCTGAAAAAGCCACTTTATTGTGAAATTTCACATTAACAGTTTGACCAAATATTGATTTTCTCACTTAAATAATATTCTTTATTGGCATTTTAGTCAGGAATAGCAAATATATGTTCACACATTTATTGCCAAATATTCAGAGTAAATTTACTATATTTTCATTCATGCGTTTATTCTGCTTTCAGAAAGATCATATCAAATAAGATAATATAAAATTTTTATGCAAAATATTGTAGATTTTTCCGAAAAAATGTGTATAATATAAATGGAGATTCATATAATCTCTGAAAAATCATTTTTTATGGCCGACAAGGCCACTTATGAAAGGATAATTTGACCGACGAGGTCTCTCTGGTTTACCAGAGCAGGGTACGGTTAGCACCGTATCCTTTTTTATGCACAGCTCCATGCAGAAAAAACATCCCGCCAAGGCGCACCGAATAGGGTAACGATCACTGATCACTCCCCATTCGACTTCACATATACACATTCAAGATCTACTAAGGAGAACTACCATATTGAACGAATACTTAAAAATGCAAAATAAAACAAACGAGGCAATCATCCAGAACTCATTCAGCTCCGACGAACTTAATCGCTTTTCCAAATCGGACTATCGCTGGGCTGATAATAAATCGAAACCTTTTCGCCGCAGACCTGTGAAAAAGGGGGAAATCTATCAGTTTGAGTTCGGGAAAAATTATATTCCAGAGATGTCTTATGAACATCGAGGGATTGTGATTGGCGTAAGGCAAAAACTGCTTTATGTTCTCCCAATCTTTTCCTATGATTCCCACAAACATCCAGATATTTACCATCCTGACGATTATCCACATTCCAAAAGTGATATGTCCTGCTGAAAAGTAGTGACTTTCCATTCATCACGCATGATTCCATTTTAAAATTGAATGACATTAGGACTGTCAGCATCAACAGAATATGCAGGTCATTGTATCTTTGAATGAACAGCTCAAAGCAGTTACAGAAGACAAGAAAGCACTAGAATCCACAATTGAACAACTCAAAGCAGAACAAACTCTCTCGAAAAACTAATTGTCCTTAATATCTGTTCATCTTATTTTTGTGCATCACATAACCTAATCCAGCTCCCACGCAGCCGCCTATGATGTGCGTCAGCTGCGATATATTGTCACTGGTGACAATCCCACTGTAGATCTGCCCTCCGATATAGAGCGCTGCGACAAGCACCAACGTGATTGGTATCGTCCCTTCCTTCACACTCGTAAACGGGGACAATAATATGAACGCAAACACGACACCACTCGCGCCAAGCAGCTGTATATGCGGGAAAAAGATACAATGAACGATTCCTGTCACCAGCGCTGTCGCAAGAATGACAAACAAAATATTGGAAGAACCGTACTTTTCCTCCAGCAATGGACCCACGATCAGCAGCATCATGATATTTCCGATAAAATGCTCCCAGTTCGCATGACCAAGCACATGCCCGAACAGCCGCACATACGTCAGCGGAGATAACAGTGAAGAGCGATACACGCTGAACAGCGCATTCGTCGTCCATCCTTTCGTGATCCATCCTAATACCAGTGCCAAAAAGCAGGCCGCCGTAAACCAGATGACGACCGGCGAGTTAAATGAGAACCTGATTTTTCCTTTGTTTTTCATACTTTGCTCCTTTTTTCAGTATTTTTTAATTGACCGAATTTTTTCTCTTCAATATTGACGTTTTCGCAATCCGTTATTATATCACACAAAAACTTTATACGAAGTGAAACAAATTCGGAATATCACCGCCAAACGTTCTTACTGCCATACGATACATTGCCTTTGCGTGGATGCGGTCGTGCCAGATAAACCGTCGTAGTACTTTCCGCAGCGACCATTCTTCGTCATAGCTGCCCAGATAGACAGTATTCATCAAAAAATCAGGCTGGGATTCCAGCCGCGCAAAACCTCGCTGCCGGCATTCCACAATCGTTCCCTCGTGGTCAGTCTCAACACCAATCTCCCCAAAGTAATAATCATTGACATTTTTTGTATGTTCATACATTTCAGATGCCGTGCGGGGAACCTGTCCGTAGAAGGTTTTCCGGATCGGCAGACAGCTTTTATCCTTGTCAGGAATCGCCTCATACAAACCCAGAAAATCCTGTGCAGATTTTATTGCAAGCGCTTTTAATTCCTTGTATTCCGCTTCGGAAATAGGCTTTTTTTCTTCCTCGAAAAGAACATCCGAATCCGCATCCGATATCGTAAGCGCAGAAGCTTTCTCCTGTACGATCACTGTCTCCAAAGAGCCGGTGACTGCTTCTCCCTTCCATTCCAGATAGGATGCAACCTCTCTTGCCATCTTTTGAAGAGCAATATCCTTTGTCTCACCGCGCGTATATGCACCAACAAAATTGTTGGCATACATCATACTGTCATTGCCATTGTGCTCCCATACACATCGTATTTTCATAACCTTGATTTCCTTTCTTTCCGCAAAACACACAGCTCATTTCCTCATGCACTTATGTGGAAAAACAATAGGCTATGGTTTTATCCACAGCCTACTATTGAATAGCAGATTGATTTCTCTGCCGCAGTCAGGTCGAATTGAACGGAATGGAATAATCTCGATATTTTTTGCTTGAAACTACGATACCACAAAGCATATTGTTTTTCAAGCAATTGAAATAATAAAAATCAATTCTATCAGCCAATGACGTTCCTTAGACTTCACCCCGACGTCGTCATCCCGATGGCGTTACCCCGACGTCGGGAGGTATTTCGTGATCGCCAGAACCTTGTCATCCTTCATCATCAACGCAAGAAAAACAGGAGGGTTCTCAACGCCGTCCTCGATATTGGCGATCATGATCTCATCAAACGCATCTGTCCAGTGGTCAGGATATGCCGTCCCGTTCCATGTCGGAAAGCCCTCTGGTTCAAAGCCGATCGTCCGCAGATTGGGGCAGACCGCCAGGACTTCATCCCTTGTCATTCCGACTTTCAGACCATTTGCAAGCCGGTGCGACTCGTCCCAGACCGCCCAGGAATAAAGCTCATATCCCCCGTCGGACTGATCCTGCCCCTCGTCAGGCTTTCCATCAGTATTTCCATAAAGATACTCCACGCCGCCCACCATGACACTGTACCATGTTCCAGAGGCAAGCCCTGGCAGCATTCCGCCTGCCTCATCGTCATATTCCTCAACCACTCCACGCCCTGCTGCCTCCTCATAAGACAGGCTTCCTATCTCCGGCACGACAGCGGCGTCCTCCGGAGAAATATCATAATCTGTGACACCCGTGGATGATCCGATGATTCCTGATTCCCGCACATACCGGCTGTCCACGACATGGAGCGCCCCATTCTCATAAGCTGCCGTCACCACGATCTCATCCATTGACCATTTATTCAAAGCCTCGAAGTGATATTCGATCAGATCCCTTCTGCCATTGTTCACGACCACAGCATCGTAGCTGACGCTCTGGCGCTCCTCCTCGTCTTCTATACCACCATAATACACGATCAGATTACTGTCCAGGAAAACAGTCTCGTCAACCGCCGCTTCCCCTGTCAATTCCTTCACGGTCAGATGGATATGAGGCGTATTGGTTTCCTGAAAAACCTCTGGCGGCATCGACGCCCACTCTGGAAACTCCTTCCCAGCATTCCTGTAAACTACTGTAATGCTGGGATTATATAGATCAATTCCGCCTTGCAGCCCGGAAGCTCCCCCTTCCATATAAGTACACAATTCCTCCGGGGGCATCAGCGGTTCGTAACTGCCGTTTTTCTTCTCAAACAATGCAGACTCGCCATAATAGTTCGGATCGCTGCTAAAACCATAAAATGCCTGAACCAGAATCTCCCGCACTCCATCGCCGTTGAGATCACAGGTCTGGACTGCAGGCATTCCCGTTCCAAACTCTTTCGTCTGAAGCAGGTCGCCGTTTCCGAATTCAATCCGGTATGTGCACCTCTCATAATCCGCAATATTTTTCCGGTATACGCGATCAGCCCGGCCATCCCCGTCATAGTCCTGATTCACAAACTGCTTATACCCATCCCAGTCCGTGCACTCGTCCAGATAACCCGTGTAACCATCGTACTCAAAGAGTCCTCCCACAGTTGTGTCATTGTCAAAAATCTTTGCAAACTGCACGCGCTCCCGATTCTGTTCCACGATATAGTATAAATCCTCCACCATGCCGCTGCCGCTTTCCAGATAGAGAAACTTACCTGGAGCTGCTGCCGTATTGATGCTGCGCAGCGTCACACATTCCGCAGAGCGCCACACTGTGTAGTCCGGATCGATGCAGTCTGATGTCTGTTTCAGACGTATAAACAGTTCTCCGCCGTGCACAAAAGCATCCCCGCCAAAATCCTGCAGCTGGAGGGTTTTTGACAAGACATTATAAACATACATCGTCGCCGCATCTGTCGGGTGAAGATAAACCTCGTCTCCCTCCTCCGAGACATACACCTCACAATACAGCCCATCCTGTTCATCCAGGCAGCCGAGCTCCCTGAGGCTCACGGAACTGTCGAAACGGTTCTCACTCATATCATAGACAAACAGTCCAAAATAATGGTGAAAAATCAATGTATTTTCATCTGCATAATCCAGAACAGGCCCGTCAATGTCACATACCATCTGGTCTGTAATAACTGCCGGTGTAACAGAAACAGTCGCTGCATCTGGTCTGGCGCTCTCCTCGGTTTGATTTGCAGGCTGCATAGCCTTGTCATTTTCCGCGGAACTATTTGCAACAATATTATTTTCTGCAGTATTATTTTCTGTAATATTATTTTCCACAATAGTATTTCCTGCAATATCATCCTCCGCAGGATTCTTCTCTGCGGGATTGCTCCCGAGCGCAATTGACACAATGATAAGAAGCGCCACGATCGGAACGGCAACCAACGCTGCTGTTTTTTTGTAGCGCATGATGTTCTGGATCCGGCACTTTACATTGCCCTCTCCAAAACCAAGCGGTGCACCCGCAAAGACCTTTTTCCCGCTTGCCAGATTCAACAATGACGCAGAATACGCCGCCCGCAGGTCTGTACCCATCCTGCGCATCACCGCCTCATCGCAGGACATCTCCATATCTCGTTCCGATAAGAAAAAAGCACACCACACCAGCGGATTGAACCAGTGCACAGACAATGCCAAAAATGCAAACAGCCGGGAAATATGATCCAATCTCCGGATATGTGTCTCCTCGTGGAGCAGAATATAGCGGCGCTCGGTTTCTGACAGCGCCGTCGGCAGATAAATCCGCGGATGCAGCACTCCCATCACAAATGCAGTTCTGATATAATCGCACAGATATATTCTTTTCTCCGGACTTTTTTCATAAGGCACTACACCGATCAGCTTTCTTTTCAGGCCGATCATGCTGGCAGCGCTGTAAATCCACATCACTGCCACTCCCATAATCCAGACAACGCTGCATACCATCTCCTCATCCCACAAGGATTGTGCGCCTCCTGCGCTATTGCTCATGTCTCCTGCATCCGAGACAGCATATTGGTAATTTGCTCCTGCACTGGTATTCTTTGCGGTCTGTATTGAAACTGTATGATTCTGCGTCTTGGTCTGCACATTTTCCTGCGGCGCATACCGCATCATTCCCTGCTCTGTAACAACTGCATCAACCACCCGAAACACCGACAATACAGACGAAAAAGAAATCGGACACAATAGCCGCAGCAGAACGACGCCCCACAGCAGGTAGCTGAAAATCTTAGGCGCGCGCCGCAGAAACAGCCGTACAAACATGACTGCCACAATCACAGCGGCGCCGGTCAGACTCATATTGACAACCATTGAAAAAATCGAAAAGAGCGATCTGCAGATTTCCATTTACGACTCCCTCCCATTCTCCTCAATGATTCTCTTAAGTTCCTCCACGTCCTTGTCCGAGAGTTTTCTGCCCGCGGTAAATGCCGCCAGAAAACAGGGAAGGGAGCCCTGAAAGGTATCCTCGACAAACTGCTCGCTCTGCTTTGACAAAAATTCCGATTTCGACACACATGATGTCACTATGCCATTTTCATTCCGAAACAGTCCTCTGTCGCAGATTCTCCGCAGAATCGTGTATGTAGTGGACTTTTTCCAGTTGAGCGCCTTTTCACTGAGCTTTGCAAGCTCCCCCGACGACAGTGGTTCCTTGTCCCAGATCAAATCTGCAAACTTCATTTCAATCTCGCCTAGTTTGTATTCCATTATGACAACCTCCGTTCTACTGGGAACTGTCCAGAAATATCCTGCGCAAGATGTAGAAGGCAGGAACAGTTCCTTGTTGTAAACCTGCCTTTATTCTACAGTGAGTAGACCAAATTGTCAACAACATTATGCAGACTGATCAGGCAATTATTCTAGAGCATGTTTTCGTATCCCTTACAGACATCCACCCATTTCAGATATCCGGAATATTCCTCCAGCTCCGGTATCGTGAGCTCGATCGCGCTGTTGGAACTGCCACAGGCCGGAAAAACTGTCTCAAAGCGTTTGAGCGACACATCAAGATACACCTCCACACCCTCGTTCACCGCAAACGGACATACCCCGCCCACCGCATGCCCGACCAGCGTTTCGACTTCCTCCGGCGAGAGCATCTTCGCCTTTTTACCAAACTGCGCCTTGTATTTTGGATTGTCAATCTTCGCATCACCGGCAGCCACCACCAACACTGCATGGTCGTCCACCATGAAGGAAAGTGTCTTCGCGATCCGCTGCGGCTCGCAGTGCAGCGCTGCCGCCGCGAGTTCTACTGTCGCGCTGGACACGTCAAATTCCTGGATCCTGTCTGCCATCTGATACTGTTCAAAATATGTTTTTACCTTTTCGATTGCCATTTTGTCCTCCCTTAGGTACCACCTGGGTTCCTTCTTTACAATATGTTGTATACCATAATATTTTCGACTGCTCTGTCTAAAATCTTAATATTCCTTTCGCCGAAAGATACAAAGTGTCAGTGGATAAGACAAAAGCAGCGCTGCAGCAGAACTGCCGAGTATCACAGCCAACCGCAGCAGGTAATCCACATTTGTTGTCACATTGACAAACAGGGAAGCGATACCGATCGCGCAGAGCAGCGAAATGATCAAAAACGCGATCGTCTTATCCTCGCCGCCCAGATAAAACAATGGAATGAATATGGCTCCGACCAGAAGACTGATGCTGATACCCAGAGCAAAGATCAGGGAAAGCTCTCTGTACTGCGCAAAGGAATATCCATACAGAAGCCCCGACAGGCCAGTTCCTGCCCCGGCAAAAACAATCCCGACTCCCAGCCAGAAAATATGGCTCAGAAACAGGCTTTTCACGATATCTGCCCGCTTCACCGGAAGCGTAATCTTATATTTTCCCCACTTTGACGTGCTTTCCCCGTTGAATACAGCGACCACCGTGTTCACCGAGAATCCTACGATTCCAATCAACACATAATACATGAGATAATACAGACCGGAATCTGTTCCTGCACATACAATAGCAAAAATACCAAATAAAAGCATAAAAATGGAAAACGCTTTTGCATTTGCGTATACCATGTAAAAATCATTTTTGAAAATTCCTTTCATACCCGCTCCCCCTTTACCAAAAGCAACATGATCTCATCGACCGAGACATGGTCTACAACACTGTCCCTGTATTTGCGCTGCATCGCCCTGCTGTCAGAAACCAGCACATCAATCTGAAAATCCCGCTTTCGATACGCGATGATATCCGCTGGATCTAAGGCAGAAAACTGGCTCTCCCTGCACCGCATGACAGCGTAATTGTATACCAGATCATTTCTGGATGCAGTCATCATGATCTTTCCTTCATGGATCAAGCAGATATAGTCCGCAATCTTTTCCAGATCGCTCGTGATATGGGAGGACAACAAGACGGAGTGGTCCTCTTCCTGTACAAAGTCAAGAAATACGTCCAGCATGTCATCCCGCATGATCGGATCCAGGCCGCCGGTCGCCTCATCCAGAATCAACAACTGCGGGTGATGAGACAGTGCAGCGGCAATCGCCAGCTTCATTGTCATGCCTCTGGAATAGTGTCTGATCTTCTGTTTTGCCGGCAAACGAAACATTTTCAGATATTCTCCAAACAGCGCGTTGTCCCAGTTTTTGTAAAGTCCCCGCATCACTTTTGACAACTGCTGTGCAGTCCAGTATACAGGAAAGTTATTGCCATCGTAGACCACACCGATTTTTTCCCTCATATCTGTGTCTTCGTCCTGCATTTCCCTGCCAAACAGTCTCACAGTGCCACTGTCTCTCATCACTGTGTTCAGAATACAGCCTATGGTTGTTGTCTTCCCGGCGCCGTTTTCACCGACAAAGCCTAAGACTGCCCCATATGGCAGCGAAAAGGACACGTTATCCAGTGTAAAATCCGATTTTGGAAAGGTCTTGGAGACCTGCTGCAGCTCTAAAATATTCTCCATATCACTCGTCCTCCTGATAAAATATAGTCAACAGTTCTATCAATTTCTCCAGTGGAATATTGCTCACCCGCCCAATCTCTGCGGCCGCCTGCAGATGCTCCTCCGCGATGCGCTGCTGTTCCTCCTGATAAAATTCTTTATTCCGGGCCGCCACAAAGCTTCCCCTTCCCACTGTCGTGTCGATAAATCCATCCCTCTGCAAATCCTCGTAGGCTTTTTGGATGGTGATCACACTGACATGGATTGATTTCGCCAGCGCCCGCATGGAGGGAATCGCATCACCAGTCTGCAATTCACCGCTCATGATCATCGCCTTGATCTGTGATGTGATCTGTTCATAAATCGGTTTGTTGGCATTGTTACTGATAATGATGTCCACCCTTCATTCCTCCGCTTTCTCAATTGTACTTATTGTATATGTACATTATATCATCTTTTTTGTCATAGTCAAGATACAAAATTTTTCTCTCATATTCCCTCTGTATGGGGCTGTGCAATCGAGTAGGGGAATGTCCTTTTCCCCTACTCGCGCCGGGCACCCGTCAGCAAAGGAAGCTTGCTTCCTTGATGACATACTTCCTTTAGGTGCCCGTGTGCATAAAAATAACGGTGAAACCATAACCACGTTTCACCGCCATTTTGACTGAACTATTGTTTTACCATGCTATTAATCCCCGATCCGATTCAGCGTGAAATCATCCACCGTTCCCCAGCTCTTGGGATTGCACTTCATGCGCACACCGATCGTGAGCTTGCCATCTGTAACTTTGATCTCCGAAATAGTAGGATTCTTCCAGTCATTGTAAGTTGTCACCATGAACGGCTCCGTCTGCTCCCCGTCACTTGTTACCGCATACAGCTCCATTGATGCCTCGTCAGACACATCTCCGCCCTGCGCATAGGCAAAAAACTGGTATGTTCCCGGTTCCAGATCCGTAAATTCCTGTTCAATGGAAAAGTCCATATCAGAATCCTCTGACCAGAAATGAAACGCGATATCCCCAGAGTGCGCATCATCCGTCTTCTCCTGATAATCCGTCGGATTGGCATCTCCTTCATACGTCACGTTCCACATGGAAGTATCCGCATCCTCGAAGCTCGGATTCCGCACGAGATTGTCCATCTTGACCTCAACATGTGCTACGACGGTCTCGCCGCTCTCCAGCGTACCTGTCACCTCATAGACACCGCCGGCTTTTGTGTCAATCGCCGCAAGCTGTGCCTCGTCCCATGAAACTGCGGACTGTTTGTTCGCGGAACGGTCATTGTAGATCACATCAACCATCTCAGGAAGCACGATCTCACTGCCCACAGGACAGGTCACATCAACACCGGGAACCGCGTCGATCGCAAGAGGTGCAGAGGCGCCGGTTTTCAGGTACTTGAACACATTCAGGGATTCCAGCGGATGACCATCGAAGTCAAAGAACGCCTGATTGTCCCAAGAGCAGCCGCCATAATATAATCCCGCATCATCCGGATCGTAATCCGATGCATAGCTGCTTGCCCAGCCGCTGCCAAACTCCTCCCAGATCGGAGAGTTATCCGCTGTCGGCTCCCCAACCGGAAGCCATACGCCTTCCCAGTAAAAGACACCGATCGCACCAGCCTCACTTGCCGCCGCAAAGACATCCCTGATGATGTTCGCCTGTCCCTGCACTGTCGCAGGATAACCGTCGACCAAATCATCAATGCCAACCAGACTGTTTCCACTGCCGTCACCGTCCTCGGAAGTATAACAATAGGAAGTCTCTGCGATAAATACTTTCTTTCCGTATCGTTCCTGCAGCAGCTCAACAACGCGCTGCATATTTTCCATACTGCCATCCCAAAACGGATAGAACGATAAACCAACCGCATCATAATCTACTTCGTTGTCTGACAGATTCTTCACCAGACTGTCCACCTGTGCTTTGTTGGTAATATTTGTGTAGTGAATGGCAATCTGAATGTCCTTTCCGTTTTCCTCGGATATCTCACGCACCGCGCGACAGCCCGCATGCAGAAGCTCTGTGACATTCTCAAGCTTTGTCTCGCCGGACATGCCATTGTTGATCTCGTTTCCGACCTGCACCATGCCTACATCAACACCGGCATCAAGGATCTCGTTCAGACTTTCTTTGGTAAAATCATAAAGCGCGTCACATTTGTCCTCGATATTCATTCCTTCCCATGCCTTGGGTGCATGCTGTCTCTTGGGATCCGCCCAGAAATCAGAATAGTGGAAATCAATACACACTTTCATGCCATACTCGGTCGCGCGCTTTCCAAGCTCGATTGCAGTCGGGACATCGTTGTTGCCGCCGCCATAGCCGTTGCCGTTCTCATCATAAGGATCATTCCACACACGCAGACGGATGTAATTCACGCCGCCCTCCGCCAGCGTCTGGAATACATCCTGCTCCTCGCCTTCAAAATTGTAATACTTCACGCCGCTTTTTTCCTCAACCAGCACAGAGGATGCATCCATACCGCGGATAAAGTCATCCGATATTCCTTCGATCGGTTCCACATAGATTCCGCCTGTCTGCTGGCTATCCTCCACTGCCTCTGTGGAAACCTGCGTCGACTCGGATGCGGGTGTCTCTGTCTGTGCGGACTCCGCCGTCGCCTGTGTCCCTGCGGCAGGTTCCGTATCGTTTACCCCGCACCCAGCCAACGCGGCGGAGCAAAGACTTGCACTGATGCATAATACCCACAGTTTTGCATGCGCTCGTTTCATAATATTCATCCCTCCATTTTCTTTGATGTACTTTGGCAAACTTCCTGTGCCTGCTTCACATAAAATCAGGTACAGAAAACTCACCCTGATAAACCGCTTTACTTTCCCGGCATGTTTATCTATAATTGTAACTATACAGCCCAGTTACCTACTCCTAATTATAAAAAAACAATCCAAGGTACAGCAATAACGGAAAGCGATTTCATTCCATTGTATCTGTAACATATCCGGGAATGATAATCTGTATCCCTCACACGGACGTCATGATCGTGCAGGGCTTGCGCGTATGGAGGTTCTATATGGAAAAAAATGGCAATTACGTGAACAATACATCAGAAATGCAGAAGGTTCTGGACAGCAGCGACTCCTCGATCAATGTCCGAAACGGAGACAGCGATTTCAGCCGCTTCTACCACATGAATGTGCCATTTCAGGTCACACTGGAATACTGTGACGGTCCTGAGCCGGAGGACTACGTAAACGTTGTCACCCTTTCCTTTGAAAAAGCGGTTTTCTACCAGGAATCGCTTGCCATGAAAAATTACTCTTATACGAAAAACGCGCCGCACTTTCACGATTTTTTTGAGTTTGTAATCGTTCTGGAGGGGACGATCGTGCAGAAGATCGAGGGGAAGGATTACCTGTACCCCGCAGGCTCCTGCTGCCTGATCAACCGGAACCTGCGCCACATGGAACGCTATCAGTCGCAATGCCGTGTCCTGTATATCGGCCTGTCTCCCGGATTTGTCACAGAGCTGTTTGCCTCTGCGCAGAATGCTTTTTTTGCAGGTGAAAAACAAATCTACGACAGTACACTCTATCATTTTATCACCACAGATCTGGAGATTGCCGGCGAGCGTGCTTACCTTGATTTTATCCCCACGTACCAGAATCATCGGTGCGTTGCGTGCCAAAACCATCCGTCCGCGGCGCATCTGTACTCGATGGCAGAAGATCTGATACGGACGCTTCTTTATCCCGGATTTGGCGCTTCGTATCAGATCCGCGGACTGTTGTGCGCATTTATATCCGTTCTGTCATCGCAGGCGCATTACCACTGTACGAGTATTCAGCTTGACACAAACAGCGATTTTCTGCTCTTTTCCCGCATTACCAGACTGTTTGAGGAGAGCGACGGCCGCATGACGCGCACAGAGATGGAACAACAGCTCCATTACAGCGGAGACTACCTGAACCGCATTGTGAACAAGTTCGCCGATATGTGCTTTTTTGACTATGGCATGACCTTCTGCCTGAAAAAGGCGGCTGAGTGCCTGACAGAAACAGAGGAATCCATTAGCGCCATAGCCGCCAGGTTAAAGTTCACAAACCGCACACACTTCTATGCCTTGTTTAAAGAAAAATATGGAGTCACACCAAAGGAATACAGAAAGCTGCACTCCTGACTGCCGCACCTGCGATACAGCTTCACACGCAGCACATCAGCCTGGTACAGCATTGCGCAAATAACGGTGAATACAGCGCCTGCTATTTTGGCAGGATACGCAGGGCATTATTTTGTCAGCAAATTCACAACAAGGATCGCCGCCCCCAGTATCGCAAGTATTACGCCTGTCGCCCTGTTTAGCGTGACAGCGCTTGCCCTGTTGGCAAACTTCGCGGCG
Organism: Lachnospiraceae bacterium UBA7179; assembly: GCA_002491195.1. GTDB lineage: Bacteria > Bacillota > Clostridia > Lachnospirales > Lachnospiraceae > COE1. The sequence goes on from DKVL01000116.1 coordinate 17,602, forward strand.
ATCCGCGCCCACAACAAGGTGGACGCCACGCAGAAAACCAGGCACCAGACGTCCGGCATACCGCCGATCGCGAAGTGACTGACCGAACCGGTCAGTGCCGTAAACGTCATGATAAAAACACTTGTCCCAACCGCCGTCTTCAACTCATATCCCAGAACGCTTGTCAGGATCAGCAGCATCATCATTCCGCCACCGGCGCCGACAAACCCACAGATAAATCCGACAATGATTCCGCTGACAATCGACTGGATCACCCGCTTCTTCGCGCTGACTGCTGCCATCGACTCCTTTGTCGTCATGACCGGTTTCACGATAAATTTGATGCCAAGCAGCAAGGTCATAAACACGGAAAAACTCCCCATCGTCGTATTGGGCACCATACTCGCGATCCAGCTTCCAAAAAGCGTGAAGAGCAAAACCGTGACCATCATAACAAGGCCATTCCGGATATCCAGGTTTTTATTTTTCCCATAAGTATACGCACTTACCGCGCTCGCCAGCACGTCGCTTGCCAGAGCGATACCAACCGCCTCATATGCAGGCAGTCCCAGAAACGTGATCAGCATCGGGCTGATGACTGCCGCAGCGCTCATCCCTGCAAATCCTGTACCCAGCCCCGCACCGATTCCCGCGATAAAACAAATGATAAATTTGATCATGATTTTTTCCTCTCACTCAAAATTCCTCAACGCTTCTCCCGATCCCATTTTCGCTACAAATATGAATGATTGCGAAATGCGCGTGTTCTTAAATACCCCCATCATCATCCGGGCGCGGACATCCCTGATCTGTCATCCGACTTCAGATAGCCGTCAATATTATTCCATATACGGCTTGTATATCCCCTCATATAGTCAATTTCCTCCTGCGTAAATCCATGCATCATCACATCGAAAAACATTTCCTGCGCCTTTTTCCCGTCAGCGATAACCGCCGCAGCCCCCTCGCCGATTCTCAAATGCGCCGTCTTGCGATTGTCCCCGGTATAGAACTTATCTATCCATCCGCGCTCTTCCAAAAGCTTTATGGCGCTGGACACCTGTGACTTTGACAGATACCGGATCTCAACAATATCTGTCGCTGTATCATAGCGCGGATTGTTTGCCAGAAAAAGCAGAATATCCAATTCCATTCGCGAGATCTGATACTTCTCACAGACTACCCCAACACATTTTGCATACAATGTCTTGACCGCATTCTGATGTTCCCATAAATTCAGTGGTATCATATGCCGACTCCTTTTTTGTTCTTTTTAGAACTATTTTACTCTGATATTTGCGATTGTCAATACCCGATTTTTGACAGTTACGTGTAACTTGCACTCTCGAAGAAAAATCCTGCGCGCTATTCAGTAGTAATTTATTAACAGTTCCTAACGTAAATGCAGATAATCCATCATACATGACCATGCCTTTACATTATCGAAACAAAATTTTTCGTAATCATCCACAGATACTTCTTCCTTTCTATAATCAGCTCCTATTCTTTTCAAGTCTTTTTCAATCGGCGAGATACAATCTTCATCATAGACGCATAAAATGATCGGAAATTGTTCCAAGCGTTTCAATGTCTGATTAAAATCATGATCCTTAAAATACTTTTTCAGAAAAACAACAGTCCTGCTTTTGCTTTGTCCGATTCCTTGAATGGACAATCTGCATAAAGGTTCCTCTTTTCCCTTCGGGTAATATTCATCAAAAATATCTGGTGTAACAGTCATATCTGCCCATGTTGTAGGATACAATTTTCCATACATTGCCCACTCTTCAAAAATATTTGCAGCCAGTGTCATGTCTTCGCATGCTTCTATTCTTGGACATAAATCCTGATCAAACTCTATTAATTCTAATTCAGTCTGGCCCTCATATTTCTTATCATAATATACATACTGATGATCAGGTTCACAAATAATCTCTATGGAAACCAAATCCCTCCGAAAGAGCATTTGAAGCCAATTGGCATCATCATATGCCGCATATATATTATATGGTCCATGATCGTCATTCCTTATAATACTTTCCTTTATTTGTTTTATCAATTCAACTGTGATCTGATCTCCCTCGTAAAAATCATTGCTCCCCATATACCAATCACACTGTATCTCTTCTATATATCGTTTCATTTGATAACATCACCTCTCCTCTTCCTCATCATTGCCGTCATCCATGGAAGAACGCCATCTGGCCATAGCGCTGATGCCCGCACTGCGTCCTTCCTTCCCGGCATTTTGCACCAATGTATCGAACTGCTTTGCGAGCCGTCGATTTTTCGGGATCAGAGTCAGCCATATCGTAATACCAACGTGGATCACAAATTCTATCCAAAACAAAATATCCGATATCACATCAAGCGGGTGGTCCTGCAGCAGAGATTGATACGCCTGCAGCAGCATATCAATGGATGTAATCCCTTGATAATGTTTAAAGACTGAATAAATTGCCCCGACGATTAATATATAGAGATTATAAACATTCTGAGCCCTGGCTCCCATACAAAAGGATAAAAAGTAGCAATATATGATATACCCCATGATACAGCTGCCGATCCTGCCAATCGGATAGGTTTCCTTTAATTGTATCATAGCAGTCAAATAGACCAGGCGGTAAATCAACATATAGCACATCAGAAAACGCATCCACCTGCCTTTGGCCCGATTCAGTTTCTCGATCTCCGGATACGCCCGATAAATTTCTTCCTTTACTTTCTGGTCTATAACGTATTGTTCCTGACGATTATTGCCGAACATAACAAATTTCCTCCCTATATTGTCAAGT
>DKVL01000114.1:0-20536 GCA_002491195.1 Lachnospiraceae bacterium UBA7179
GGAATTAGCTTACGGGAATTACGGATCAGTATAGGGATATCATATCCTTTAGGAATCCCCTATTATTTTATTGGCAGTCAAATTAAAAAAATGAGGTTTCAAAGGCCGGGATTCAGAAGCAGACTTTACATTTTCTTAATTTTTTGTTCACAAAAGAATCACAATAATTATTAGCACTCACTATTGACAAGTGCTAATAAAAGGACTATAACAAAAGCAGAACAAAGGAAAAGAAACATTCCAGGTTCAAGGTTTATATGCAACGAGGCAGATTAAGTTTTCATTGAGAAATAAAACTTAATCAATATGCTGACTGGAAAATGAATCCCAGCCTGCATAATAAGTGATTTAAGATAAGCGCTACGAAACGATAAATATAAGTATTGACATTTCGCATACTTACCTTTTTCAAATTTGTAATTTTGGAGGAAAAGACAAATGACTACTTTTAAAGTGCAAAAGCGAGAAATGGACAAAAAAGCAAGACAAGTAAGAAGAGAAGGATTTGTTACCGGAAATCTTTTTGGAAAGAATATCGATGGTTCCATCCCACTTGTGATTGAGCGAAAGGAAGCAGAAAAAATTCAGAGAGAATGTTTAAAAGGCTCGCAGCTGTATCTTGAGCTGGATGGAAAGAAATATGATGTTCTGCTTAAGGAACTGGATTATGATTCTATGAAGAATCAGATTCTGGAAATTGATTTTCAAGCATTAGTAAAGGGCGAAAAGGTTCACACGGTCGCAGAGATTGTGCTTCAACATAAGGATAAAGTGGCTGCAGGATTGGTAGAACAGCTCCTCACAGAGATTTCCTATAAAGCAGTTCCAGAAGCGATCATTGATAAGATTGATGTTGATTGCAGTAAGCTAAGGCTGGGAGATACATTGACTGTTGCGGATCTCGATATTGCAAAGAATAAGGATATTGAGATTATGACGCATATGGATACTCCTGTCGTAAGTGTAATAACTCCTAAGGGCAATGAGCCTGAAGAAGAAACAGCAGAAGAAAAGGAATAAGATGTCAACGGCTTACTACTTTGGAAAAGGTAGCAGGCCGTTTTTTATGCACACGGGCGTCCAAAGGAAATAGGTCAGCAGAGGCTGACGGACGCCCTGCTCGATTATTATTGAACAAAGAAGGTGAAACTTATGGCAAAAAAAGATTATTATGCTGTTCGCAGGATGTTCCTTATACGACGGCAATTCTGGGAGGAGAAGTAGAATTTGAAACATTGTATGGATCGGTACGGTGCAAGGTTCCTGCTGGCAGTCAGGCCGGTAGTAAACTAAGACTGCGTAACAAGGGAATTGTTTCTATGAGAGACAAGAACAGGTATGGAGATGAGTATGTGATTCTCAAAATATCTGTACCGAAACAGGTATCAGCCCAGGAAAGAGAATTATTGCAAAAACTGAAAAACATTGAGGAGCAAAAGCCAGCATAACCATATTAGGGAGGATTCGAAATGTCAAATGAAATAGCAATAAACGAAATAGATCGAAATGTAGAAATAAATCCTTACAGGCATCGGGTAAGATATCATGAGCTGGATGCACAAGGAATGGTTCACCCGTCCCATTACATGAACTGGATAGAAAATGCCAGATTGAATCTGCTGGAACAGATTGGTCTGGGCTTCAAACAGATGGAGAATATGCAAATTCTAATGCCAGTGCTTTCAAATTCGATTGAATATTATAGCTCTGTTAAGTTTGATGATACGATAGTAATTGGTACAAAGGTTACTTCATATGATGGCAAACAGATAGAATTGGCATATCGAATATTTGATGAAAAAAACAATGAAAATTATGCAATGGCGAAGAGTAAACATTTCTTTACCAACAAGTCAGGAATACCAATCTCATTAGGAAGAATCTATCCGGAATTAGATACTACGTTCTTTGAGATGAAGTAGCGATATGATCTGTGGAAATGCGTTGTCGAATTGTATGTATTGCTGAAATGCCGGAAAAATGGTAAAGTGATTATAGAGCGTGTTTAAAATAATCAGTGAAACGGAGGAGATGGCATGGAAGTAAAGCATGGTCTTGGTTATCAGAACTATGAGGATATGATGCGGAATCATATTTTTTATATTGACAAGACAGATTTTATCAGGGAATGGTGGGAGTATGCGGATAAGGTTACCCTGATCACGCGCCCCCGCCGGTTTGGAAAGACGCTCAATATGAGCACGATCGAGTGCTTTTTTTCGAAACGATATGAGGGCAGGAGCGACTTGTTTGAAGGGCGAAAGATCTGGGAGGATGAAGCGATGAGAGCCCTCCAGGGAACTTATCCTGTGATTTTTATGTCCTTTGCGGGGGTGAAATCGGGGTATGTCGGAGGAGAGAGCGAGGAGATAAGGCTTAAAAACATAGAATCTGTGAAAGCCGCAGTAAAATTGATCTTATCTGATATTTATGCGAAGTATAGAACAATCATGAAGTCGGAAAAATTTGACGACAACGACAGGGCATTTTTTGCGTCTGTCAATGACAACATGACGGACAAGACGGCACAGATGGCAATCTGGCGTCTGTGCAGTTATCTTGAGATTTTTTATGGAAAAAAGGCGATCGTGCTGCTGGACGAGTACGACACGCCGATGCAGGAGGCCTGGCTGTACGGTTATTGGAACGAGGCGGTCGCGTTTTTTAAGGGTTTTTTTGTAAAAACGTTCAAGGACAATGAGAGTATGGAGCGCGGGCTGATCACGGGGATTACAAGAATATCAAAGGAATCTATTTTTTCAGAGTTGAATCATCTCGAGGTAGTGACAACCACTTCTGATAAGTACGCGGTCGGCTTTGGCTTTACGGAGGAGGAGGTTTTCAGGGCGCTTGACGAATCAGGGCTTGGTGAGCATAAAGAAGGAGTAAAAAAGTGGTATGATGGCTTTACATTTGGAAAATATACAGATATATACAATCCGTGGTCGATTATATCCTTTATAGGCAAAAAAGGCGAATATGGTACCTACTGGGCAAACACAAGTTCCAACGACCTTGTGAGCACTTTGATACAGACTGGTGAAGCCGATGTCAAGAAAACTGTCGAGGATCTGCTTGCAGGAAAAAGCTTTACAGCCCCGATTGACGAGCAGATTGTGTTCAGTCAGTTAAATGGAAACACGAATGCGATCTGGAGTCTGCTGCTGGCGGCGGGTTATCTGAAAGCAATTGGCAGAGAACCTCTCCGCGAGGACAGAACAGGCGATGCAGAGTACACACTGACGTTGACGAACCGTGAAGTCTGGTTCATGTTTCGAAATATGATAAAGGACTGGTTTGGGAGAAACGATGTGTCAGTGTATTACAATGAGTTTATCAATGCCCTCCTGCGTGACAATGTGCGCAAAATGAACACATTCATGAATAAAGTGGCGCTGCATACATTCAGTTACTTTGACACAGGAAACAAGCCGTCGGAGGAGACACACCCGGAGCGCTTTTACCATGGTTTTGTGCTGGGCATGATCGTAAACTTATCGGACAAATACAAGGTGACATCAAACCGCGAGAGCGGGTATGGGCGCTATGACGTGATGATCGAGCCGTTTGACAAAACCGCAAAAGCCTTTATCTTTGAATTTAAGGTGCTTGATGAGGATGACGACGAGCGGACGCTTGAGGATACCGTCGCAAACGCGCTTGCCCAGATCGAGGAGAAGCAGTACGAGACAGCGCTCATCGCCAGCGGCTTTGCGCCGGAGAACATCAGGAAATACGGTTTCGGATTTCAGGGGCAGAAGTGCCTGATTGGATAACAGTGTGAAGAGATTTTCTAAGTGGCCAGAAGACGCCCACTAAGAAAATCTAAAGCTTCACACAGAAGAACGCAAAGGGCAGCGTTCTTCCGGGGGATTTTATAAAGGAGGAATGCCAGGATGGATATGGGCATCAAAGAATATCTTTCTAAGGTTGGTATCCGCAAGATTACAGAGCTGGATACGGCGCTGGTCGAAACCTTTGGTTCGTATGAGGGAGAACGACATATTGACTGCCTGACTGGGCTGTTTGACCTGTCAGAAAAACGGCTGGTGTTCGGAACCGGCAGCACACCCTATCTCCATCGTCAGCAGGAGCTTGTCGATTACCTGAATCAAAGCCTGCAGATGAGCCTTTTGGCTTCGTCGTTTTATGACCGCGTGTTTTTTCGGAGGGTGATGGAGTATCTGGTGAAACAGGATTCTTATTGGACAGGGGATATCTGGGATATCGGCTGCGGAAACGGGATTCTGACTTGTTTTCTCGCATTGCGGCATTCCGACGTGGCTGTTACAGGTCTGGAGCTGTCCGGGAACGCTGTCCGGGTGGCAAAAGAGCTTGCGGAGCGTCTTCAGGTAAATAATGTACAGTTTACCAGCCGGAAGGTGTCAGGGCAGGAGCAGTGCGATACCCTGTTATCCTGCCGCACAGTGCATGAAAATGTTATATGGAAACCGCTCTGCGAGGAGCCCGAGCCGGCGGCATTGTCAACGGAGGAACACAGAAGGCGGCATGAAACGTATGCGGGGGAGCTTGCGTCGCTGGTTAGAGACGGAGGATGTCTGGTCAGTGTGGAGCGCTATGAGGATGACAATGCGTATGCCGGTCTGCTCCGCGCTTTGGAACACGCAGGATTTTGCCAGTTGCGGGGAACGCATATGCAGTTTTCCTGCAAGGACGGGGATAAGACGGCTGTGTTTCAGGCGATGGTTTTTCAGAAAGAAGCGTGAAGAGATTTTCTAAGCGGCCAAAGAACGCCCGCTAAGAAAATCTAAAGCTTCACGCCGAAGAACGCAAAGGGCAGCGTTCTTCACGGATTATTTGTGCCGTAGGGGCGGCATGACGGGAAGTGTGAAGATTGACAGAACGGAGGAAATGTGTATGGAAGTAAAGCATGGTCTTGGTTATCAGAACTATGAAAAAATGATGCGTAATGATATTTTTTATATTGACAAGACAGATTTTATTAAGGAATGGTGGGATTATGCGGATGAAGTTACGTTGATCACGCGTCCGCGCCGGTTCGGAAAGACACTCAATATGAGTACGGTCGAGTGTTTTTTCTCGAAGCAGTATGAGGGCAGGAGCGACTTGTTTGAGGGGCGCAAGGTCTGGGAGGATGAGGCGCTGAGAAACCTGCAGGGAACATATCCAGTGATCTTTATGACTTTTGCGGGGGCAAAATCAGGGTATGACGACCGGGACGAGAACGGTGTAACAATTACCAAGGCAGAGGGCCTGAAGATCGCCGTGAAAAAGATTATCGCCCGGACGTACAAAAAGTTTGAGGATATCATGAAGTCAGATCTGTTTAGTGAGAAAGACCGAAAATATTATGCGTCGGTCGGGAAAGAAATGTCGGACGAGACAGCCGCAACGGCCATAAGCATGTTAAGCATGTATCTTGAGAAATTTTATAAAAAAAAGGTACTCATTCTCCTGGACGAGTATGACACGCCAATGCAGGAGGCTTGGCTGTATGGATATTGGAACGAGGCGGTTGCATTTTTCAAAAACTTTTTTGTGAATACGTTCAAGGACAATGAGAGTATGGAGCGCGGTCTGATCACGGGTATCACAAGAATATCAAAGGAATCTATTTTTTCGGAGTTGAATCATCTCGAGGTAGTAACGACCACCTCTGATAAGTACGCAGTCAACTTTGGCTTTACGGAGGAGGAGGTTTTCAGTGCGCTTGATGAATCAGGGCTTGGTGATCACAAAGAGGGAGTAAAGAAGTGGTATGACGGCTTTTCATTTGGAAAATATACCGATATCTATAATCCATGGTCGATTATATCCTTTATTGGCAAAAAAGGCGAATATGGCACTTATTGGGCAAACACAAGCTCTAACGGTCTTGTAAGCACTTTGATACAGACCGGTGAGGCCGATGTCAAGAAAACCGTTGAGGATCTGCTTGCAGGAAAAAGTTTTACAGCCCCGATTGACGAGCAGATCGTGTTCAGCCAGTTAAATGGAAACACGAATGCGATCTGGAGTCTGCTGCTGGCATCAGGCTATCTGAAAACAATTGGCAGGGAACCTCTCCGCGAGGACAGAACAGGCGATGCAGAGTACACGCTGACATTGACAAACCGGGAAGTCTTGTTCATGTTCCGAAATATGGTAAAAGACTGGTTCGGGAGAAACGATGTGTCAGTATATTACAACGAGTTTATCAATGCCCTCCTGCGCGACAATGTGCGTAAAATGAATACATTTATGAATAAGGTGGCGCTGCACACATTCAGCTATTTTGACACGGGAAATAAACCCTCCGAGGAGACACACCCAGAACGTTTTTACCATGGGTTTGTGCTAGGCATGATCGTGAACTTATCAGACAAATACAAGGTGACGTCAAACCGCGAGAGCGGATACGGGCGCTATGACGTGATGATCGAGCCGTTTGACAAAACTGCGAAAGCGTTTATCTTTGAATTTAAGGTGCTTGACGAGGATGACGATGAGCGGACGCTTGAGGATACTGTTGCAAATGCGCTTGCCCAGATTGAGGAGAAGCAGTACGAGGTAGCGCTCATCGCCAGCGGCTTTGCGCCGGAGAACATCAGAAAATACGGTTTTGGATTTCAGGGGCAGAAGTGCCTGATCGGTTGACGAAAAAGAGCCTTTGGGGGCTCTTTTTTCGTTGAGTAAATCGCTCTATAAATTTTCTCTTTACTGTGCTAATGTACTGGTTCTGTGTATTATGAATCTGGCAGCAAGCAGTTACAATCCGTTTATCTATTTTCGGTTTTAGGAACTGTGAAAAAATCTGGTAGCAAGCAGTTTTCAAACACGTTAGCGGAGGAAGAAAGAAATGAAACATTTAGGACGAATACAGAAGGTGACATTGAGTGCGATTCTGCTGCTGATCATAGCGCTGCAGCCGGTGCAGGCAGTGTTTGCTACGACATCGTATGAAAGTGATGGTGCCGCATATGAGGAAGGATATATCTTTGTTGGGGAGAGCCATATTAATATTGCCTGCACACATGTCTATACGGACGCGACACAAACAGAGGACGGAAATCTTTCAGGCGTAAAGAATGTACACTATGAACTTGATTGGACTTATGATATTGGAGATCAGCCTGATCATCCCAACCGGTATATTATGAGCGGAAATCTGTTCTTTGTGTTTGGGGGATTAGAACCCAATGACAGCAATGAGGAAGCACTTCAGACAAGCAAGGAATACATATACAGCGACGGACATGGACAGCATGGGGTTGCGGTTACCAAAATACATCAGATTATGGAAAATAATCCGAACATTGCCCACTGGAATATCATATCGTAACATAAAGCGGTACAAGCGGCGAGAACGACGAGCCAGAGCATTCCTGATTATTATGCCGCTTCCTACCGCAACTGGATGGAATATGAGTTTCCGGAGGCGGATATCTATTTTCTGTCCATTTCTACTATGACAAAGTATTATCGGCCGGCCAGGAACCCAGAACTGTTTAATCAGGTTTTAAAAGAGTCATTTCCGGATAATTATCTGGATTACACGGATTTTTTCAATGCGAGGTATCCACAGGGAATGTGGGATCCGAGGATGCGGTCGGACAGCCTTCATTGGAGCAGCCAGACATATATCGAACTGGTTGCGGACGTAATTAAAGAGATACAGCACAGACGGGGAATGGATTATGAGGTGGCAGAGACGGACAGTGTACTTTACACAAATGACAAGACTGTTATATACCTGATGCCAGATCGGGACAGTATGATCCTTTTTGCAGAGGTGGCTCCAGGGCTCCCGGTCCACGTGACGGGTGTGACAGACAACGGATTCTTCCGTGTTGATCTGAGCGGGATAACAGTCTATATTTATGGGGCGCACAGTGTGGACGATATGAGGATCTGCACCACAGCCCAGAATGGAAACGGGAGATCGATCCTTGTGTACCGTGACAGTTTTGGCAGGGCGCTGATACCATATATGGGGGAACTGTTGACAGTGTAACGTTTAACCGTTCAACGCCATACGATCTCTCTGTAGTGGAGAACACGGACTGCGATTATGTGTTGTTTGAGATTGTAGAGCGCAATCTGTAGGATCTTGGGCAGATCTGTCTGGACGAAAATATCTCGGAAAAGAACAACAGACAATAGATTTTTTCGCAGCAGTCTGGGTGAAATAGCAGCATACGTTTATGGAACAGGACTGGGTGAAGAAAATAGAGATGAACGGAGTGGAGGTGGAAAAAATGAAATATTGTAAGCGAAGAATGTACAGCAGAATAAAACGCATCTTTGTGACCTGTCTGTTGCTCTGCCTGTTGTGTCCGGCGCAGACAGTCTGTGCCATGACCATATATGAGAGTGATGGTATGGCGTATGAGGAAGGGTATATTATTGTTGGAGAGAGCCATATAGGAATTGCAAGCACACATATGCTGGACGATACGGATAATTCTGGGAGGATACCCAGGCTTGATGATGTGATGTATCATCTTGACTGGTATGGGGGATTGCATGGAACATACAATATGAAGGAGAATTTGTTCTTTGTATTTGGCAGTATGGATGGAAAGAACGAGGAGGCCGTGCAGACGAGCAAGGATTATATCTATAGTGATGGAAAAGGACAGCATGGTGTTGCGGTAACCAGAAGACTTACAAGGAGTTAGTCATAAGTGTCATTCAGGAGATACAGCACAGGCGGGCGAATATGACTGCGACGGAGCTGGAACCTGTGACAGTGACAGATGTGGAAGCTGTGTTCTACACAAATGACAGCACTGTGATCTATTCTTTGCCCGATTTGGACAAAGAGATCTTGTTTTCCGGTCTGGAGGAAGGGCTGCCAATTCATGTGACAGGGATCACAGATAACGGGTTCTTTCGTGTTGACCTGGGAGAAATGACAGCATATATCCACGGAGCAGGGCTTAAGGAGTTGCAGTAACGAGGTTCAAACAGCGCAAAAAGTGCCTCATCGGATGAAGTGTGAAGCTTTAGATTTTCTAAGCGGCCAAAAGACGCCCGCTAAGAAAATCTAAAGCTTCACACAGAAGAACGCACAGGGCAGCGTTCTTCCGGATTATGTTAAGGAGGAATGCCAGGATGGATGTGGACATCAAAGAATATCTTTCCAGAGTCGGTATCCGTAAGATTACGGCACTGGTCGAAACCTTTGGGCAGGATGAGGGAGAACGGCATATTGACCGCCTGACCGGGCTGTTTGACCTATCAGAAAAAAGGCCGGTGTTCGGAACCGGCGGTACTGTCAACGAAGGAACATATAAGGCGGCATGAAGCGTATGCGGAGGAGCCTGCGTCACTGGTCAGAGCCAGAGGATATCTGGTAAGAAAAATTACAGCTATTTTCGTGGATTTATACAATCTGCGAAATCAAACAAAATTTTGATAAAAAAAGAACTTTTTCATACCTATTAATTGATACTTATGATAGTTTATCATGTTTTAACAAAAATGGCAATTTTTTTTTGTGTGAAGATATAAATTGTTGTTTTTTGCCATTTATGTCCCAAGAGTTGTTGTATGGTATGCAAAATACCACAAAATATAGTGCAAAAGGTCATTTGTCGACGAAGATTATCTGTACGTATTATTATTTCATGTGGCTGGAATTCCAGGGTGTGTTTCAAACACGCTCTGTGACTGAAATGCAAATAGGCTTATTAATATCGTTTTTTTTTCGTGGTCAGATTTGTGGTCAGAAAACCTGCAATAAGTGGTCAAAAGTTTTTCATGCGGCGGAATAATAACTGTTTTTATGGTCAGATTTATGGTCATACAGGGTTAGAATCATTGATTTATCAAGCGTTACAACTATTTTCGCAGATTGTATAAATCTGCGAAAATAGCTGTAATTTTTCTTGCCCGGAACAAAGCAGTTTTTACTGACAATGTCGTATAAACGAGAGCATTGTGGAAAAATGGAATTAGGAGAGGATTATTATGAAAAAAATCAATAAGGGAAAAACATGGATGATATCGGCTGTTCTGATGGGAAGCATAGCATTTATGCAGGGATGCGGCGCAGCGGATAAGCCGACGGAGGATTCAGCAGAAGGGATAGTAATACAGGAGGAGAGTAGTCCGGCAGAGACACAAAGTCTGCAGGCACAGACAGAGGGGGAAACAGAAACCGGGACGCAGACGACTGTCGAGACAGAAATACAGACGGAAACTCAGACCAAGACGCAAACGGCGGTAGAGGCAGAAACCGAATTGCAGACGCCGCAAGCCGAAAGTGAAAAAGAGTCGGAAATGGAAAAAGAGTCAAAGACCAACGTGCAGGCAGAACTGGAAAGTAAGGAGTCAGAAGTTCAGGAGGCGTCTCCCATAACGGAGGGTTCTGTGTCAGAAAGTGATTTTGCAGTAAATGTAAAAGGTCTGTCTGTTCCGTTAAAGGGGGATATGGGCGCCTATGCGCCGCTGCTGGGAGAGCCGGATGAATTAGGTTTAGCCAAGAGCTGTGTGGAGGCAGGCGATGACAAAGTGTACACTTACGGCGGCGTGGTGATTTATACCTATATCACTAATGGCGTGGATGTTATTACCTTGATTGAAATTACAGGTAGTGAAGCGCTTCCGTCAGGAATCCATATCGGTAGTACAAAAGCAGATGTGATTGCAGCTTATGGAAGCGCTTATACAGAAGAAGGGACAGAATTGTTGTACGAGATGGGCGATAAGACGATTGGGCTGCAGATGGACGGGGACAGAGTATCTTTTATCGAACTTTTTTGATAAAACTGTTATGGTGACAGGAGAAAAGATATGGTATTTAGTTCTGCAATATTTTTATTTTTCTTTTTGCCGTTTGTCTATCTGATATACTGGATTTGTCCAGGTCTGAGGGTGAAGAACGCCGCGCTGATCCTTGCAAGTCTGTTTTTTTATGCCTTTGGTGAGCCTGTATACATTCTGCTCATGATCGGTTCCATACTGGCTAATTATGTGCTGGCGCGTCTGATGGCGGCAAGACCGCAGGGCGGCAGGGGCATACTGGCGCTGACAGTGGTGTTTAATATAGGAATGCTTGTTGTCTTTAAGTATAGTGCGCTGCTGGCAGAAACAGCAGGACGGCTGTTGGGCGTACCGCTGCCTGTGCCGGATATCGCGCTACCGATCGGTATCTCGTTTTATACATTTCAGGCGCTTTCCTATTGTATAGATGTGTACAGGGACAGAGGCAGCGTCCAGAAAAATGTGTGGAAACTGATGCTTTATATTTCGTTTTTTCCGCAGTTGATCGCGGGGCCGATTGTCAAGTATCATGACATTGAGACGCAGCTTTCTGACCGACATGTCACAATCGGGGATACGGCAGCGGGAATACAGCGGTTTATATGCGGCCTGGGAAAGAAGCTGCTGATCGCAAATACGATGGCTTATATCGTAGATATGCTGTACACGACGCAGATCAATTTCTGGCTTACGGCATGGCTCGTGGCGGTGTGTTATATCTTTCAGATTTATTTTGATTTCAGCGGATATTCGGATATGGCAATCGGGCTGGGGCGGATGTTTGGGTTTACGTTTCAGGAGAATTTCAACTATCCATATATAGCTGGAAGTATACAGGAGTTCTGGCGCAGATGGCATATTTCTTTGTCTACATGGTTTAAGGAATACCTCTATATTCCGCTTGGCGGCAGCCGTAGAGGGGAAGCAAGGACCATGCTCAACAAGCTGGCTGTATTTATGGCGACAGGGATATGGCATGGAGCCAATTGGACGTTTCTGGCATGGGGACTTTTTCACGGTCTGTTTATCACGCTCGAGTACAAGAAAGTCATTCCGTTAAAAAACAAGGTGTTTGCGCATATTTACACAATGCTTGTCGTGATCTGTGGTTTTGTGATCTTTCGGGCGGACACGATCGGGCAGGCAGTACATATTCTGGGAACAATGTTTACGGGATTTTGTGCAGATGCAGCGGAGCTTGTACTGATCGCAAAGCTGCTGACGCCGTATCATGCTGTGTGCATGCTGGCGGCAATTGTGCTTTCAGCGCCGGTTTCCAGATGGCTTACAGGCAGGATCAGGCACCAGGCGGCTGCTTATGCTGCGTCCATACTTTTGCTAATTATATGCATTATGAATCTGGCGACAAGCAGTTACAATCCATTTATTTATTTTCGGTTTTGATAGAACTAGGAGAAAACGCAGGACGAAGATTTTTGTGGGCGTGCCGGAATCTTTCAATGCTTCAGGAGCGCAATCCTGCGGATTTGGGGCAGATGCAGGTACCTTGAAAAGAGAGGAAGGAATGGAAAGGGGGACAGATATTCAATGGGGAAAATCAGGAAAATTTTATGCCTGGTCATGGCATTGCTGCTCGCGGTTCTGCCCTGTATGGATGCAAAGGCAGTAACATATTATGAGAGTGATGGCGCAAGCTATGAGGAAGGGTATATTTTTGTGGGTGAGAGCCATATGGGAATCGCAAGTACTCATATTCTGGATGAGACAGATCATTCCGGGAGCATTCCCGGGCTTGATGACGTTACCTACAATCTGGATTGGGACGGTTCGCTCTACGGAAATTATACCATGAAAGGCAATTTGTTCTTTGTATTTGGCGGGATAGATGGACGCAGCGAGGCAGCCGTACAGACAAGCAGAGAGTATATCTATAGTGACGGGAAGGGGAAAAGGGGGATTGCCGTCCTCAAGATTCATGAGATCATTGACAAAAATCCCAATATTGCACACTGGAATATTATATCTTATCACGGCAGTGTACAGGCGCGGGATATGGAGGGAAGGGCGACTCCGGATTACTATGTGGCGTCTTACAAGAACTGGATGGAGTATGAGTTTTCGCAGGCGGATATCTATTTCCTGTCCCTTTCAACGATGACAAAGTATTATAGGGCAGCGAAGAATCCGGATCTGTTTAACCAGGTAATAAGGGAAGCTTTTCCTGATACATTTTTGGATTACACGGAATTTTACAGTCAGCGGTATCCGCAGGAAATGATGGATCCAACACTGCGCTCGGACACGATACACTGGAATCCACAGACTTATACAGAGATGATAGTAAGTGTGATCCATGAGATACAAAACAGGCGGGAAATCGCAAAGCAGGCAATGGTTCCGGTGGCGATGGAAGTGACAGTAACGGACGTGGATGCAATTCTCTATACAAATGATAACACGGTGATATATGTCCAGCCTGACTGGAACGCGGAGGTGCTGTTTCCGGAGACAGGCGCAGGGCTGCCAATTCATGTAACAGGCATAACAGACAATGGTTTTTTCCGCGTTGATCTGGGAGAGATATCAGCTTATATTCATGGAGTGGGGCTGAGTGAATAGTAGAATCAAATTTTTGTTTGGAGCCTTCGTTGCAAGGTATTTCTGAACTGTTTCTAAGCAATGGAGAGGTATCGTTATGAGGAAAAGGATTACTGTATTTTTATTGTGTTTTGTATTTGCCTATACCATTTTTGCAGATTCGTTCCCAGTGATGGCAGCGCAGCTCTCTTATGAGAGCGATCATGAATATCATGAAGAGGGATATATTTTTATAGGGGAGAGTCATATTGGTATCGCAATGGCTTATTTTGGCAGTATAGCGGATGAGGCAGGGAATGTTCCCGATGTCGATGGAGTGAAATTCTTTTATACAGATAATGGTTTGGACAATTATGTCATGAAAGGCAATCTGTTTTTTGTGTGTGAGGGAACAGACAAGCGCACACAGTCAGCCAAGGAATATATTTACAGCGATGGAAACGGCAGGCGGGGCAAAGCAGTTGAGCGGGTACATGCGGTTATAGAAGCGAATCCGAACATAGCGCACTGGAATATTATCTTATACCAAGGTACGGCGCAGGCAAAACTTGGAAGTCAGAGCATAGCAGATTACTATGTGGCATCCTATCAGAACTGGATTGATTATGAGTTTCCGGAAGCAGATATTTATTTTCTGTCTATATCAACAATGACAAAATATTTTAAGGCTTGCAGAAATCCAGAACTGCTCAATGACGCGCTGCGCTGTGCATTTCCGGACACTTTTCTGGACTATACAGAATTTTATAATGAGAGATACCCACAGGGAATGTGGGATCCAAGTCAGAGATCCGATACGGTGCATTGGAGTTGGAATACCTATCAGGAGCTGATCACAGGAGTTATCAGAGAAGTACAGAACAGGCGCTTGGATACTGATACCATAAACATTGTTACAACGGATACGGTGCTTTATACAAATGACAGCACTGTGATCTATGCTTTGCCCAATCTGGACAGTGAGGTTCTGTTTCCCAGAGTCGAAACAGGACTTCCAATTCATGTGACCGGGATAACAGACAATGGCTTTTTTCGCATTGCGCTGGGCGAAACGACAGCATATGTTGAGGCAGCGGGATTGGATGAAACCACAAAAGTGTCAGGAATGTAATTATTTAATTTAATTGAAGAAGAGGTTGTTGGAAATGAAAAGGATAAGAAAAATTATAGGCTGCGTATTGTCTGCTGTCGTGCTGCTGTGTGCGGCAGCCAATTCACCAGTATTGACTGCGGAAGCTATGACCATATATGAGAGTGATGGATGCAGTCATGCAGAAGGATATATTTTTATCGGTGAAAGCCACTGCCAGGTGGCATCTATGGCTATGAGAGAATTGGCAAATGAGGATGGAATCATACCAGGGATTCCGGATATTTCGTACAATTTTAGAGAGGACTGGTCCTTGTCAACAGGTGATGAAGGCGAACCAAATACGATTTTCATGAAAGGGAACCTTTTCTTTGTGTATGAAAGTATCTGGACTGAGGTTGAGAGCGGAATACAGACGGACAAAACTTATATTTATAGTGATGGAAAGGGGGAATCGGGTCGTGGTGTGAAACGGATTCATGAGATTATTGAAGGAAATCCCAACATCAGTCATTGGAATATTATAGCTTATCAGGGTGCGGTCGCGGTGTCGAAAAATGGACCAGAAATTGGAAAATATTATGCGGACTCCTATCAAAATTGGATTTCGTATGAGTTTCCTGAGGCGGATATTTATTTCCTTTCGATGTCAACAATGACAAAATGTTATAGAGGCGTCAAGCATAAGGATGCCATCAATGATGCGCTGGCCAAGGCATTTCCGGATCAATATTTGGACTACACAGATTTTTATAATGCGCGGTATCCGGGTGAGATGCTGTCACCGGCTGATCAGATACATTGGAATTATCGGACATATCAGGAACTTATCACAGATGTTATTCGGAAGATACAACAGAATCGCGGAATCGAAGAACATGTCGTGAAAGTAGTTGTAACAGATGTGGAAGCTGTTCTTTATACAAATGACAATACGGTTATACTTGTCAAGCCTGACTGGAACGCGCAGATTTTGTTTCCGGAGGTAGACGCAGGGCTGCCAGTTCATGTGACAGGCATAACAGATAATGGATTTTTCCGTGTTGAACTGGGGGAGAGAACGGTTTATATTCATGGAGTAGGATTGAGTGAGAACTGAGAGTAAATTGATATAAAGGATAGAAAGACATGAGGCACAATCGGGAAACAAAACAGATCGGTACATGGTTTTATGTGATATTATTCTGGGCAGTATGTCTGATTCCTTCCGTCGGAATGCTCTTCTACCATTCGGAACTTGCAGAGAACAGGGAATTAGCAGGCGTTCCATCGTTCCGAACAGAGGACGGCGGATGGAACCATGATTATTTTGCGGGACTGCAGACTTATGTATCAGAGCATTTTGCATTTCGGGGGGAACTGGTCGCAGCGGATAGTCTGATCAAATATCAACTGCTTGGGACGCCTTGTGATGATCAGGTAATCATCGGAAGAGACGGCTGGCTCTTTTTCAGTGAGACACTTGTAGATTATGCGGGCGTTACTTTGTCGGATGACGAGATTGACAGAATTGCAAAGAGGATGCTGGAAGTGAGCGAATATGTACAAAAACAGGGAAAGCAGCTGTTGTTTGTGATTGTGCCGAATAAAAACAGTATTTATCCGGAGTACATGCCTGCGCGTTTTGGGGACAGGGCGGAAAGCCGGAATCTTACAATGCTGCAGGAGCGTATGTCCAGTCTGGGGATACCTTATGTTGACGCATATCAGATTCTGCTTAACGGTAAGGATGAGGAGGAACTGTATCTGCATGAGGATACCCATTGGAACAATACAGGCGCCAGGCTGGTATTGAACGGAATTTATGCGGCATATGGTCTGGAGGAGCGGTATTCACTTACAGGATATCAGATCGAGGAGAACCATAGACCGGATCTATATGCAATCCTTTTTCCTGAACAGGAGCATTTTGAAGCGCAGCATGTGTACAGTGATGGGAAGGAATACAGCTATATTGGCAGAATGCACAGTGTGGATGATATGAAGATCCGCACGACAGCACAAGATGGAAACGGGACATCGATCCTTGT
Organism: Lachnospiraceae bacterium UBA7179; assembly: GCA_002491195.1. GTDB lineage: Bacteria > Bacillota > Clostridia > Lachnospirales > Lachnospiraceae > COE1. Next base: position 16,411 of record DKVL01000114.1, read on the forward strand.
GTACCGTGACAGCTTTGGCAGGGCGCTGATACCATATATGGGGGGAACGTTTGACAGTGTAACGTTTAACCGCTCAACGCCATACGATCTTTCTATAATGGAAAGTACAGACTGCGATTATGTGTTGTTTGAGATTGTAGAGCGAAACCTGCAGGATCTAGGGCAGATCTGTCTGGACGAAAATATCTCAGAAAAGAACAACGGACAATAGATTCTTTCGCAGCAATCGGGGTGAAATAACAGCATACGTTTTGGAACAGGACTGAGTGAAGAAAGTAGAGATTAACGGAGTGTGTGGGAGAAAAAAATGAAACATTATAAGCAAAGAAGGCGCAGTAGAGCAAAACGTATCTTTGTGATCTGTCTGTTGCTCTGCCTGTTGTGTCCGGCGCAGACAGTCTGTGCTGTGACCATATATGAGAGCGATGGTATGGCGTATGAGGAAGGGTATATTTTTGTTGGAGAGAGCCATGTCGGTCTGATGGCGCGCACAGCAGGCGAATTGATGACAAACGCGGACGGTGATGTGAATGGGCTTGCGGGTGTCCGTTTTCTGTATCGGGAAGATGGTTCGGTATCTGCGTTCGAGGACGGAAGCCCGAATACAATGTATATGAAAGGAAATCTCTTTTTTGTATATGAGGGATGGTGCGGAAAAGATGAGGGTGCGGTACAGACGGCCAAAACCTATATCTACAGTGACGGGCAGGGAAAGCGCGGCCGGGGCGTGGAGCGAGTGCATGAGATCATGGACACGAATCCCAATATAGCGCACTGGAACATTGTATGTTGGCAGGGGGCTGCAGCCTTTGCACGCGATCAGGGTACAGATCTGGGAAAGTATTATGTAGATTCGTACAAAAACTGGATCACATATGAGTTTCCGGATGCAGATATCTATTTCCTGTCACAATCAACCATGACAAAGTGTTACAGGAGCCTTAAGACGAGGAACTGTATTAACAATGCGCTGGCCGCAGCATTTCCAGAGCGTTATCTGGACTATATGTTTTTTTCTCAGGAGCGTTATCCACAGGGAATGGCAGACCCAAAGGAACAATCGGATACGATTCACTGGAGCAATGCGGTGTACGCAGAGTTGATCACGGATCTTATCCAAACCATACAGCGAAACCGCGGAATTGACAATCATACTGTGGAAGTAGTTGTGACGGAGACAGAGGCAGTACTCTATACAAATGACAGCACTGTGATCTATTCTTCGCCCGATTTGGACGGAGAGATCTTATTTTCCGGTCTGGAGGAAGGGCTGCCCATTCATGTGACAGGGATCACAGATAATGGATTCTTTCGTGTTGACCTGGGAGAAATGACAGCATATATCCACGGAGCAGGGCTTAAGGAGCTGCAGTAACGAGGTTCAAACAGCGCAAAAAGTGCCTTTCGGTCTTGAACGGACTGAAGGGTGCTTTTTGCGCTTGTTTTATATTTCGGAACCCATGCTGCTTCCATGAATAAACACAAAGAAAGTTTCTAAAAAATAGCTTGACTTTTAATTCTTACAAGTGTAATATTTAAAAAGTAAGGAGAGTTTGTTCAATGAAAAGAGTGAAGAAGTCAGTAAAATTATTTTATGTAATAGCAAGCTGTCTCTATATTGTGGTTATGGCAGCAGCCTGTAGTGGTCAGCCGCAGAGACAGCCTGATCTTGTAATATTTGACAGCGCAGGGCAAACACAGGCAGAAGAAGAGTGCCGCACAGATGTGGAGGAGATTGCGGCGCTTTATCGTGAGATCCGTGCAGAAATGATAGAGGCAGATACAGTGAATCGCCTGGAAGTCCTGCAAAAGGTCGTTGACATACTTGGCGGGAAAGGATATGCCGCTGTTGACAGTGCGAATCAGGTTGATATGATCAATGCAGAACAGGTGCTGGCCTTTTGCCATGCAGTCGATGCGGGAGAGAAAGCAGAACTTACAATCATAGAAGTGGTCAATACAGAGAGTAATTATGGCGAAGTTGGAAATAGTAAAAATGCTGCAATTCCAAAGGAATTTCGAAAGTATGATTTTCACACAGAAAATGGTAACGTGGATATTACCAGAGGATACTATCGTTTGGATCAAAACGGAAATCTCGTGAGTAAAGACACAGTAAGCTACCCAGCGGATCTGTGGCAGTATACAGAAGAAGGGTATCTGGTGTTTGCAGGAAGTTATTATGCAGACGACTATTATATCATTTCGCTGACGGATGAACCAGAACACGCCGCGCTCAGGGTAGCGCCGTTAGACACAAAGTGCAGGGATTTGTATCGAAAATATATTCAGCCGGTCGGCTATGAGGACAGTAATCTGTTTCTCGTCAATTGGACAGAAGAAGACTTTGCGGGCCTGGATTTTTATGATCTGTTTGACAAGTTTTATCCGATGATTTACCAGAAGTCTGTTCCCTATACAGCCAGTGAGAATCCGGGAGTCGGTTTCGTGTACAGGATTGCGGAGAGCGAGTTTGAAGACGTGATCAGAACTTATCTCAGTGTGACGCCCAAGACACTTCAATCGAAAACGACTTATTTTGCGGAGGATCAGTCTTATGAGTACAGGCCAAGAGGATTCTACGAGGCTGGCTGTTCCAATATGCCCTGTCCAGAGGTAGTAGATTATTGTGAAAATGTGGATGGGACAATCACACTGAGGGTAAACGCTGTATTTTCTTATGAAGGAACATCAAAGGCATTTGCGCATGAGGTTGTGATCCGGCCACTGGAAAATGGCGGTTTTCATTATGTTTCCAACCAAATAACAGGTGGCGGCTGCGATGCGTGGTGGTACACTAAACGCCTGACAGCGCAGGAATGGGAAGAAGTGTATGTCAGTCATCAGCCTGAGGAGACGGATGAGTCGCTCTGGTATCTTCCGCAGGCGGGCGAGTGCCTGTTAACGGAGACGGAACGAGATGCATTAAAGGACACATCGCTGGCAGCAGCAAAACAGGTCAGTGAAGTGTATCGGACTATGGAGATCGAGGAGGGCGCATCGTATGAATCTAATGTCAAAGATTTTAGCGAGGCGCAGTGCAAAGAGGTGGTCGCGCTTTTAGGAAAAGCAGGATTTGTCAGTATCGCAGACGATGTGAATATGCAAAATTGTGAGAAATTTGAGGAATTTTATGCCGCATACCTGCAAAAACGGGATGCAATGGTGACTGTCTATGATGTGCGGCAGGATGGGCTGATTGGTGCGCTCACATTCGTATATCGAAAGACTGATCAGGAGGACAAAATACAAACCTACTATATAGGAATCGGCTGGCAGGAAGGGGGAGAACCAAAGATCAAGAATACTCTGATCAGCGATATCGCCAGGATGGATCTGACGGAGAAGGGATATTTCATTTATACTTATAAAGAGCAGATCGTGCACTCTGATGAAAATGAGTATTTTCGTGTGAAACCTTTGTCGGAAAAGTGCAGGGAACTGACCAGGAAGTATGTGGACGGTGTAAGTTTTGTGAATTACAATGCCTTTGTGACAAACTGGGACAGCAGCAATGTGGCGGAGATTTTGATGCCATGTATGTTTGAAGATCTCTATCGCATCGATACAGGGATGAATCTAAAAGCGGAAAATGACCGGATTCCGGCGGAAGTCTATGAGCGGATTATGACGACATACTTTCCGGTATCAAAAGAGCAGCTGCGGGCAAAGTGCGGCTATGATGCGGACAGTGACAGCTATCCATATGACATGATCTTTGCAATTCCACATGCACCGTTCGGAGAGGTTGTTGATTATACAGACAATGCAGATGGAACGATCACGTTATATGTGGATGGAGTGTGGATTGACTACGATTCAGACTGCGCTTTCACGAGCGAGATCGTGGTGCAGCCGTTTGCAGATGGTACATTTCGATATCTCTCTAACAGGATCTGGCCAAAGGAATTAGAACTGCCGACAGTGGCGGATTAAAAAAATTTGATAAAAGTAAAAAAAGTACTTGCATTTTTCCCGGACATGGTATATACTAAATATCGTGTTACAAATCAGAGTACACGTCGAATAGACAAAGCGCTATCGCCAAACGGTAAGGCAACGGACTCTGACTCCGTCATTTCAAGGTTCGAATCCTTGTAGCGCTGTGCATAACAAAAGACCTGAT
>DKVL01000114.1:20801-55451 GCA_002491195.1 Lachnospiraceae bacterium UBA7179
ATCAGGTCTTTTGTTATGCACAGCCCCATGCAGAGGAAATATGCCGCTAAGGCGGCGCATGGGGCGCCTTAGCGGCATCAATTACAAGATAGGTGGAGGTAAGATCGTGGAGCAAAAAGAGGTAGCAGAAAAATGTCCATATGTAAAAAAGTGCGGTGCCTGCCAGATCGGAGAAAAAAGTTATGAGGATGAACTGGCAGAAAAGAAACAGCGGGTTGTGGATAACATCGGAAAATATTGCAGTGTGATCAATGATGTGGCGGGTATGTATTATCCATACCATTACAGGAATAAGGTTCATGCAGTGTTTGGCAGGAGAAAAGATGAGATTATAGCAGGGACTTACGCTGAGGGCACACATACCATTGTCCCAATCAAAGACTGTCGTATCGAGGATGCGCAGGCATCGGCGATCATCCAGACGGTGACCGAACTGATCAGGTCCTTTAAATTGTGGGTATACAATGAGGATACTGGACGGGGACTGATGCGTCATGTGCTTGTCCGAAAGGGAGCATCGACGAGACAGATTATGGTCGTGCTGGTGACTGCTTCCTCTGAGTTTCCTCACAAGAATCAGTTTGTGAATAAATTAAAGGAATGCCATCCTGAGATTACAACTATTGTGCAGAATATCAACGAGAAGACAACGACAATGGTACTTGGAGACCGCAATAAGACGCTGTACGGACCAGGATATATCGAAGATGTACTGCTGGGACTGCGCTTTCGTATATCACCGGGCTCGTTTTATCAGGTAAATTCTGCGCAGACACAGGTATTGTACAAAAAGGCGATACAGGCGGCCGGGCTGACAGGCACAGAGACAGTGATAGACGCTTACTGTGGCATCGGTACGATTGGAATGTGTATGCATGCAAAGGCAGGGCGTGTTGTTGGAATTGAGCTGAATGAGCAGGCGGTGAGGGATGCAAAGTTCAATGCCAAACAAAACAATCTGGAACATATCCATTTTATCGCTGCGGATGCGACAGAATATATGACACAGATGTCACAAAGAGGCGAACGGGCAGATGTGATCGTCATGGATCCGCCGAGAAGCGGGAGTACTGAGGCGTTTGTGAAGGCAGCAGCTTCTTTGCGTCCAAGAAGTGTCGTTTATGTGTCCTGCAACCCTGAGACACTTGGCAGAGATTTGGGATGGTTCGCAAAAGAAGGTTATGTCGCGGGTGAGGCATGGCCTGTTGACATGTTTGGTTTTACGGCGAATGTCGAAGTGGTATGCAGTCTGCATAAAAAAGAATCGTCTAAAAAGAAATAGTGTCTGTTACATTGAAGAGGATGACATGACAAAAAGCTGCCATCCTCCTTTTTTGATCCGCTTATAATCGGATGATATCCTGTGGCAGCCTTTTGTGGGACACTGTCTCCTGATAGAGCTGCTGGTATGCCTCGCAGCGTGCCATTTCAAAGGCCTGTCTGAGTGTGTTGGCCACAGTTTTGTCGCGAAGCCGTGTTGTCAGGAGCGGTGAAAACCGTTTCCCCTCCAGAGCAATTGCTTTCTGGACAGCCTCGTCAAAGCTCTTCTTCGCGTGTCCATACAGCCATGCATAGGTCATCGAGTTATCTATCCAGTCGAGCAGGCCAATCACATCGACCATCTGACGATAGGGGCATTCCAGGCGTTTGTATGACTCTGGATAACCGTGCGAACCGTCATACCAGCTGTGGTGGCCGAGGGCTGCAGCAGCGTAGCGCCGGGTTGATACACAGGCGTTCAGGCGTGCGCTGCCGACGACAGTGTGCAGGCGCGTGATCTCATACTCCTCCTCAAACCATTGTCTTGCTGTTCGGGTAAACAGGCTGATGAAATTGATCTTGCCTACATCGTGGAAGACGCCGCTGTTCATTGCAAGTTCCAGCACAGCCTCGCGTTTGGCGTCGGGATCGGATATTTTGTGGATAGATTCAATGTCGTCAAAGAAAGCAGGATCCTCATTCATAATGATTTCACAGAATGCAACGGCAGTTTTGCCAACTATTTGGGAGTGAACATAAATGTCGGGTGCAAAATGAATCAATATAGTCTGTTGAAATTCCCCATAAGAAATACTGTTTGCTGTCTCGATAAAGGTCGTTGCAAGCTGCCTGAGGAAGTAAAAGATCTGTTCGTTTGCTTCATTTTCAGGAAATGATTTCGTGTAGGCGATAATTTTCCGGTACAGGCTTTCCAGATATTTTTCCCGTCCAGATAATTGTTCTGGATACTCCCTTAGATATTGGCAGTAAATTGCCGGAAGGGAGATCACGGTATACATCGCGTCGCACGAAAAGCTTGATGTGTCTGCCAGATCCATCAATTCTTCCATTCTTCCAAGCAATTCTTCCAAAGTGAGCAGACCACAGTAATATTCGATCGCATAACAGGAGAAAGCGGATCGCATCGGGGGCGCCTCATGGCTGCTGATCGCTTCCTGTATCCGCCGCTTGTGGACTATATGCGCCGACTCCATGATGGCTGTCACATCCTGTGCGGTCATGTCATTTTCTCTGCTGTAGGAAATGCCGGAAATCATCTGCTGGTGCGTCATGTAGATGTATCTGTCCCATGGAAGTTCTGGTGTCTTTTGTTGGAGTTCTGCGTCCTGCAAAAGCGCAAGCGTCTGTCTGGTCAGGCAGATTTTGGCGCTGGCCGATTTGAACTGTCCCAGTGCGGTGTTGGCGCGCGAGCGCAGGATATAGCCTTTGGTTTCTATATCGTCTATGTTATCATAGTATTTCAGATATGCCGAAGCCTCCGCAAAACACAGCCGCATCTGCGACATATAATATTCAATGTCAGGCCAGTCCAGCCCCACCATTTTGTTGCATATATTATGGCGCCCGATTCCGAGCCAGTACAGGCAGCGGATAATCGCGTTGCGGTCTTTGGCGTGCCGCGCACGAATCAGCAGTGCCTGATAGATCTGGCAGAACAGTCCGCCGTCCAATTCATTTTTGCCGTTCAGCAATTTCTGGGCAAATTCTTCTAATTCCTCCAGTTCCTCTGGTTTGGCTTCAAACAGTCTGTCGAACAGCGGAAACAATTCGTCGCGCAGCAGCTCTATGTTGCGGTTGATCTTGGTTTCTATGAGGCTTCGGTTTTGCAGGAGTGTTTTTTGGTATGTCTCAAAGGAATGGCAGTCGAGATGTTTGCGTGTTGCCAGTACAGCAATATCCTTTAAATTGGCAATGTATTCTTCCTGATATGGCTGCATAAATATTCCTCCCTCAATTATTCTTCACATGATAAGCGTTTGCGCAGGATCTCGTGCAGATGGTCGGCGTCGATTGGCTTGGAGCAGTGTTCATTCATGCCAGCCTCTTTGGACAGGCGGATATCCTCCACGAAAGCGTTCGCCGTCATCGCAACGATCCAGATGCTCTTTGCATCCTTTCTGGGAAGCTGGCGTATCTTCCGGGCTGCGTCATAGCCATTCATCACAGGCATCTGAATATCCATGAAAATCAAGTCGTAATATCCCTCCGGTGAATTTTCAAAAGCTTCCACCGCGCGGAGTCCGTTTTCGGCGGTCTCGATCTGTACGCCGGTCTGCGACAACAGTTCTACGGCAATCTCTCGGTTGAGCTCGTTGTCCTCGACAAGTAAAAGTCGGTACTGACCGTAATCAACAAAGTTACCAGCGCGGTCAGAGCGGCTGCGCTGCGCCTTGTAAGTCAGTTCCGATAATGCCGCAAAGAGCCGGCTCTTAAACAGCGGACAGGGGACAAAGGCGCTGATGCCGGCTCTTGTCGCGCGGTATTCGATCTGAGCCCAGTCTGTCTCGGCGACCAGGATAATCGGAAAATCCTCGCCGGCAAGCTCGCGCACATGGGTAGCAACGTCGAGGGCAGACATATCGTTTAGCTCCTGTCCCAGAAGCAGGGCACAGGGCATACGGTTCTCGTATTGCGCCTCGGTCAGCCAGGTCACTGCGTCCATACCGCTTTGCAGATGCACGGGTTCCATGCCGCCGTCCTTCAGATAAGTGACAATCTGCTGTGCCCGGCGATCCATGCTCTCGGCAATCAGCACGGTCTGTCCAGCTGGTAAAGTCTGTGCATCTTTTACCGGAGGAGCGGCTGCGAAAGGAATGGATACATGAAAACGGCTGCCATTTCCCTCCTCGCTCTCGACAGTGATCGTTCCGCCCATGCGATCGAGCAGATTTTTGACAATTGACATTCCAAGACCGGTGCCCTCGATCTTGTCGATCGCAGTGTTATTGACGCGCTCAAAAGGCTCAAAAATTTTACTGAGAAATTCCTGACTCATGCCGATGCCGTTGTCCTCGCACAGAAAATCGAGCCATACTTTGGTTTCCGATTCCTGCCCGATGTGCGTGGACTGCTCAAAATGCTGGGAAATATTGACGTGGATCAAACCATTCTCCGGTGTGTATTTCACAGCGTTTCCAATGATATTGACCATGATCTGCCGCAGGTGAAGCGGATCTCCGATCAGATTTTCCTCATAAATCGTTCCGATTTCCAGATGAAATTCCTGATGCTTCTGCGCTGCCTGCGGGCGCAGGAGGATTGTGATGTCATGTACCATGTCGGCGAGGGAGAAGGCCTCCTCGCTCAGCGTCATACGGCCGCTTGCGATGCGCGACATATCCAGCACATCGTTGACCAGGTTCATCAGATGCGTCGAGGCAGTCTGGATTTTCTGAAGGCAGTCGAGTACACGCGGTTTTTCATCGATATGCGTAAGTGCGATGGAGGTCATTCCCATAATTGCATTCATCGGCGTGCGGATATCATGGGACATACTGGATAAAAAGCTGCTCTTGGCACGGTTTTCCTCCTCAGCGGCGCGCAGCGCATCGGAGAGCTCTGTATTCTGGATTTTGAGTTGGTCAATCATCGCTTTGTACTGCGAATCGTCGATGTTTTTCATTTCTTCCATAGTTATATCCTGTCCTTTCTGGTTACAGGTTTTGTAATGTTTTCAAATGCTTTGATGCATTCCCCGTTTTTGGACCAATCCAGCACTGCATGAAAAACGGAATCAAAATAGCCGCCCATGCCTTCCTCCAGAAGCTCTTTCCACCAGGCGGCGATCAGATGCGGATCGTTGCGGAATACGCCGCAGCCGTAAGCGCCGAGAACCAGGTGCTTTGCACCCTGCTCTGCGAAAATTGCCAGCGCAAGTTTCATACGCCGCCGCATGACGCGCTTTGCCTCTTCGGTATCTTCTCCTTTTAACACCACCTGCCCTATGTTGACTGCGGGCAGAGTCAGTACAGAGGCATTGACGGGTGTCTCCACCAGCTGGAAACGACCGTCTCTGAAAAAGGTTACATCTGGGGAATAGATCGCGTGGTCGGTGTACATCATGGAACGCTGAGCCCGGTTCTTCTGATAGTATTGCTCATGTGCTAACAGTGTCCTGTAGAGAGTGCTTGATGCTGCCAGGCTTTCCTCCTGCGCCATCGCGCCGTTGATAAAACCGCCCCCAGGATTTTTGGCGCTCGCAAAGTTTAACACACCGATCTGTTTCCTGCCTTCCTTTGCGAGCTTTCGGATTGCATCTACCGTGGAGAGATTTTCCACGCGCTCTTCGCGTATTTTCGTGCTGTCTGTTTTGTTGTACTTTTCCAAAAGTGCCGCTCCCTGTTCTGGTGTGATTAAGAAACTGGCGCGTATGGAAGCGTTCATGTCCGACTGAATGTCAATTTTTGTTCCGTTCCATTCATAATATCCCTGCTCCATGATTTGCAGGGTTTCGCTTGCGGTTGCTTTTCTGTCCATATTATTCTCCTTTGATCCGGTACAATCGTCTCAATGCCTCAAGAGCGTGTTGTATCCGGTTGTTTCCTTTCGCTGATTCAGAGTGATCTCTATCTCACATCATAGCATATTTTGTAGGAAAGCTCAAATATATTTGCTTAGGTGAATGCATTTTCAGATCCTGTTATAGGAATCGATATTGCAGGAGGGCAGAAACGATTCTTTCCGAAATCATATGTCAGCTATTGTAAGCTGGGGAAGTATCGGGTTTCAATAAAATTTAATGGAATTGTGTATGCGTTTGTGGTAAGATAAATCGGAGTGTATTTTGATATTTGTTTGAACAAGATATAAGAGAGGATGAACTACATGAAAAGAAAAAGAATCGCAATAGAATTGGGGATGATGCTTATTCTATTTTGCGGTGGCTGTGGTGCAAAAACGGAAAACATACAATTTCCTCCATCGGATGAGCAGGTTCAATCCGCAGAAAATCCGCATATAGAAGAGGTCAGTGATTTAGAGGAAAAAAGCGAAACGGAAAGTATTCAGGATGAGCTTGCAAAAGTAGAGGTTAAGTCTTGTGAATATGAAAATGCTGATTGGGGCAGTATGGGACAACAGGAAATGAATCAGCTTACCGCACAGTGGTATCAGCTCTGGGATGATGAACTCAATTCTTTATGGAGCAGATTAAGTGATGAGCTGGATGCTGAAACGAAAGCAATCGTGCTTGAGGAACAACGAGCATGGATTCAGAGAAAAGAAGAAAATGTAAAAGGCGCTGGTGCGGCGGCTTCGGGCGGAAGTCTTCAACCGCAATTAGAAAATTCGACCGCCGAAGAAATGACACGGGCAAGAGCATACATACTTGCCGGATATTTGGCGGATGTCAGAAAGGAATCCTTTACGATTCCGCCTGAAATTCAAGAAAGCATTGATCTGGCGGATCCAAGCCTGGATGATGTTTTCCAGAAATTTGAAGGGCAGTGGATCTTTGATGAAGAGCGCGGTGCATGTGTCGGTGTTGAAAGGACAGAAACGTGTGCATATGGTGTGGAAGGAAGCAATTGGACGGTCTGGGTAACTGGCGGTGACATTATGTCTGATCTTGATGTATATGGCTATACAGGAAATAGCATCATATTTCAGATTGCACAGGTTGGTTACGATGCTTTTTATGAACTTTCCTTTAACATGGCGAATGCGATTGAGTTTGCATATGGAACTTCTTTAGATGCAATGGATGACGTTATCGTTTGTGACTGGAAAAGCAAGTATATCAAGTAGTGATAGAGAATCAAAAGCAGTATTGGAGATAGGATCAATGAATGAATATGTGAATTATTTAACGGAAATCATTCCCGAAAAAGATAGTCTGAAACTTGTAAAAAGTGAAGCAGAAAAATACTATAAGTCGCATTCTCTTGATGAATGTTTTCATATGGGGATTGCGCTTTATCAGTCGGATAATTTTCAAATACAAGAAGTGGGGATATTTCTTCTGGGATATTCTGCACATCATAACACCTCTGCACTGTCCTTTTTGAAAGATACCGTTAGCCGGCATGATAGTTGGAAGGTGCAGGAAATTCTGGCGATGGCTTTTGATAATCATTGCAGGATCATTGGGTATGAAGCAGCGTTACCTCTCATTGAGGAGTGGTTACAGAGTGATTGTGCCAATGTTCGCAGAGCTGTTTCAGAGGGGTTAAGAGTATGGACAAGTCGTCCTTATTTTAAGGATCATCCGCAAAGAGCGATCCAATTATTATCTGCTCACAGAGACGATCCAAGTGAATATGTGCGAAAATCGATCGGAAATGCTTTGAAAGATATCAGCAAAAAATATCCTGAATTGGTTTCGAAAGAAATAAACGCATGGGATTTAACATCGAAAGAAATCATACAGGTATATAAACTGGCAGGCAAATTTTTGGGTTGAAAGGGAATCGCTGGGACTTTACACTCTCGACGCAATTCAAAAAGCAGATATGAAAGTATCTGCTTTTTTGATTTTCAACGAGACCAATTGAGGTTATTGTTCATCTAATCAATGTAAGGAACAGTGATCAACGTTTCACAGTTTCCGGAAATCAGTGTGCATTGAATGGTTAGGAAAGCCGGCAGAAAGGATATTATGACAAAAGAACAATTGGGAAATTTAATCATTGCATCGGAGGATACGATGTATCATGTGGCAAAGACACTGCTGCGCAGTGATGCGGATTGTGCGGATGCCATACAGGAGGCGATTGTGAAAGCGTTCTCATCGTTTCGGACGCTGCGCAAAGACTCCTATGCAAAGACATGGCTGGTCCGCATCGTGATCAATGAGTGTTATGCCATAATGCGGCGGGAGAAAAAGCTTGTGCCCTTGGAGGATTATACCACGGAAGAGGCTGCCCAGGAGCGCGAGGACTACTCGGATCTGTATGAGGCGCTCGGGCATCTCCCAGAAGAAATACGGCTCACGGTCACGCTTTATTATATGGAGGGATACAGCATCAGGGAGACCGCATCCTTGATGAACACGACAGAGAGTGCGGTGAAGAACCGTCTTGCGCGTGCGAGGGATAAGATGAAAAAAGAACTGGCGCAGGCGCAGTGAGGAAGCGATAGAAAGCTCCCTTGTGTCGCGGCAGATTTACACGATAAGGGTTGTGGTGACTGTGAACCTGTAAGACAGTTGCGGATTGTGCCTGCGTCCCAGACTGCGGACCGGGCGGAAATGGAGATTAGGATGAAACAGCGAGAAGTGAGATTAGAGGAGTTAAGAGAGAATTTTCCCGAAATGCCAGCAGAGATGCGCAGAATGGTTGAAAATGAAGTACAAAAACAGATCGGGACAGTATCGTCAGGAAGGAGAAGAAGACATATGGCGAAAAAGTCTATTATTGCTGCGCTTGCAGCAGCTATGCTGATCGGAACGACTGTGGCTGCCGGAGTTGTCTACAAAATGCACAGTGAGCCGGTAGGAAACTATGCAGTGGAAACAAAGATAAAGGAAAGTAATTCCATGGAGGAGCAGGCACAGGAATCCCTTGACATTAAGGATGTCTGTATGGAAGTTTCCTATCTGCCAGATGGCATGGTGCAGACTGAAGAGGGAAAATACAGCTATGCAGATGCCCTGTACAAGGGCGGTGTGTCAATCGTCTTTTATAAGATGGACACAGGGGATGCACAGTTTGATATGCTGACCACAAACGTCAAGGCAACCGAGGAGATCAATGTCAATGGTTATGATGGCATCTACTGTGAACTGTATGGAGGAGATGACGGGGAGGTTTCCTTTGACCAGCGCATTTATGTGGCATATACAGATGTACATTATGTGATGGAGATGTATGCCGCGTCCGATGTGTCCAAGGAGGAGGCCTTAAAGATTGCAGAGGGCATTCACCTGCAGCCTGTCACCGATGGGAATGCACAGGACGTTGTGTATGCATATCAATGGAGCACGTATATCGGGGAGGACAATGGGGAGCCGGTTGAGTGGAGTTCGTCGGATTCCATACCAAAATCTGCAATGAATCATACCCATGCAGTCGGCGAAGCGTTTGCAGCAGCACATGTGGAGTCACCGGAGGACGATTGGCTGGGGCTTGGCAGTGTCGAGATCAAAGTGACGGATGTGCAGGTCAGCGACAACGTCGGTCTGCTTGACTTATCTGCGATGGACGCTGATTACAGGGAGGAATTGCAAAAGGAGGTCGATCAGGCAGGAGTACTGCTTCCGGCAAAGATCAACTACATTAAATACGGCAACGGCATTGATACCCTGAATGAGGTCGTAGACAGCCGGGAAGTACCGCAGAAGTTGGTGTATGTCACGGTGGAGTACACAAATACTGGTTCGGAGCAGCTGGATGAAGTCCTCTTTATGGGAAGTCTTATAAAAATTGCGGAAGAAGGCGGACAGATGAGAATCTATACCGGAAAAGCGGCCGATGAAAGCGCAGCATGGGATGATGCAGTTCCCGCAGGAGCCGCGCGCTGGCTGGAAATGTGGTATTATGATGTGCACGGCGGAGAGCGAAGGAATAATTATATCACGAATCTGAAAGCTGGTGAGACGGCAACCGTCCATATGGCATGGCTTGTACCGGAGGAGGAGCTGGGGTATCTGTACCTGAATCTGGACACGGCTGGCGGAAGCTATGAATTCAGCGAAAGTTCACTGGATATCGGGTATGTGGATATCAGGCGGTAGAGACATTGTTTTTATCAATAGTATTATAAAAAAGGGTGGAATGATCTGCCCTTTTTTGATGCACAGGCCCACATATGGAAATTAGCTGTTTCACAGCATGCGGGTCGCGAAACGAGTAGAACAATCCCCGTTACTGTTCACTCCGTTCCAGTAACAGGCAAAAATCCATGCATAATTTGCTTGTTGCCACTGTAACCAATCCCCCAAAATGTTCGAAACGTGGCATAACTAATACTTGATACACACAACAAAATTTGTTATGCTTTGTTTGGAGGATGAAGTATGCGCCAAGTCCAGAAGGATTTTGGTGAGGAGGTGGAGACCAGTGAGGGAGACGATCAAACTTTGCAGTGCAGATCTGAATGAGACTGTTTTTAAGAATGTGATGTTTTTATCTCTGGCAGAAGATGGTGCAATGGGAGAGCCGGGAGAGGTCTGTTTTTATGTGAGAAGTGGAGAAGCATATCATTTCAATTATATTTGGGGTGATGTGGATATGAGAAAAGTCGAAAAACTCTTCCCGCCATTATCAGAGTGTGTGTTTGGAATGTTTGGATTGGACAGTGAAGTGCCTCAAGGCTGGAACTATGTGAATCTTGGTATGGGGAACCATCTTATTGTAAACGATGCGGTTTATGGCAGGTTCATGGAACTGCTTGGAGCGGTAGAAGAATCGTCAGTGGTCTATGGAAAGTGGAGAGGACTTGCTGAACAAATATTCGCCATCAATTAGTCAATGTTGAAAACTATTATATAGGGATTGAATATTGACAGCAATATGATTCAGTGTCCTGGCCTGAAGGAATCAGGACACTGAATTTTTAGAGGGTGATGTGATTGGAGGAAAAAATGCAAAGAAAGACAAAGGTAATTGCGGTGGCAGGAAAAGGCGGCGTGGGTAAGACTTCGCTGGCAGCGGTGATGGTAAAAGTGCTGACGGAGTGCCATCCGGACAAGCGGATTCTGGCGATCGATGCGGATCCGGCGGTTGGTCTGTCAACGGCGCTCGGTGTGGACGTTCATGAGACAATCGATGATATCAGGAAAGCAGTAGTGGCAACAGTGGAGGAGGGCGACACCAGAACGGCGTTGGAGCTGCTGGCGGAATCAGAATACCGCATCTATGACGCCATGACAGAGTGCGATGGGTTTGCGTTTATCGCGGTAGGACGCCCAGAGAGTGCAGGCTGCTATTGCAAGATCAATAATTATCTGAAAGCGGTGATCCAGCTGCTTTCTGATAACTTTGATTATGTGGTGATCGACGGCGAGGCGGGCATCGAGCAGATCAACCGCCGCGTGATGGAAAAAGTGACGCATCTGCTGCTGGTGACAGACTCAAGCCGCAAGGGAACACAGGTGATCCAGACGATCAAAAAGGTCGCAGACGAGCTTGTTATGTATGAGAAGGCCGGCGCAGTCGTAAACCGCGTGTTATCCAGGGAATCGATCAAGTTGATTGACACAGGCGACATACCAGTCATGAGCTATATCTATTCCGATGAAAAGTTAGCCGAGGCAGATCTCAGGGGGGAGAGCGTTCTGGCGCTTCCATCTGACGCGGAACTTGTGCGCGGTGCGGCGGAAGTGCTTGACAAAATGGGAGTATAAGGTGAACAAATGAGAGATTTATCACAACTGTATTATTTCGAAAAGCTTCTGGAGGAGGCAAATAACGATCTGGTGCGCGAGGGCGTGACGAAGGGGCTGCACCCGGTCGGAAGCGTGTGTTCGCTGATACCGGAACCGCTGCTCAATCTGCCAGGGTGTTTTTCCGTGCGGCTTCGGGCGCCGCGCACAGGTTCCATCGATATCGGGACCTATTATATGTCCAGCCTCCTGTGTGAGTGCTGCCGCGCGATTCTCGAGCGCGCGATCGAGGGCGGATATCAGTTTCTGGACTGTATCATCGCGCCGGATGCGTGTTCTCAGATGAACCGGTGTGTGGAGAATATTGAGCACTTAAACTGTATTGAAAAAGAACCCTTTTTTGTGTCCTACTGCGATGCACCCATGAAATCAGATGACACTGCGCTCCGGCATTATGTACGGCAGATGAAAACACATATTCTAACTCCGCTGCAGGAAAAACTTGGTGTTGATATTTCGGAAGAGAGCCTTCGGAAAGCAGTGGAACAGCACAATCAGATCTGCCGCCTTCTGCAGGAGATCTCAGCGTACCGCAAGGAGGAGAATCCGCGCATCACAGGTTATGAGTTTGCTGTCCTGTGCACTGCTACATATTGTTGTCCAAAAGAACTTTTGATGGAAAAGCTCCTTTCGACTGCAGAGGAGTTAAAGACGAGGGAGCCCGATGCGAAACCGGCATTTCGCGTAAAAGTCGTTGTCGCGGGATCTGAGATTGACGATCCGGGGCTGATCAGACTGATGGAGGAGGCTGGCGCAAGGGTAGTCGCAGACCGGTTCTGCTTTGGATCGCTGCCAGAGCGTATCCCGATTGCGTTGAATGACGCGGAGGATGTGCTGACGCAGATCTGCAGGCATTATCTGAATAGGGGGAAGTGTCCGCGCTATATGAATGCAGAGAAGGTTTTAGAGCGTCAGGACTATGTGCATCAGCTGGTGCAGGAGTATCGTGCGGACGGTGTGATCTATCAGCAGATGAAATTCTGCGATTACTGGGGCTATGAGCGTGCCTATGCGTCCAAAAATATGCGGGAAAAATACGGTGTGCCCACACTTTCCATAGACAGACCGTATGTGACAGGGAGTTCCGGGCAGTTAAGGACAAGGTTTCAGGCGTTTGTGGAGAGTCTGGAAATTAAGAAAATACAGGGCAGTGAAATGGAAAGAAAGGCGTAGGACAGACAGATGGGAAAACAGATGGGGAGCGAGAAGCTCGGTTCATTTTATACAGGCAAAAAGGCAAAAAAGCGGCGCGAGTGGCGCGGCATCAGAGACACTTTTTACGATTATCTGCAGTGGCTGCGGATCTGGGGCGTGCTGATCGGTTTTGCCGTGAAGCCCAATAATGTAAAGGCATTTTTCCGGTATCGCTGGATGGTCAATTATCTGGTGGTCCCTGATTTTTTTGACCGGCATACAGAAGGAATGCGCGGCTCACAGCTTCGCATCACGCACACGGCGCTCAGCATCGTTGTGATCGATATGTGCAAAGCCATGACGAGGATGTTCCGGGCCGATCCCAATGGCGGAAACGATGAGAAGCTTCGAAAGAAGATGGTGCTTTTCGATGAAAATATGATGAGCGAGATCATGAATGGATTTCCGAATCTGATCTGGACTTCGGTGGAAGTGCCGGCAGTTTACACTTGCGCTATGATGGTTCAGGACGGGGTGGTGCATTACACGGACGCAGCACAGACTTATGGCATTCCGTCCGATGTCTGCCCGATGCCGCTGGCGGAGCTCGGCGTTGCGTTGGAGGACGACTATCCGAGAATCGGGGCGTGCGCGGTGCACTGCAATACCACCTGTGACGGCAGCCTCATGGGAAACAGTATCGAAGGGCAGTACTTTGGCATTCCGACCTATGAACTGGCCGTTCCGATCCGTCATACATACGACAGTGTGCAGCCATATGCGGTGGAGGAGATCCAGAACTGCATCGCTTTTATCGAGAAACATACAGGGGAGACGTTCGACTGGAATGCATTTTTTAAGAGCATGGAACTCTTTAATTCAGAGACACAGAATATGCTTGACTGGTTTGAGATCAGCCGCACGAAATACCCGCAGATGATCGGGACGAACCTTGCGCTCTACCGCTACTGCGTCTATCAGGCTACGGGCGGCAGGTATGAGGTGTTTCGGAAGGTTGAGCAGAAGATAAACCGCTATGTCCGGAGAGGCTATGAGAGAAAAGAACTGGTTTGCAAGGAAATCAGACACCGCGCGATCACATGGGGCGTGCAGTCGGCGTACTACACTGCGTTCACGGTCTGGCTGCAGAACTGCTGGGGTGTGGCAGCGCTGGTGGATATGCTGAGTCTCTGCTCGACGCGCATGGTTGACACGCAGGATCAGGATCAGGCATTAAAAGATCTGGCATACTTATATGGAAAGATGATCATGCGCAGCCGCTCCAATGGCGGTTACGAGGTCGGTGTCGAGGACCTGTGGCGTTTCTGCGAGAGTTTTGATGTGGATGTGGTCATCATGTACTGCCATATGGGCTGCAAGGCGATGTCGGGTTATCATGGGCTTTTTGAGGAGGAAGCGAGAAAGCATGGCATTCACTTAATATGGGTAAATCACAACCTGATGAAGCCGGAGGACGCTTCGCGAAAAGACATGCGTATGGAAGTCAACCGGTATATGCGCACCGTGTTCCGCGAAGAGCCGCTGGATGCAAGCCTTGAGGATTTTGACGACGACAATAACTGGTAAAAGTGAGGAGGTTGTGTGATGAGATATTTTGGCGGTTGTGACGCGGGGAGTACTTACACGAAATGTGTGATCATCGATGAAAACAGTAAGATTGTAGCGCATGTTACGAACAGGAGCCGCATTAATCCGGTATTGAGTGCGGAGGCGGCGTTAAAGGAAGCAGTCGCCCAGGTGGACGGGCTGCACTCGGCGCAGGATCTGGCGTATCTGGTCGGCACTGGTTACGGGCGGAATAAGGTGCCTTTTGCGGACGAGAATATTTCCGAGATTAGTTGTCATGCGATGGGGGTGCATATGGCAAATCCTGATGTGCATGCGATCATTGACATCGGTGGACAGGATGTCAAGGGGATTGCGATCGACACGGACGGGACAGTGCTCAATTTCGCGATGAATGACAAGTGTGCGGCTGGGACAGGGCGCTTTTTTGAGAGCATGGCGAATGCTTTTGAGATGTCCCTGGAGGAGTTTTCCAGGCTGTCATTGAAGGCAAAAAATGTGATCCCGATCACTGCACAGTGCACCGTGTTTGCCGAGAGCGAGGTGGTCTCCCTCGTCGGGGAGGGAAAGCCGATGGAGGAGATTGCGGCTGGAATACAGCTTTCTGTCGCCAAGCGGTGCTTTGTCATGGCAAAGAAGGCAGGAGCCACAGACAGCATCACCCTCACAGGCGGCTGTGCCAAAAATGAGGGGTTAAAACAGGCGATCGAAAAGGTGCTCAAGATCAAAGTCGTGGACTTGCCAATCGATCCGCAGCTCATGGGAGCGCTCGGGGCGGCGGAGTACGCAAAACGGAAAAGTCACGTTTAACGGAACGGTTACGTCTGACACAATCATTATGTTTGATATAAAGAACAAAAATAGGGATTTCTTTTTTGAACGATTTGTGATAAAATGATGTCACATAATACGTTTTCCTAAAATACAGAGAAACAGATTTTAGGTAGACATGCTTTGATAATATAAACATAAGTTTATGGACAAAAACTTCAAATGAAAATGAAAGGGAGAGATTAATGAGAAGAAAAACGACTATTATTTTGACTGCGTTGATTATGGCATGTTCTGTGACAGCATGTCAGGGAGCAGCAGATTCCATCAGTAAAAGTATTTCCGGGAATAGGGATACGGACAAACCGGATACGCAGGAGACTTCTGTCAGTGCAGATGCAGAGGATACTGCAGATACAAAGGATACTGCAGACACAGAGGATGCTGCAGATACAGGAGAACTGAGCGAGGAAGAGGAACAGGCTCTGTACAATACCTATATTGAAGTGAATAATTTCATGCTGGGCAGAGTCAATGATTCCCTGGACCGTTATTTTAATTATGTAGATATAGAGCAGGAGGAGTTTACGCTGCTGGATGAAGATGATGACTATTTCGATTGTTATTCTTTATCGGACTCCAAGATCGAGGAAGTGGAGTATGCATACGAGATGGCAAGCAGCAAGGGGGATAAGAATGCGCTGGATGAGGCATTTCTGGATATGTACCCGTCATTGAGTACAGTGATATCAACGCTCAATGATATCGAGACTTATACGGAAATGAAATCTTATCTGGATGATGACTACCAGAAGGCAAAAGAATATCATGCCACACTGATGGAAGCGCTGTGGGACTATCTTGATAAAGGCGATGTGTTTATGTCGAAATTGGACATCGTTGCCAGTGAACAGCAGGAAAAAGATCTGGCAGATATGAAAGCGGAAGGCTATGAAGTGCTCTATACGATGAACAAAGTATTGATTCTTGCCGGCGATATAGAAAGCGAACTGTCAGATCAGGATGTGTGGGATGAGAATATCCTGGATATGGATCTGGAGAAGATCCAGCCGCTTTATGATGAGTTTGTTGCCAATGTAGATGCGCTGCTTGCGTATAGCGAAGATGAGGAAAAAGTTGCAGCGGAAGGTATTCCGGTTAATTCCGCGTGGTGGAGCAGCTTTATCAGAGACATGAAGGATACCAAAGTTTCCCTGACAGAAGTACTTCAGAAAGTGAAGGACGGCGAGGAATTAAGTTATTCGGATCTGATGATCACAGAGATTGCGGGCAATTGTTCTCTGTCTTCCTTTGACACAGGATATTCCGCGTTGATCAATGATTACAATAACATGGTTTCATACTAAGGAATTGTTAAATTGTTAATAAATTACTTGTCACAAGTAATTCCGTAACAGTTCCTAAGGGACTTTGAGGATATTGGAAGAAGACGTTATGATCATATTAAAGTTTCTATTAGGTGTAGTGATTGTGGCAGTAGTATTTTTCGTGTTGACTTTCATTGTATATTTTTTCAATCTGGACATGAAGGCAGCAGCAAAAATCATGCCAGTGATCTCAAGGCACTATGATAAGGTCAAAAAGGAAAAACGCCTGTAGATCAACAGAGCATTATTGGATTGTGATGAGAGAATGAACCTGTTTGACGAGATGATAGAAAATATTTTGCGGCAGTTAAATCGGATTGCTGCGGCAGAACAGGCAAGGTTGAATAAGCCGTCAAGAGCCTGGAAGGATGTGGGAGAGCACCACATGATACTTGGCAGGGAGATGGCTTATGAGCTTGGCGGGCAGAACACACTTGGTTTGAGCGGCTGCCTCTACACGACGGAATCCATATTATTTCCACAGGGTGTATATTTGTATGGAAGCGATCTGGCGCAGATGACGGAGAATCAGTCCTATGCACGGATTGTGCTTGTCCAGCTGGAAGGAAAAAACGATGAGGAAGCACTTTACCGGAAATTCCGGGAGATTGACTATGTGCGCTATCACATTCACCCAGAGGGATACATGGCGCGCATCTCACCGGTAAGCCAGCGAGAGCCAGTGCGCGTCAGCAAAAAAGCCCTGAAAAAAGGGATCAGTTTTTGTGATGTCGGACAGATGTATCTGGAACAGTATCTAAGAATCGCACAGGTGAAAAATGTCAATGTGATCTTTGTCACACACAGGGAGTTTGATTACTGGGTGTTGGAGAAACTGCTTGGCAGGGCGGAACAGATCACGCAGTCACTGAACCACATTTTTACAAGTCTCAACATGGACTGCAATACCTGCAATCTGAAAGCGGTATGCGATGAGGTGGAAGGGCTGCGGGAACTTCATTTTGGACAAAAGAATAAAGAATAAGCAAGTCAGTGTAGAACTTTGCACTGTGCTGCAAATTATGGCTTTACAAACCACGTAAGAAAACGTAGTGGTTGAGATGCGTTACAGTTCGGCAAGGTTGAACTGTAACGCATAATTTTTATACTGGTTCAGCAGATAATTGTGTGATGATGAATCTGGGTATTTCTTCTTCCTGCATGGATAACGCATGGGAAAATTCCTGATGGATTTTCTTTTCGGCGTCGTGCAGGATTTTTTCGTCAAATGCGGAAAACTTTTTGCCTGCCTCGAGCGCGCGCTCTTTTTTGGTGTGCAGAACAGTGATCAGCGCAATGATCCTGCTGGTGTTGTCACTGTGGAGGATTTCGGAATAGGCAGCCTTTCTGAGGTTGGTATTGTCGATCCATTCAATTTTCTCTGCTGTAGAATGTTTGATGATGTTGATGATTTCGTCTTTTCCCATGAGTTTCCTTATGTGGACTTTATCAGTGTCTACAGGGACATAGATTGTTGTATTGCCATTGTCTGAAACAGGGTGCATGATGTAATATGTGCGTTTTTTCTCAGTCAGTTTTTCTTCCCGGATATCTTCGATATTACATACGCCAGCCGATGGGTGCATTACGATACTTCCAATTTGAAACATTCAAAAACTCCTTTCCAAAGGAACTGCGTTTACAGTTCCTCAGTAATGAATAGAACCGTGTATAAAAAAACCGCTATCACATTCGGAAATCAAATGTGAAGCAGTTTTGTCGATACACATAATTACCAGAAACCTTTATACATATAGTTTAGCACAAAAAATATTTTTATGTAAGCGAAATTTAAAAATTTTTAGATTGTATCTGTATTTCCAGGGTATTGCGCCTTTATACTTTTACTTATTCTTATTTTTCGGTTCAAAGAAATAAGGAAAAATTCCGATTCTAGAACCAAGCATATGTAAAATAGGAAATGATAGGACTATCGTTATGGCTCGTGCCAGAAAAACCGGCCAATCATAATAGTCTTGCTGACTTACTTTTCCGCCATTTCCCATCATATCAATATAAAAATCAGTTCTGCTCAAATTTTCGTTGTATTCGATTTGATTTAAAAATGTCTGATTTTGTGTCAAATCTTCATACACAATGCAGCCTACTGGTAAAATGGAGTCCTCTGAAAAAAAGTCATCTTCTGTTCTTTGGACAGATTCCTCGTTAATGATCGCGGCAACTGTTTCTCCGGACGGCAAAGTCAGCATCTGCATATAATGATTCTTATAATAACCTGCTCCTTTGTTTTTATATTCTGTGCCTGGGGACACAACAGTAAAAGTATCATGGTCAAGTAAATCCTTTATGCGCCGCGCCCTGGAAATGTTTTCGCCTGCAATTCCGCCAATATCCCCTTCTGCAACAGTATGTTTTTCTACATAGCTTTCATACACACCCGGCAGTATTGCTTCTATAATCCTTACCGGAATGTAACTAAGCATAAGCCCTATTAATAGGCATAGCAAGATATCATATCTTAAATGCGTATATCTCATTTTTCCGTTCTCCTTTTCAAGTACACAGTTGTGCAGATACCTTTCCGGCGTCTCTGCAGCCAGACACTTTACTATATTAGTATATTCAATATGCCTGCAAAAATCAATGTCTTTTCTGATGGTTTGACGTTACAGTTCGACATACTATGTTTTTTCTGATATAATCCATTTCATAAAAAACTTGTTAAAAGTTCCTAACAGTTTCTAAGGAGGATGCAGAGAATGGCTTGTTTCATACTTTCCGCTTTCCGATCTGTCTACAGGATAGTCACAGCGATCGGAATCAGCGTATTGCTTTATGGTTGTGGGGGGGAAGGGTCCATAGAGGATACAGTCTCAGAGACAGCGGCGAAACCTTATGTTTTGCAACCGCGGATTGATAATTTCTTTTATGGGGATTATGGAGATCTGGAGGAAGAACAATGGTGTAGCTGGGAACAGGATGAGAATGCCCCTAATTTTGGATATAGCGAATGGCAATGGAGTGGATGTTCTACATGGTGCGGAGTGGCGGATTTTGAACAGACGGTGGAGGCCTCGTCTGAACTGGCGTCGGCAGACGGAAGATATTGCGCAGAAAATGTACTGATTCAAAACAGGGATGCAGCATGGGTGGAGGGAGTCGATGGATCTGGTATCGGTGAGAGTATTACTTACCGTCAGAGCTGTACGATTTTGGATTCAAATGAATGGAGAACGATGAGCCCGGAGAGTTCCACGCCGGAGTATGACGGTTATTTGCGCTATACCGAGATCTGCATTGTGAATGGATATGCAAAGGATCAGAAGACCTGGGAGGAAAATGGGCGAATCAAGCGGCTGATCATGTATGTGGAAGACAAACCGTATGCGTACCTGGAGCTGGCAGATACGATCCTGCCGCAGTATTTCACTTTGCCGGAGGGGGATATTCAGGTGTTAAGTGGTGATATGATCGAGGTGCGTTTTGAGATTGACGAAGTTTACCCGGGAAGTGTGTATGAAGATACCTGTCTGACGGGACTGGTGATGGAGTTTAGCGGGAGACATGCACATTGAGACAGAGCATGAAAATGTAAAAAAGAGATATAATTACACAATATTTTGAAAGAAAATGATAGATTAATGCTGTATAATCATAACATAGAGGGGTAGGAACTGTAGACAAGGGAGGCTTAAGATGAAGGATTTTGAGAAAAAAATGGCGCCTAGAAACAATATTGACACAGAGAGCTGGTTTATCGAGTGCTATCGGAGGTATCAGGGACACCCGATGAAGATACTGATTTCCTTGTATAAAGGGAATTACCACAAGTTCGTGCTGGCTGTGATCAGCTTTTTTATCAAGCACGCCTGCGTGTGGGTGCTGCCGATCCTGACAGCGAATATCATTAACGATGTGACGACAGGCGATCCCAATACCGTTCGTAATATCATATTTTATACTGTGTTTGAGGGCATACTTATCGTGATCAATGTCCCTATGAATTATCTGTACACTGCTTACAAAAGTCTGGCGACACGCTATGTAGAGACAGGACTTCGCAAGGCGTTGGTGCGCAAGCTCCAGCAGCTTTCGATCTCATATCACGTAGAGACGCAGTCCGGCAGGCTGCAGTCCAAGATCATACGTGATGTCGAGGCGGTAGAAACACTGTCCACGCAGCTGTTCTTAAATATATTAAACATCGTACTAAATATCGGCGTGGCGCTGATTGTCACAGGTTCCAAGAGTAAGACAGTTCTCGTATTCTTCGTGTTTGCGGCGCCGATCGCGGCGATCACAATGGTGTCCTTCCGGAATGCGATGAAAAATAAAAACAGGGAGTTTCGAAAGGAGATGGAGGAAACTTCCGCCCGCGTCATGGAGATGGTGGAGCTTGTGCCTGTGACAAGGGCGCACGCCCTCGAGGACGAGGAAGTGCGAAAGATCAGCAGCCAGCTCTTTGCAGTGGCGGAAAAAGGCTATCAGTTGGATGTGATCCAGGCGTTGTTCGGCTCCGTTGGCTGGGCGATCTTCCAGATTTTTCAGGTGATCTGTCTTGCGTTTACCGGGTATCTTGCGGTGAAGGGAAGCATACAGGTCGGAGATATCACACTCTACCAGAGCTATTTTTCTACTGTGGTCAATCAGGTGTCCGCGATCGTGACGCTGCTTCCGATCATCACCAAAGGTGTTGAGTCGGTCAATTCCATCGGGGAAGTACTGTTGTCGGAGGATGTGGAGCACAATGAGGGCAAGGAGGAGCTGCCAGATGTGGACGGCGTCTTTGATTTCAAGGAAGTCTGTTTCCATTACAATAACACGGAAAATCAGGTGCTAAATCACCTGAATCTGCACGTAGAGCAGGGACAGACCATCGCCTTTGTCGGGGAGTCGGGAGCCGGGAAGTCTACGATCTTAAATATGGTCATTGGTTTTCACATGGCAACCGGGGGAAAAGTCCTGCTGGATGGACGCGATATGAGCCAGATTGACTTGCGCACTTACAGAAAGCATCTGGCGGTTGTGCCGCAGACCTCGATCCTGTTTTCGGGGACGATCCGGGAAAATATTACATACGGCTGCGATCATGTGACAGACGAGGAGCTGGCGGAAGTGGTGCGCGCGGCGAACCTGACAGATCTGGTGGAGAGTCTTCCGAAAGGACTCGATACTGCAGTGGGTGAGCATGGCGGCAAATTATCCGGCGGGCAGCGCCAGCGAATCGCCATAGCAAGGGCCCTGATTCGCAATCCCAAAATTATCGTGTTGGACGAAGCGACGTCTGCACTGGACAGTATCTCGGAAAAAATGATTCAGGAGGCAATCAACAATCTGGTGAAGGGCAGGACGACCTTTATCGTCGCACATCGTTTGTCGACGATCCGGGACGCTGACCGAATCGCAGTGATTGCGGATGGAAAGTGTGTGGAGTACGGTACGTTTGAGGAATTGATGGCTTTGAAAGGCGAGTTTTACCGCATGAAGATATTGCAGAGCTAAGGAACCGTTGCTGCTATAAAAAAGCATATACGATGCGCTTTTTCAAACACGCTCTCGTATATGCTTTTTATATATTCATAAATTTTATGCCACATAACAGTACATAAAGATAAAGTGGCAGATACTTCCGCCCATCACGAAGAGATGAAAAATCTCGTGTGAGCCAAAATATTTGTGCAGCGAGTTGAACACGGGGAGCTTTAAAGCATAGATCACTCCGCCAATCGTATAGATGATACCGCCAGCCAGGAGCCATCCAAACGCCGCGTGGGGCAGTGTGTGCCACAGTGTACCGAAAACAAGCAGGCACAGCCAGCCCATAGCGATATAGATCACCGACGAAAACCATTTGGGACAGGTGATCCACAATGCTTTTACCAGCATTCCCACGATTGCCACGCCCCATACGAGGGCTAACAGTGTATATCCCATCTTGCCGCCAAGGACGATGAGACACACAGGCGTGTAAGAACCTGCAATCAGCACAAAGATCATCATATGGTCGATCTTGCGGAAGATGCGCAGCACTTTTCCTGTGACATTGACACTGTGGTAAAGCGTGCTTGCTCCATATAATAAAATCATGCTCGCAGCAAAGATGGCAAGCGCTACAGAGGTGACGCCGCCATGAGCTTTCATAATGAGTGGCGACGCGGCGATGGCCGCCATAAGGCACGCGATAAAATGAGTGATCGCGCTTCCTGGTTCCCTGATTGTCAATTGCATAAATTACTCCTCCTTTGATCTTGGATCATTTTTAAAATACGCTCCAATATATTATTCTTGTTTTTCATAATAAAAGTACTATCGTATCTGTCATTCATTTCCCGTCCGATCAAGAGAAATGACAGCTCTTAGAATAAGGACCTGTAGAAAAATAACTGACGCATCCTCGCAAGCGGCATCATGTATTTTCATACAGCTTCTAAGATGAAATACAATGTAGTATTAAAAACTACATATCGACCACAACAATACTACTACTTATTATATTCAATGTCAACTAAAAATATAAAGAAGAAGTAAATTTAATATCAAGAAGAACGCTGCTCTTACACACTGTCTTCTTCGATCACATGGATCTCCAGATAGTCAAAGTCGATCGCTTCTATAAAATTGTCTGAAGTAAAGCGGGTTTTGTCGTGTTTCTTGAAATCCGCGATATTGGAATCAAGCCAGATCGGTTTCCCGAGATCAAATTGATAACATACCGCTTCGAGCGCGTCAAATACCTTGTGCGTCCGCGTTTCAGTGCGGTCGTCACAGATGACAGTGTCCCGCAGCATGTGATTGTTCCTGAAAGTTCTTGCCCACAATCGAAACATAGTAAAATCTCCTCTTATATGTCTTTTTCTCCGATATCAAATTGCAAAAGCAATTATCAAAAATCAGTTACATAGCCCGCTGTCAACAAACAATCCTGCGGACTATCGGTAAGTATTTTTTCGTTACCTGGAGCGTGTTTGAAAAATGTTTTCTGCCAGATGTAGGAATGATTTTTCAAACACGCTCTAAGAATTGTACCATGAACAATAGTAAATAAAAAGGAATTTTCATAGAAAATTTATGCAAATTTTAAGAATTTACATGGTTACAATCCGAAAAAGTGTGGTACAATAGTAGGCGTTGTGCCCATATAGGGAAATACGGGAAAAGAGAGGCGGCACGTTTATGGAATACAGTGCAAACGGAAATTCTGATGTTGACAGCTGGAAGGAAGTGATTCTGGTATATAGT
Organism: Lachnospiraceae bacterium UBA7179; assembly: GCA_002491195.1. Classification (GTDB taxonomy): domain Bacteria; phylum Bacillota; class Clostridia; order Lachnospirales; family Lachnospiraceae; genus COE1. Next base: position 44,484 of record DKVL01000114.1, read on the forward strand.
TCTGCCTTAAAGGAGATCGGAACGAAACTGGAGATCCTGAATGATGAATTTCAGCATGTACATCAGTATAATCCCATAGAACATATCAAGTCGAGGATCAAGACTTCGGAGAGCATTGTAAAGAAACTCAAAAAGCATGGTTATGAATCGACGATTGACAATATGATTCAGTATATCAATGACATTGCAGGAATCCGTATTATATGTTCTTTTACCACAGATATCTACCGGATCGCAGAGATGTTAGAGCGGCAGAACGATATCAAAGTCCTGTCGGTGAAAGATTATATCAAACATCCAAAGGCGAGCGGCTATAAGAGCTATCATATGATTGTGTCGATTCCGATCTATCTGTCGGAAAAGAGAGTGGATGCAAAGGTGGAAGTACAGATCAGAACAGTCGCAATGGATTTCTGGGCAAGTTTAGAGCACAAGATCAACTACAAATTCGACGTGAATGTCCCGGAACACATCAAGGCGGAACTCTATGCGTGCGCTGAGATGGTGTCAGAGCTTGATGCCAAGATGCTGTCTTTGAATGAGGAAGTGCAGCAGCTGTCACTGAACGAGGAAGCGAAATAAGGAGTCACCAAAGTGGTCAATCAGGAAGCTATGGAGAACATAGAGAAACTATTGCAAAAATATCAACAGAACTGGGGAAAAGAAGTTGACTTAAACTGTATGCCGTCAGGAATGACACAGGAAAAATTTGTTGTTGTGCTGGAACGTATCGTAGAAACTGGAGAAAGCGTTTTAACCGGATGGAATCAATGTTTTTTGGCAGTCCCGGAAAATGAGGAGTGCCCCGATCATCTCTGAGAAATCATTCTCCAAAATGAATCGGGGCTATTATGAAAAAATTTATCTATGTGTAATGAAAACACTACGTTGTTGTCGCTTGCTATGGTTTCATATTATCATCGAGTTATGAACAAATTATGAACAAAATGTTAGTTTATTGTAAATATGTATATTAATGTGCAAAAATCACAAAACTTTATGTGCAAAATATACAAATAAGTTACTATGATATCCAGCAAAAGATTTTTAAAACTTCTGATTGTAAGACAGGAAGTTTAATGATAAGATGGTATCAGGGTGAAAAGCAAGGAACAGTTTTGACAGGAACGGAATAAGGAAACAGGTTGGTTACTGGAAAGGTACGGTTGAGGAGATGGATAATTTCATGGATAAACTTGCGCAGAAATTCAGTGCGCAGGAGATGATCAAGGCTAATTCGCAGGCGGAAGCGGAGGAAATGAAGCGTCTGCAGCTGCAGGTGTCGGAATATGAGAAAATCTTACAGGAGATGAGAAAACTCAATTACCGCAACACAGAGATCACGGAAAAACTTGACCTCATGATTGGCGACAATGCGGACAAGATCCAGGGTATGAAAGAGGATGAGCAGCGTCTGATCGCGGCGCTTCGGGACCTGACAGACGAGCAGACGAGGAATCGGGAGGCGGAGCTTGAGCGGAAAGAAGAGGAGCGCATTGAGCGCGAGCGCGCAGCGGAGAACCAGAAGCAGACAGACCTGTCAGCCATAACCGATCTGCTGGAGAATAAATTTCAGAAATCCGATGATTTTGTGCACAAGGAGAATGTCAAGGTGTACAGAAACGTGCAGGCAGTGGTGGTTGATGAGATCAAGCGCTGCATGGAGAGTGCGCAGAACGAACGGGATGTGTTAAAGAACGAACTGGCGGACGAACTGAAAAAGGAACTGGATAAAAAGCTGAATAAAGTGATGATTTTCAGCGTGATCTCTGTGGCAGTATCAGCAGTCAGTGTTGTTTTGTGGGCGCTTCTGGTAATGGGGGCAGTTTAGATGGCAAAGATTTCATTTAAACCTGGAAATATGCTCTATCCACTGCCAGTGGTGATGGTAAGCGTGGCGGATCAGACAGGCAGGACAAACATGATCACGGTTGCATGGGCAGGAACGATATGCACCAATCCGCCGATGGTGAGCATTTCCGTCCGGCCTTCCAGATATTCGCATCATATGATTATGGAAACAGGTGAATTTGTGATAAATCTTACGACAGAAGAGCTTGCCTACGCTGCTGATTACTGCGGTGTGCGGAGTGGAAAAGAGGTCGATAAGTGGAAGGAAACGAAGCTGACACCAGTGAAGTCAGATCTTGTGAAAGCACCATGTATTGCGGAGAGTCCAGTGAATATTGAGTGCAGGGTGGTAAGGACAGAGCAGCTCGGCTCACATGATCTGTTTGTCGCAGAAGTGGCTGCTGTACACGTTGATGACCGATATATGGATGAGAAGGGATGCTTTCATCTTGAGAGCGCCAGACCGATTGTATACAATCATGGCGAATACTATGCGATCGGAAAACGGCTGGGGAAATTTGGTTTCAGTGTGCAAAAAAAGCCTTGACGAATGAAATAAAAATTATTATCATATAGGTAATGAAATAAAACGAAAGTGCCACGAAGATGTAGCATCGGATTTTCTTATGGGAATCTGGTGCTTTTTCATTTTATGGGGGTGTCCTATGAATCAGTTGGATAAAAATATCGCAACCAATTTAAAAAGAATCAGAAAATCAAAAAATATGAGTCTCGACGCATTGGCGGAGAAGACGGGCGTAAGCAAGAGTATGCTGGGACAGATTGAACGGGGAGAGTCGAATCCCACAGTGGCTACGATCGCAAAGATTGTAGATGGCATCCGGATATCTTTTGAGGAACTGCTCTATCCGAAACAGGAGTCCGTACTGATCATTGACAATGATAAACTCCCAATTCTGCGCGCAAAGGAGGGTGCATATCAGGTGCGCTCTATTTTTCCGTATGACAGACGCAGAAATTTTGAGGCTTACGAGATGAAGATCGAGCCGGGTGAAGGATGTGCGTGTTTCCTGAAAGGAGAGGGAAACAGCGAGTACATTCTGGTAGTACAGGGGGTACTGACACTCGAGACAACAGAGGGGACCTATGAGATTGCTGCCAACCATGCCGTAAAACTTGATGCAGCAAAGGAACACAGCTATCATAACAGTGGGAGCCGACAGTTGATCCTGAATCTTTTTGCCGCATATGATGCTGCAGGCATGTAAATCTTGTATTTTTTCTTTACAATAGATCAAAAGGCTGTTAAAATGATGTCTGTACAGAATGGTTTTGAGCCGTTCCTTACAAATACAACAGATATAAGGAAAATATATATGCATTTTAACAAAAGAATAAAGCTGTGTTACATAGAGGCGGTCGCGATCGTTCTGGCGGTCTGTGTGTTATTGTTCCCGTCAATACAGTTTTTTAAACATACAGGAAATAATATTTTTAAAGTGCGGCTGAACGGAGTCGAGGTGGGAACACTCGCATCCACAGAGCACATAGACCGTCTTTTGGTACAGGCAAGGCGTCAGGCGGTCCGGGATCTTGGCAGCGATGAATTAGTATTTATCGATACGGAGCTTGAGACAGAGGGAAGTGAGAAACTCTGGGCAGCGGTGGATGACGAGGAGGAGGTCGTAGCGAGGATGGCGGATGTCATGAAGCGCAGCACACGCGAGACACTGCACCGCTCGTACACTGTCAAAGTCAACGAGACTTCAGTGAATCTCGGGTCCTATGATGAGGTGCACGAGCTGCTTGAGCAGGCGTTAGCTCCTTACGACACGCAGAACCAGTACCAGGTTAAACTTGAATTGGACAACGACCGCGAGATCAATGTGCTGGAGGCAGTGATCTCACCAAGGGACACGGCAGGGGTAAAGGAAGAACAGTTTGGTACAACTGCAGGAGTAACTGCATATATGGAGGAGATCGTTGCGTCCGTAGAGCCGGAGATGGAAAAAGGTTTTGAGGATTATACGGAGGGGCTGACCGGTATCGATTATGCGGAGAAAATAGAGGTCGTGGAGGCATATCTCCTGGAGGATGAGCTGACGACCGTTGAGGAAGCGGTAAATCTTGTGACAAAAGAGCAGGAGACACAGATTATCTATAAGGTTGTAGCAGGAGATACGCTCTCGCAGATCAGTCTTGATAATAATATTCCGATGGAGGAACTCGTCGCGATCAACGATGCACTAGAGGATGAAAATACGATGATTCGCGTGGACCAGGAACTGATCATCACGGTTCCAGAGCCTGAACTTTCAATCATATGGCAGGAGGACCTGGTATATACAGAGGATTATGAGGCAGAAGTGCAGTATATACCCAACGATAACTGGTATACGACAGAGAGAGTCACACGTCAGGAGCCATCTGCCGGAAGACGTAAGGTGGCAGCGACGATCGAGTACAAAAATGGTCAGGAGATTGACAGGGAGATCTTAAAGGAGCAGATTTATGCGGAGGCTGTGCCCAAAATTGTTGAGCGTGGAACCAAGATTCCTCCGACATATATCAAACCAATATCAGGAGGAAGATTAAGTTCTGGATTTGGAGCGAGGAGTGCACCGACCAAAGGCGCATCGACCAATCACAAGGGAGTGGACTGGGCAACGCCGATCGGAACAACAGTCGTGGCCTCGAACGCGGGAACTGTCGTGCACGCAGGCTGGGCGAGCGGCTATGGGTATGCAGTATATATCAATCATGCAGATGGCAGGCAGACCAGATATGGACATCTGAGTAAAGTTTTAGTCAAAGTGGGTCAGACAGTATCGCAGGGAGAACGAATCGCCCTGAGCGGAAATACAGGCAGGAGTACTGGACCGCATGTTCATTTTGAAATCCGTATTAACGGAACTGCGGTGAACCCATTAAAATATCTAAATTGATAGAGAGAATTTGTGCAAACAGGATAAAACATCGTGACGAAACACCCGAGATTAAGCTGGGTGTTTCGTTAATATATACAAAAATGCGATTTTTTTGAAAAATATACAGAGCAGTATGGCAGTTTACAAATGTACCAAAAAGATATATAATTGTAAGAGTTTGATTTGTAATGACAAGATTGTATATTTGAAAAATCATTCTTATTTCAAATATGCACTGGCAGGAAACAGAAGAAGATTATAGGTTACAGTTTGGCAAAGCTGAACTGTAACGATTATAGGAAATTTACGAATAGAGTATAACTGAATAAAGAATAATAACGATAGAACGGATTGTCAGAGTATGAAATAGATGTATCTGTGCGGAGACATGGAGTTTGGTGTAAAATTACAGTGCAGAATCCAGCAGTTACAAGAAAATGATGAGGTGGACGATGGAACAGTACGCAATTAAGGGGGGGAGTCCCCTGGTTGGTGAAGTTGAAATCGGCGGTGCAAAAAATGCAGCACTTGGTGTGCTCGCCGCGGCAATTATGACGGATGAAATGACAGTTATTGACAATATACCAGATGTAAGGGATATCAATGTGCTGCTTCAGGCAATGGAAAGCATTGGCGTTATTGTATATCGGATAGACAGGCACTCAGTAAGAATCAATGCATCGATGATATCAGGACTCGTGATCGAGGATGATTATATCAAAAAAATCAGGGCTTCGTATTACCTCCTGGGGGCGCTTTTAGGGAAGTATAAGCATGCGGAGGTAGCGCTTCCGGGCGGATGCAATATCGGAAGCCGCAAGATTGATCTGCACATCAAAGGGTTCAAGGCGCTCGGGGCAAGCGTTAAGATTGAACATGGATTGATCATTGCGGATGCGCAGCAGCTGCGGGGGGCGCACATTTATCTTGACACAGTGTCAGTAGGAGCTACAATCAATATTATGTTGGCGGCCGCTTTGGCCGAGGGGAGAACTGTGATCGAGAATGCCGCAAAAGAGCCACATGTGGTAGATGTGGCAAACTTTCTGAATTCTATGGGCGCAAATATCAGAGGAGCGGGTACGGATGTGATCAGGGTATCTGGTGTCAGGAAACTGCATGGTTCTGAGTATCCGATCATACCAGATCAGATTGAGGCGGGAACCTTTATGTTTGCCGCGGCAATTACTAAGGGCGATGTCACGGTCAAGAATGTCATACCCAAGCACCTGGAATCGACAACGGCGAAACTTTTGGAGATGGGATGCCAGGTGGAGGAATCCGATGATGCAGTGCGTGTCGTTGCATCAAAGCGTCTGGAAAATACCCATGTAAAGACATTGCCATATCCTGGTTTTCCGACAGATATGCAGCCGCAGATCACAGTATCGCTGGCACTTGCAAAAGGAACAAGTATTGTGACAGAGAGCATCTTTGACAATCGCTTTAAGTATGTGGATGAGTTGGCAAAGATGGGATCGAATATCAAGGTTGAGGGAAATACAGCGATCATAGAGGGCGTGGACAAATTTACCAGCGCGAATCTGACTGCGCCTGATCTCCGGGCGGGGGCAGCGCTTGTACTTGCCTGTCTCACAGCGGAGGGATTCAGCACAGTCGATGATATTAAATTCATCGAACGCGGTTATGAGGATTTTGAGGTAAAACTCCAGAATCTTGGTGCACAGATTGAGAAGGTGGAGTCGGATAAGGAGCTGCAGAAATTCAAATTAAAAGTCGGATAATCCTATTGACAATCCATATAAATTAGTATATGATATATGCGATATGACAATTCAATATTGTGAGTCACGCATACGTGAAATACTCTTATTCAGAGTGGTGGAGGTACAAAGGACCTGTGAAGCTACGGCAACCCCGTTATTTTGAACGGAAGGTGCCAACCTGAGCGAGTTACTATTGACACATGTTTTTACAAGAACGCATTATGTCAGTCCGAATGGACATGCTCTTGCCGTGATTGTGTAACAATCAGGAACAAATGTGATGGAAATAGTTCGAACAATAAGAGGATTTGATTATCGGGTAACCAATCACTTCCGCTTATTCCAACGAGTAAGCGGATTTTTTTAGGAGGAAATTACAATGGAGAAACTTTTATTTACTTCAGAATCAGTAACAGAAGGACATCCTGATAAAGTGTGTGATGCCATCTCAGATGCTATTCTTGATGCGTTGATGGAGCAGGATCCGATGAGCCGTGTGGCATGTGAGACCGCTACGTGTACTGGTTTCGTGCTTGTGACAGGAGAGATTACCACAAAGGCTTATGTGGATATTCCAAAGATTGTGCGCGATACAGTCAAGGAAATTGGTTATGACAAGTCAGAATATGGATTTGATGGAAATACCTGTGCGGTGTTTACGGCGATTGATGAGCAGTCCGGTGATATTGCGATGGGTGTGGACAAGGCATTCGAAGCAAAGATGTCTGGCAGCAATTCGGAGAATAAGATGAGCGACGCTGAGATCGAGGCGATCGGCGCTGGCGATCAGGGTATGATGTTTGGCTATGCAACCAACGAGACAGAGGAGTATATGCCTTATCCGATCTCACTCGCGCACAAACTGGCGCTGCAGCTGACCAAAGTCCGCAAGGATGGCACGCTGGGCTATCTAAGACCGGACGGAAAGACACAGGTGTCTGTGGAGTATGATGAAAATGGCAGGCCAAAGAGACTTGAGGCAGTTGTGCTCTCTACACAGCATGATGAGGATGTGACGCAGGAGCAGATTCACAAGGATATCAAGGAGCATGTATTTGATGTCATTCTTCCCCAGGAGTTGATTGACGCAGATACGAAATTCTTTATCAATCCGACAGGCCGCTTTGTGATTGGAGGGCCGCACGGTGATGCAGGACTTACAGGGCGTAAGATCATCGTGGACACTTATGGCGGATATGCACGTCATGGCGGCGGAGCATTCTCTGGAAAGGACTGCACCAAAGTAGACAGAAGCGGCGCGTACGCAGCGAGATATGTTGCGAAGAATATTGTGGCAGCAGGACTCGCCGATAAATGCGAGATACAGCTCTCCTATGCGATCGGTGTGGCGCAGCCTACTTCCATCAATGTGGATACATTCGGAACTGGCAGACTTGACAGTGAAAAGTTAGTTCAGATCGTGCGTGAGAACTTTGATCTCCGTCCGGCAGGCATTATCAAAATGCTCGATCTTAGGAGACCGATCTACAAGCAGACGGCGGCTTATGGTCATTTCGGACGCAATGATCTGGATTTGCCATGGGAGAAGCTTGACAAGGTAGATTTATTAAAAAAATATTTATAGACAGGTTCGGAGTATGGTTTTGCATTTCAAGCGATATGTTTTATCCATGCGAAAATTGCAAAACGAACTTCGTTCGTTGCGCAAATGGATTTTTGCTTGCAGCCACTACGTTTTCGTACGTGGCTTGTAAAGCCATAATTAGCAGTAAATGCTAAGGGGCTGTAAAGAAATAACATGACAATGTTGCGCAGGATTGTTAAGTTATTTCTGAACAGTAACTAAGCATTTACTATGAATTGCAAATAGTCTCAAAAAATGAACTCAATATAGGTAACAGTTATGATAAAATAAAAGAAGACTTTATTTTATCATACTGTTTTTTTGCGTGTGGAGCGCGAAAGAAAGAATACATAAGAGGGAGGCAGCGGCCACAGAAAGCTGTAATAGGGGGAACGATACTATGGAGAAAAGCAAGAAATATTATGAGTTACAAGCGCTGGACCTGTGGGATTTTCCGACATTGATCAGAAAAGCGAGGGAAATACAGGGAATTACATTGGAGGCATTGTGTAAAGATCTCTGTTCGTTTAGTACGATGGGCAAAATTGAGAGAGGTGAGAGACTTGCGGGGAAAGAGCTTCGTGATCGTATTCTGGCAAGACTTGGCGTGTGCAGTGATGGATATGAAAACTTTCTCTTCTATGAGGATTATCTTGTATGGAAGAGGAAGCAGTGTATCGTAAATGCGATCGAGAAATCTGACTTTGCGACAGCAGAGAAAGAGCTGGCAATTTACGAGAAGAAGAAGGGAGAGTGTAATCTGGAGAAACAGTTCTGCCTGGTGATGCGAGCGCAGATCATGCAGAAACGCTGTGAAGATCCAGGTGTGATTGCGAGACTTTATGAGAAGGCGGTAAAGATGACGGTCTCTGATATTGATGATGTATCGATCAAAGAACTCTGTCTCTCCGTGCATGAGTTGGATATGATCCTGGAGTATGAGCGGTGCTGTCGTCCAAAACAACTGGCTTCCCGGTGCGAGGAAATTCTTGCGTATATCAGCAGTGAGGTGTTTGACACTTACAGTTATGTGAAGATTTATCCGAAAGTTATTTACTATCTGTATCTGAGTACGGCGGATTCAGACAGGGACTGGTACCGTCTGCTGCGTCTTAGCAATCGGGGAATCGAACAGCTGCGGACGACGGGCAGAATGTATTATCTCTGGGAGTTGATCGAGATCAGAAGAGAGGGGCTGACACGGCTGCTGGATAACGTTGAAGACGATGAAGAAGGCCGGAAACGGGAGGCGCTTCAGAAAGTGATCGACACGATGACAAGCTGGCTCGACGCACTTGATTTTGTGCATGAACTGTGTGGAACGCACAGGAAGATGGAGACTTCGTGTTATCTGTACCAGCAGAAGGAAGCGTACTGCATCGGTGATGTGATCCGGAGAAGACGTGAAATGCTGGGAATGACAAAGAAGGAACTCTGTGAGGGAATCTGTTCTGAAAAGACAATTGGGAGATTGGAGGCGAAGAAAACCAAATCACAGATTGAGATTGTGAGGCTGTTGTTTGAGAAGCTGAATTTATCGGGAGAGTATCAGAGGGCCCAGATCGTTTCGAAGGATGTAAAGGCAAGTGTGATTGCTGGTGAGATCGGTGTTTATTCCAATAAAGGCGACTATAAAAAGGTTGAGTTATTGTTGGCGGAACTTGAGCAATATATATCTTTGGAAAATCCAATTAACAGGCAATATAAGGAGTGGATTGAAACCAGAATAAAGTCCAATAGCGGAAAGATGTCAAAGGAAGAAGTGATACAGCGTTTCAAGGAAATATTAGAGGATACGATACCATATGAGGCAGTATTGGGGAAAGGCGAGAAATATTTGACAAATGTTGAGATGCAATGTCTGCTTAAGATTGCTCTGTGTATTGGAAAATCAAAGGAAAATATGGCATTAGATGCTTTGTTGGAACTGTGTGGACAATTAGCAGTAGACGAAGGGATTCACGAACATATTGCGGTATGGGAAGCTATTATGACAAATATTGCAAATATTTATGGAGATCGTGGTGAATATGATAAATCAGATATGATCAGTATCAATACTATGAAAGAATGTGTTCATTGTTACAGAATGAACTTATTTGATATGCAGCTGTATATCAATATATGGAATTGCCGGGAACGTAAAAAGAAAAATATCCCTTTGCAAAAGGGATATCATGAAGATGTGTATTTAAAGAGATGTCTTGCATTATGCCAGATCAACAGGGATAATGCAAGAGAGATTATGGTCAAAGAGCAATTAAAAAACTCTTGTCCTATACAAATTAGTACTGGAAACCGTCTGGACCAGGCATATCGCTCATAGGAGCAATCCCACCATCATCAACCTGAGGGAGTGTTCCAGCAACACCTGCATTCAAGGTAACTGTGAGTGCCAGTAAAAGCATAACGCTCATCGCTTTTCTAACCGCTTTTTTCATAACTTATGATTCCTTCTTTCGTAAAAATGTACTTATTATCACATTCTTATTTCGCTTATAATACAAAGCAAAATAAGAATGGCTTATGTATTAACATGTCTCTTAACAATTTCATTAAAACGCAGGAATGCAGTAAAATCAATGCCCAGAGCTGTCCAGAACAAAAATGAAAATTTGGACAGCTCTGGGCATTGCGAACAGAGCAATTCATTGTTATAATAATTATTTTTACAGTTTTGGTAAACGGAAGTATTCAAAAGACAAGATTGTTAAGTATATACTGACACGAAGATAGACCGCCACATTGTCCTATATCCCAAAATAGGTGAGTAAAGCAGACTGTCACGACAGACAGTTGCATTGTCCTATACCCTAAACAGGTGAGTAAAGCAGACCATCATGACAGACGGCTGCATTGTCCTATACCTTAAGGAACTGTAGAAAAATAACTGATGCATCTTGACTTGTCTATTTCT
>DKVL01000114.1:55740-111884 GCA_002491195.1 Lachnospiraceae bacterium UBA7179
AGCCCGCTACGCCTGCGTTTTTTGACATACATCCTCGAAGAAATATCCTGCGCAATTTTTGCATGGATTTTTGCCTGTTACTGGAACGGAGTGAACAGTAACCAATATCGGGCAGGATATAGAGCTGGAGGCAATCATTGTATTGTGAAAAAAACGGGTATCGTGTATACTGATAATGAGTGAAGAGTAATTTCGGATAGAAGGAGGGCGCCATATGATGATGCACCCGAACGTTTTTATCATGGCTTTGTGTTGGGACTGATGGTGGAACTTGCTGGAAGATTTGAGATCACATCGAACAGGGAAAGCGGTTTTGGGCGTTATGATGTCATGCTGACGCCGATGGGTTTTCCCGGAGCGGATCAGAAAGTATGGGTTTGCATTTCAGGGCAAGGAGTGCCTGATCGGATAGATCGGATCGAGGAGGAATGATTTCTGTGGAAGGTGCCATTTTACTATTGGAAGATGAGGAGAGCGTAAACCGCGGCGTTCGTTTTACGTTGGAAAAAGCGGGGTATCAGGTGTATGCATGTGGCAGTATCCGCGAGGCGGAGCAGGTGCTGGAGGTGCATCGGCCGCAGATGATGATCTGTGACCTGACGCTGCCAGATGGTAATGGACTGGACTTTATAAGGAAAGTGCGGGAGACGCAGAGAGATATCTATATCTTGTGTCTGACTGCATTGGACAGTGAGACAGACTATGTGATGGGATACAGCGCCGGGGCGGATGATTATGTGGCAAAGCCGTTTTCTTTATCTGTACTGACTTTGAAAGTACAGGCGTATTTTGGGCGAAATAAAAAAGCGGCGAACACCCCAATTTCTTTTGGAAAGATTCGTGTCAGTATGAGTGAGATGCGCGCCTGGAGAGCGGACGAAGAGCTCTTTTTCACGAAGACCGAGTGGAAGCTGTTGATGCTGTTTCTGCAGAATCCGAACCAGATTTTGTCCAAGAATCAGATTCTGGAGTCTCTCTTTGATGCGGAGGGAGATTTCGTGGAGGAGAATACGATCGCGGTCATGATCCGCCGCCTGCGCGAGAAAATGGAGGAGGACCCGGCAAAACCGCAGTACATTAAGAATGTCCGGGGCATGGGGTATATTTTGCATGATTCAGATTAAACGGAAGTTATCATTTTCAGGCTGAGAGCGGTATGTTAGGATGTCATTAGAAATTATAGATGCCCGAATGGGCATGAACTTATCGCGATTGCGCAGCAATCATGGTATAATTTATAGATGCCCGAAAAGATATATAGATTGTAGAGGGAAAGTAGACTATAGGAGAATAGAGAATGTGCAAATTGGTGGAGATTGAGAACAATATCGGGGAGAAAATAACAGTAGCTGATATCAAGATGGATACAATCAAGCAGATTATCGAAATAGCAAAAATATGTGAACAGATAGATTATATCTATTTGTTTGGATCGTCAATAGAAGAAAGGTGCACGGAAAAATCTGATATAGATCTTGCAATTATTAGCAATGTGACAGCATCGAAATTATATAACAGAAGCAGCTATCGTAAATTCAAGGATAAATTGTATTCTATTGATGAGAATCAAGAATATGATAGACTGCAATTTAATTCTTTAAAGGCAATACGAAATAGTAAAGATCCTATATGTAAGGATATCACATTAAAAGGGAAACTAATGTATAAAAGGAAGGGGGTATAATATGTATGAGCATTATCTGACAAAAGGTTTCAGGAGGGGGGATTCTAATGAGAAGATCAGGTATTGTAGTTCTGTTGCTGTCCGTTCTGTTCTGCTGCTCCCTGTCGGGGTGTGCAGATTTCATCAAAAGTGAGGAAATGGACAAGGAGGTTGTGAATTTCATTGAGGCATTAAACGAGGATGATGCTGACCGGATCTTTCAATCAATGTATCCAGACGTTGTTACCCGGGAGGAATTTGACGAGTCCTATGAGGCTGTCCGCAAGCTCTGGGAAAAATCTGACGAGTACACCACAAAGCTGAATTCCATCAATACCAGAAAGAACTATACGCAATCCGGGGATTTCCGCATCTGCCAGGCACAGTACTATGTCTATACGCAGGCGCAGGATTATACTATCACCTTTACCTATCGTTCTGATGACACCGGAGACGGGGTGTACCAGTTCAATCTCAATGTTGGCGCGGAACCTGTGCTGATCAGCGGAGGCTTTACAACTGCCAGGGAGAATTCCGCGTTTCAATGGGGGCTGCTGGTGTTTAGTGTCCTGTCCTATTTCTTTATTATTGCCACAGCCGTTGATATTCTCCGGAAACGTCCCCGGCTGTTTGGGGTGTGGCTGGCGGCATCGTTGACCTTTCTGGCATTCTGGATCCAGATTGTCCAGATTGCGCCTGCCAATATTCGTGTAGGTGGAAATGTGTGCTGGTTTGTTTTTTCTGCTTTCAAAATGTACAGCACTGGCGGCGGGAGGTGTGTTTTTGCCATTCCGGTGGGTGCCATTGTCTACTGGTGCCTGCGTAGAAAGCTGTTGTCTCAGAAGCTCATGACACCAAAAAGATAACCGAACCTATATGAGAAAGAATATAAGAACGGATGGAAAAGAAAACAGACTATTTGTAAAGGCGGTATTCCTGTTGCCTGTGATGGCTTTGATGGCAGGGATTTTGATGTATTTTGCATGGTGCAGCTATGAGGAAAAGATGGAAATCCTGTATGTGACTTTGGAGCAGCAGAACACTGGCATGGAGTCGGTTGATATTGTGACAGGGCTGCTAAAAGGAGAGATTGTGACCGATGAGTCAGATGCGGAACAACAGTTAGCGCAATACGGATTTCTAAAATCCTATGAAAACCATTATAAAAAATCCCTGTATCGCAGTTGGACTGTGATCAGCGTGATATTTTGGCTGCTTTATGTGGGATTTTTGACTCTTCTTTACGGGATGGACCAAAGGCAGAGATTGTTGCGGAAAAAAGAATTGCTATGGCTGCAGAGGCAGGTGACTGTGCTGCGGGATCGTGCGTCGGAAAGCTTTCAGCAGAGGGAGGAAAATGCTGCTGCAAATGTGGGGACAGTAATAACTGACGATTGTCTTACGGCAGATCAGACAGACAATAAAATGACACAGATGTCATTTGGCAGGAACAGGATGAATACGGCAGGTCAGACAGACAATAAGATGACACAGATGTCATTTGGCAGGAACAGGATGAATACGGCAGGTCAGACAGACAATAAAATGACACAGATGTCATTTGACAGGAACAGGACAAAAAATGTCATTTGGCAGGAACAGGACGAGAATCTCTGCAGTGAATATTTGGATGACAGACAGAACATACTGGAGAAATATGATGAGGACTTGGGGCGGTTTCTGCTGGAGTTTGCCGCACTCGCGGACAGCATCGCTCTGTTTTGCCGGCAGGCGGGGAGCGAGCGGGAGGAGACAAAGGCTCTTGTGACGGACATTTCCCATCAGCTGAAGACGCCGGTTGCAGCGCTCAAGACCAGCTTTGAGATCCTGCAGTCCGGAGGTTTGAGCGAGGCGGAGTATCAGGAGTTTCTCGAACGGTGCCATATTCAGATTTTGCGGCTTGAGGAACTGGTCGCGGCGTTAGTCAATATTTCCCGTATGGAGACAGGAATGATTGCAATTAAAAAGGTGGAGCGGAATCTGTTTGATACGATCCTGCTTGCAGTAAACCGCATTTATCCAAAGTCCGAGGAGAAAGGAATTTCGATTGAGCTGGAAGCGGAGGAGGAATTGCGGCAGGTCAAGGTTCTTCATGATCCCAAGTGGTTGTGCGAGGCGTTTTTGAACGTGCTGGAAAACGCGGTGAAATACAGTGCAGGACAGACGAAGATCACGATCCGTATGATCAGGATGAATGTTTATCTGCGCATTGAGATTGAGGATGAGGGCATCGGGATTCCGAGGAAGGAGTGGAACAGGATCTTTCAGCGGTTTTACAGGGGCAGGGCGCGCGAAGTGCAGGAAGCGTCCGGCTCTGGCGTAGGGCTCTATCTGGCGCGTGAAATCGTGACAAGACATGAGGGGACGCTCGTGGTGTCGGCCCCGCGTCATCAGAAGCAGGGGAGCTGCTTTGTGTTTCAGATTCCATGTTTGTAGGTGATTTATGTCGATTAAAAAATTTTGAAAACAAGTGCAAATATATTGACTTAGTAATGATTTGATAGTATGTTTATGATAGAAGTTTTACAGATTATTGCAATATAGAGTGTCAGTGAACATTTTGGAACTGGCACAGTGAGGAAAAAGGATATGGCAAGTACGATACAAGTCAGGGTTGACGATGAATTGAAAATGAAATCCGACAGATTATTTAAGGATTTGGGCACGGATACAACAGCTGCAATTAGGATGTTTTTGACGCAGGCTGTTGCTAATAATGGTTTTCCATTTGAAATTAAAAAGAAGAACGGGAAATACAATCCCTATGAGACAATGACAGAGGAAGAGATGCTTGCGAAACTGGAAGTTTCAAGAGAGCATATAAAGCAGGGAAGGTGTAGGGATGCTGATGAAGTCATTTCTGATATGAGGGAAAAGTATGGATTATGAGATACTGGTATCAGAAGATGCAGAAAGAGATTTGGATCGTTTTATCCGATACCTTCTTTTCGAGAAAGAGAACGAACAGGCAGCAAGAAATCTACTGGACGAT
Source organism: Lachnospiraceae bacterium UBA7179 (assembly GCA_002491195.1). Lineage (GTDB taxonomy): Bacteria > Bacillota > Clostridia > Lachnospirales > Lachnospiraceae > COE1. The sequence goes on from DKVL01000114.1 coordinate 60,396, forward strand.
TTTGAGATGACAAAGCAGAGTCTGGCCTATGTAGCAGGTAGTTTAAAAGATTGTATGAATCCGAGACTGAGAGAACAGGGGTATAAAAGAATCAACTTTATGGCACATCGGTATTTTATGTTGTATCGAATAGAGGGAAACAAGGCCATTATTGATAATATATTTCATGATTTGCAGGATTATGAAAACAGGCTCTGTTAATATTTTTGATCAAATCATTATTAGAATTGGAAGGAAAGTCTTACAAAATTGTAAGACTTTTTTTCATGTTTGAAAGCAGATTGAAAGAAAACTGTGAGATAATAACAGAAGATGGTAAAAGGAGGCTTTTTTGATGAATACGATTTTGAGGACAGAGCATTTATGCAAATACTATGGTTCGGGTGAGAATGAAGTGCGGGCGGTGGATGACAGCAATATCGTCATTGAGCGGGGGGAGTTTGTGGCGATTATGGGAAAGTCCGGATCTGGGAAGAGCACGCTGTTACATATGCTGGGCGGTCTGGATTATCCGACGCGGGGGAAAGTGTATGTGGGTGACATGGATCTCTTTTCGCTGAAAGAGGATGCGCTTGCCATCTTTCGCAGGCGGAAGATGGGATTTGTCTTTCAGGCGTTTAATCTGGTTTCGGCCATCAATGTGTGGGAGAATATCGTGCTTCCGCTCGGGCTTGACGGACAGAAGGTCGATATGGCTTTTGCACAGGATATCGTGAGTACGCTGGGGCTGGATGAGAAAGTGCACAATCTGCCAAATACATTGTCAGGCGGTCAGCAGCAGCGCGTGGCAATCGCGAGGGCGCTGGTGACAAGACCGGATATCGTATTTGCGGACGAACCGACAGGAAATCTTGACTCGAGGACGAGTGATGAGGTGATCGGGCTGATGAAAATGTCTGCGCAAAAGTACGGACAGACACTTGTGATGATCACGCATGATGAGGATATCGCACAACTGGCCGACCGGATCATGGTCATTGAGGATGGAAAGGTGGGTGAGATGCGCTGATGCGTACCATAACAGAGCTTGCAAAGGCAAATGTAAAAAAGGACAGGACAAGAAGCATCCTGATCATGATATCGATCACACTCACGACTCTGCTTCTGACAGCCGTTTCCGGTGCCGGATATGGTCTTATCAGGATGCAGGCAGCAAATGCAGCGGAACTTTACGGGGAGTTTTATGGCATATACAGGGATGTAACGATGGAAAATATAGAGGAGATGGCGCGCCATGCGGAGTTTACCAGCATTGGGATGAGTGCGGACTATGCGGAGGTAGATATTGCGGGATCACAATCCCACAATGCCGCTTTGTATGATCACGGCAGCAGTCAGATGGGTGATGGCGGCAAAACGCTGATTTTGACTTGTATGGACGAGACGGCGCGGGCTATGTCGCGCATGGAGCGCTCTCTCGCAGAGGGACGTTGTCCAGAAGCGGAAAATGAGATTGCTGCTGCGCCGCGCTTTTTCCAGATGCTTGGTGTGGAGAATCCCAAGATTGGCGATACAGTGACAATCGCATTCCGGACAGATCTGAAATCGACTTACCGGCCGAAGGAGTTTGTCATCTGCGGATTTTTGAAACAGTCCGATCTTGAGACAAACTCTATGGCAGCGTGCACGTCCATCAGACATTTTGAGAAGAGTGTTGCGATGGAGGACAGGCGTTATGCGGTCTTGTTCTGCCTGGATGACAGTGTGAATATGACATTTGACAACAGTGAAGATGTGATGAAAGCGCTGGCAGTGCGCTGCGGCATTGACGAGCGCAACGTTGTGGCAAACGACAGTTATCTGAGCTGGAAGTTAGATCCGGGAACGGAGACGATTGCGGTCTGCGCAGTGGTCTGTGCGGGCGTGATTTTCTTTTCTGTGATTGTGATCTACAATATTTTTCAGGTCGGTGTGATCCAGAAGGTGCAGGAGTACGGAAAGCTGAAAGCGATCGGCGCCACGAGACGGCAGATGCGGCAGATGATTCTGAGAGAGGGGATGTATTTATCCTGTGTTGGTGTGCCGCTTGGATTGCTGTTGGGAGTCGGTGTGGCGCGGGCAGCTTTGGAATATATGATCAGGGATATGAATGCGAGCGGTTTTGAACTGAAAATGACAGATGTGTCAGTTTTGAATGAGCCATTGCTGGCCTTGATGGCAGTGCTTGCGTTTGCTGCAGTATGGCTTGCATTGCGGAAGCCAATGCGTGTGGTGGCTTCTATCTCCGCGGTGGAGGCGATGCGTTACCAGGAGACGGGGCGTAATACAGGACTGAGGAGAGGAAAGCGTGAGCTGCGTATCATTTCGCTCACATTTGCCAATCTCGTCAGTCACAAAAAGCGCACGGTATCAACCATTTTATCGATGGGCTTGTCCTGCGTGCTATTTGTCGTGCTCGCAAACTGGCTTGGAAATATGGATGCGGAGTACGCGGCAAGGGACGAGGTAAAACATGGGCAGTTTGCGTTGCAACTGCGCTATAACCTAAAGGATGAGGCGTACCCGGAAAACAATCTCAATCACATTCTGGAGAATAATCCTCTGAATGATGAGCTGATCCGGGAGATTCGGGAAATACCGGAGGTGACAGATGTGAGGACACAGAGCATTCTCTATGCAGAGCGGTTGGATGCGGAGGGAAATGAGACGGGGGAGTTATACAGCGTCCTGGTGCTGGACAGGGAGGATTTTGACAGGGAAGTGAAAAACGATGAGATGGAAGGACTGGACTATGACGAGATGAGCGCACAAAACGCTGTGTGCTATGGAACCGAATATTATATGGAAGACAATGGATTTGAGATTGGGGGAGACTATTGTTTTTCCCTCTATGACGGAGTGGCAAAACAGAGGTGGACTCCGCAGATGATTGCGTCGTTCCGCTATCTGGGGGCACACATGGCAATGACTAGGGACACTTATGAAAAGATGGGTTTTACTGGTGTTACAAATTATGATATTTGGATTGACTGTGCTCCGGGAGATGCGGAAGCTGTCGCGGAAGCATTGAAGCGCCTGACAGATGGTATAAGACATATAGCGATGGACAGCTATCAGAACCAGCTGAGAGCGGCAAAGTTTTCCATGCGCATTATGATGCTGCCAGCGTATCTGTTCTGTGTGATCATAACGTTTATCAGCTTTATGAATATGGCAAACACGATGATCACGAACATCATCACGAGAAAGCAGGAATTTGGCGTGCTGCAGGCTGTAGGCATGACAAACAGACAGCTGGATCACAGTCTCTGGATCGAGGGAATGGTTTTTAGTGCTGGAACAGCGGCGGTGTCGCTGGCGGCTGGTATTCCGCTGGGGTATGCGCTGTTTCGGTATTGCAAGGCAAATTCTTTTGTCGGTTTGGGCGTGTATCATTTTCCGTTCAGGGAAGTGCTGTTTCTGTTTTGTTTCATAGGTGTCCTGCAGATGGTATTGTCCTTTGTGCTGAGCAGAAATGTCAGGAAGGAGTCGCTGGTCGAGCGGATTCGGTATCATGGGTGATTTGATAGGATAAATTTCACAAAAATGATGCAAAAATGATGCAAGTTTGTTTTATGATAGAAAATGGTTGGATTATATATGTCTGCGAGAAATATATGTTCGATTATTGCCGTGTTTTGGTGTAGAGTAAATCGCAGCAGTATGGTTATAATGTATTTAAATCCATCTTTTTACGTTCGATGAGAAAATTGAAATAGTTAATGAAATACTTATTTACCGCATAGAGTTTTTGAAACGATTATCATAAAACAGAGGTGTATATGGAGCAAAATAAAATATTGTCGGGACAGGAAATTTCGGGCAGGGACAATTGGGATAGAAAAAATGTAGACAAAGAAAATTCAGACAAAACAAATTCAGACAAAGACAATTGGGGTAGAGAAAATTCAGATAGAAAAAATTTAGATAAAGAAAATCCGGATGAAAAGGTTTTGCGCACGAAGGCTTTTCACAAAAAGAGATGGCTTTGGGCAGCAGGGCTGTGTTCATTGACGGCAGCGGTGATCATCACGGGGACTCTTGTGCTGCGCAAGGAGATTAAGATCAACCCGATCTTTGCAAAGGGATACGAGGTTCAGGGAGTGGATGTATCCCACTATCAGGGAGCGATCGACTGGGAAGTCTTATCACAGCAGAATCTGGACTTTGCCATCATTAAGGCGACAGAGGGAAGCACGCATGTGGACGAACGTTTTCTGGATAACTGGCAGGCGGCGGAGCAGACGCATCTGGCTCTGGGCGCCTACCATTTTTTCAGTTTTGACAGTGAGGGGGATAAACAGGCGGCGTCCTATATTGACACTGTGGGAAATCTCAATGGAAAGCTGGCGCCGGTCATTGATGTGGAATATTATGGAAACAAGAGGAATAATCCGCCAGATCGTGCAGAGGTAGTGGAAAATCTCAGTGCGATGCTGGACGCGCTGGAACAGCATTACGAGATCAAACCGATCATCTATACGACGTACACTGTCTACAATGACTATATCAAGGGCGAGTTTGAGGATTATCCATTGTGGGTGCGGAGCGTGTACTGTCCGCCGACGGTTTTGTTTGGAGATAAATGGTGTTTTTGGCAGTATATGGATACTGCGATGCTGGATGGATATGCAGGCGACCAGAAATATATTGATGTGAATGTATTCAGGGGAACGAAGCAGGAGCTTGAGAAACTGATGATACAGAAAGAGAGTGTACTGGCCAGTTTCTGAGTCTGCCGGGGTGTGTTTGATATTCTCCTATAGATTCATAGAATACTTGCTGAAGCACAATGGAGGAAGTGTTATGTATAAACATCATGAGGAGTCTCTTGAGAGATTAAAAGAATATTTTGCGGACAAGGAGGAAGTGATCGCAGTGATTTTCGGCGGTTCTGTCGCAAAGGGGTGCGAGCGGTCGGACTCTGATCTGGATGCGATGATCGTTGTCACGGACGAGGCGTATATGCGCCGGGTGGAAAGCAATACAACCGCAGAGACGATTGCGGGATACTGTACCTACGAAGGCGGATATTTTGATGTAAAATATATGACAAAGGAATTTTTGGCAGATGCGGCAAAAAAGGGGAGTGAACCGGCAAGAAATGCATTCTTGAAATCGCGGGTACTATTCACAAAAGATGAAGATATTCCGCAGATCGTGGATCAGATTCCAGTCTTCCAGAAACAGGAGAAAGAGGAGAAAATGTTGTCATTCTATGCGGATTTCTGGTTAAATTACTATTATTTCCTGAAATCATGTCCGGTTGACGGCTATATGAAACTCCATGCGGTCAATGAGGTGATCTACAGCATATACCGCATGATCCTGCAGGAAAACGAAATCCTGTTTCCGAGCAACCGGCGTCTGGAGGAATTTGTGGAGAAGATATCCAGGGATACGGCTCAGTTGGCTGCGTTGGGAAGAACGGCTGCAAAAACACAGGAGATGGCGGATGTCGATGCGTTTGTCACACATTTCCTCCAGATCACGTCGTATGAGATTCCTTCCGACATTGGAAACGTGCTGTCAAGATACACGACAGACTTTGAGCAGTGGTGGAGAGTGCCCAGACCGAATATCAATGAGTGGTAGAAGAGAGCTGTTACAGCGAATAAACATTTTATTTATTTGCGAAATGTTCAGAAGGGAGATGTAATGTCATGCGTTTTCAATATTGTCCCCACTGTGGGAAAAAGGCGGAAAGGAAAGAGATTGGCGATGAGGGAGTGATTCCGTATTGTACAGATTGCAAGGTGCCGCTGTGGGATCTGTTCACTACCAGCATCATTGCGGCGGTTGTGAATGAATGTGGCGAGGTTGCGCTGCTGCGGCAGAACTATGTCTCGACGACGAACCATGTGTGTGTTGCCGGCGTGATGAAGCTTGGGGAATCGGCCGAGGAGACGGTGGTGCGCGAGATCGGCGAGGAATTAGGACTGAATGTCAAATCGGTGGAATATGTGAAAAGTTATCCCTATGAGAAGAAGGATATGCTGATGCTCGGATTTAAGGCTGTCGCAGAAAAGAACGATTTTACGCTGTCTGGGGAAGTGGACGCTGCAGAGTGGGTGAAGTTCGAGGACGCGCTTAGCTTGCTTCGGGAAGGCAGCATCGCGTGGCAGCTGGTAAAGGCGGTGATTTGAGAATCTGCCGATGTGGGTGAAAGGAAGATCATGTATGATTTATCTGACGGGTGACTGTCATGGCGACTTTAGCAGATTTTCCAGAAAACAGAGAATGCGGCTGCCATTTGAGATTACGGAAAAGGATTATGTGATCCTGTGTGGCGACATGGGACTGCTGTGGGCGCATGACGGGGAATTTACATACAACAAAAAATGGCTTTCTGCGCTGCCGTTTACGATTTTGTGGGTGCAGGGGAATCATGAGAATTATGACATGATCGCAGAGTATCCTGTATGCATGTGGCATGGCGGAAAAGTACGGCATATCGTGCAGGACAAGATCATTCTGCTGGAGCGCGGGCAGATCTTTGAGATTGAAGGCAAAAGTTTTTTCACGTTTGGCGGGGCATCGACGCATGATATACAGGGCGGGATCCTGGACAGGAGTTCGCCGACTTATGCCAGAGAGCGGCAGCGGGCAAACAAGAGCGGTCTGCCCTACCGCGTCAGAGGGATATCGTGGTGGGCGCAGGAGCTGCCGTCGGTTGAGGAAATGCAGGAGGGGAGAGCGAACCTATCCAAGGCTGGTTATGCGGTGGATTATGTCATAACACATTGCTTGTCAGGCCGTATGCAGGACCGGTTGGAGAAGGTTCTTTCTGCCAGACGAAATAAAGATATCCTGACAGATTATTTTGATGAGCTGGAAACTAAACTGCAATATCAGCATTGGTACTGTGGTCATTATCATGAAAATATCAGATTAGATGAGAGACATACTGTGCTTTACGAGGATATTATAATGCTATCATATAACGCTGTATAGTAAGAATCTGTAGGAAAATAACTGCTAAGGTAATATTTTGTTACGTTTTACACCTAACCCGGATAAAGCGGAGCCTGAATTTTGCTATTTTGTGCAAGTTTTGCGCCAAATTTAGGTTGCATAGCCCACTATGTGCCCTTCATTTGGCCAATCATCTGTAAGATGATTTAATCTCCCACAAACTGTGACGCACATCTGGCAGAAAGCATTTTTCAAACACGCTCCAGGGTGTGAATCAATGGCATTTACTTAAGGGAACAAACACATTTCGGGATAGCCCGATCTGTAAAGAGGTGAAAAAGTATAGGAACTGTTTCAGGGAGCAAATCATGGAATATATCAAGGTATTTTGGGAGCACGATCTGGAGGATGAGCCCACAAGCATTCTATATGAGGTAAACACAGAAAATGAGCGGTTGGCAGAGCGGTCGATTGATATTTTCCGTGACGGAAGAACGAAAAATATTCCTGACCTGTACGCGGGCGTGATCGAAATTACGCCGATACCGACGGTAGAAGAATTTCATTCTGGCACATATGGCGAAGCGTTCCATGCATGTCAGATCACGAAGGAAGAGTTTGAAAAAATATGGGAAGGCTTGTTATGTTAGCATTTTATCACTATCCTTTTGTGCAGAATCAGGATTTCAGGGAATACACAAAAGAAGACCTGTCGAAGACTTCCAAAGTAGAGGAACTGTTTGACTACTGTCAGATACTCGAAGCTTATATCACGAAGTCAGGCTGGGATTATCTGATCTGGCAATATGGATATGAGGGACTTTATGAGATCGACTGCAAAAGCAAGTGGTTTGATGTGGATAGTCTTGAGGAATTTCAGCAGTGTATCGAGGCAGAAATCGAAAATTGTATCAAAGCGGGGTTGTATGAATAAGGAACCGCAGGAAAGTAGTATGGGCGGACGAGTAGTTTGAAGGAGGAGATTTATGGCATCATGGTCTGGGATCAGGCACAAATTAGAGCAGGAGTATCTTGCGGATTCGCTGCGGGGACATATCCAATATTATGCAACGTCATACAGCAAAAGTCCTGACCATGAGGGGCGGGCGGCGATCCGGCTGGACGGTAAGGAGATTATCAAGGGATGTTACTGGAATAACTGGAGTAAGGCACATCTCTTTCCGAGGGACGACACATACGCACTCCGTATGACTGAGGAATTTGCATATATGGATGACACGGCCATACAGCTTGGCGTGTTTGACCAGCGCTGTTTTTATTGTGCTTTTCGTGAATTTGACAATCAGAGTATTGAAGAGAGCCTTGTCAGCGAAGATATGCTTGTCAGGATCTTTGCTCTTTTGGACCGGCGTGTTGGAAAGCGGCGGCTGCGTTCGATGAAGGCTGGTATCGAAAGCGAGTGTCAGACGATACGGTGCTTCTATGCGATTCGGGCAGCCGCCGAAAAAGTGATATAATTTATCATATCTCACTGCCCTCATGATAGAATGAGCGTTAGCGAGAAGAATATGCTGGCGCATTCGGCGAGCAGCGAATGGCGATCACAAATCTATGATTTATGATATAGGGCGCGGATGTTTATTCGGACTCGACGGGCAGTGCGGGCGACTCATTCAATTTGAAAGTCGCAAGGCTTTCAAATTTGCAGACTTCGCGGAGCGCGTCGCGGACCTCCATCAGAGCGAAACCGAGTAGATTCTGACCGCGCCAGTTGAACGGGTTTTGCACATTTTCGTCGGATTCCGCCATCTTAATGCCCCAGACGCCGTCGTAGGGGCTTGCCTCAACTAAAATCTTGTCCCCTGTCTGTAACAGGAAATTTTTCAGCTGGGGATTCTGTGAAAACTTCTTATAGTTTCCAGTGAGGACAATGGAGTATTTGACTTCGCCCCAGACCGTCTCGTCGAAGTTCCGTACTTTTTGTCCAAGCGCTTTGATCTTCTTGGGATCATCGCAGGATAAGATCTGCTGCATGATCTCATCATCGCCAAACAACTTCGCTTTCTGGGACATCATAAACTGTTCCATACAGCAGTAGTGGTTTGCGACGGAAAAGAAATGGGATTTGTACCACTGGCTCAGGCAGCCTCTGCTGAGCGTGCGGTCCGACGCGGGCTGTGTTTTCCAGAACATGCAGTATTTCAAGTTTTTGCCGGCGCGGTAGTCTTTGCGCACCTGTTCCAGTGAATATTTCGGTATGCCATTCTCCTGCCAAAATTCGATACCGAACTCGCCGTGTTCGTAATAAATGCATTCGTCCGTGTCATTCCAGAAGCCTTTCCATGTCGGCGGTTCGGGGAAAAGCTCCTGATAATCGGCGCTTTTTTTGGGGGAAAGTTTTTGATACCATCTGTGCCATTTGCTGATATAGTCTTCGCCGCCGCCCATTCGCCAGCCGATCGAATGGCGCTCGATCTCCGGGTAGGCAAGCCATGGCGGCAGTAGAAGGTTTTTGTTCTCTAACATCGTAAGTTACCTCGCTTAATTCAATTCGTTTGCAGTTGTTTTCCGATACAGTTTAGCCTGGAGCGTCTGCACAACGACGCGTATGCGTCGTTTTCACCACTTTGTGTGATATTTAAAATTCTACCGGTTTGTATTCGTTTCTGTCGGGGTTGAATGCATTGTGATAAAAGTCGAGAAATATTTGGTAGCACTCCTCCTCGGAACAGATCTTATAATAGAGCTGCGTGTTTTCTTTCTCAATGCCCAATTCAACCTCAAGCTCTCCGTTGGAGTGCACAGTGGCCTGGACATAACGGATCTGATTCTGAGCCACCGGAGCAGTCAGAACCACAAACTGTCTTGGTGTGATGAACATGTCATTGAGATAAAGTTCGATATCGATCTCTTCAAAATCGTGGAGTTCGCGTTCCTGATTTCGAAGTGTAAACCCTTCCTGGCTGTTTTTGTTTTGAAATAGTACTTCTTTTCCTCCCATAAGTACACCTCCGTTTGACAGGAAATCATTTTATTATGAAACTGATATTATCAGATTAATCTTATCACATTTTAAACAGATATTCAATAGGTGTATGCAAATAATGGATTTCGTTAGTTACAGTTCAGCCCAGGACTTCGCACTACGCTGCGAAGTCCGTGAGAAAGCGTATGGGTCGAGATGCATCAAGCCACGGTACGTGGCTTTGACATCCGCGAAGCGGTTTTTGCATGGTTTGATGCGTTACAGTTCGGCAAAGCTGAACTGTAACTCTCGTTAGCGAATACGACTTTAAAATATTATTGCCTGACAGTGAAGATCGAAGTATAATGAAAAACAAGCAGAGTGGAGGAGTCTGCTGTTGGAGGATCGATAGTTATTGAAACGAAAGAGGTCATTATGGATTACAAAAATAAATCACAGATGGACAAATGTGCGATTTTGGAACATGCTGTACTCACGAGCTCCCCGGAAGAGCTTTTTGCACTGTACAGGCAGCTTGGACAGATCCAGATGTCCGCGAGGGCGTTAGGGCTTGCCTGCCGTTTCCGGGGGCTTGCGCATGTCAGGGCGCTTGTCGAGAGCGGCGCGAATTTTATTTATGTGCGTCATGAAGGTGCAGGCGCCTTTTATGAACTGCGCTATTGGCTGACAGTGCTGGAGATGAATGACGTGCTGTCCTATCATGTCGGGGGCGTTGATGTAAGAGACGCCTGTTTTAGGAATTATATCTGGGTGACGCCGCCGGAGATGGGTGATTTGTTCCAGCAGACTTTGTTTAATGACAGGAAAGAGAGCAGCGGCGCTTGTGCCGCAGAGGGCGAAATGCGGTTGAGTGCGCTGCCAGTGGAACAGCGCGCTGAGATTGTAAAGTACCTGTACGAGCATCGCGAAAGCGCCTGTTTTGATGCGGAGGAGCTGCTTTTTTACGCGATCATGAGCAGCAACAGACAGATTACGAAAGTCCTCAAAAAGTGCGGTGTGCACTTTTCAAAACAGCGGATTGCAAAGCTTGCGGAGGATGGCCGCAGCGATGAGTGGTATTCGTTCTGTCATATGCTGGGGTATCTGGGCGACGAGGAATTGATCGAGGTGGTCGGCGGCATTGTCCGGGAAATGGACGGGGCCAGACTGTACTATACAGAATCTGTATATGAGGCGAATTACAATCCATACCGAAAGCAGTACCGGCTGTACAAGCCTGCGTTTTTTCAGTTTGTGTTAGAGTCGTTCAACCAGAAGAAAATGAACAAAACAAAGCTGATGAGAGGCGCAATTGATCAGGACAGCGTGGCCTGTCTTGAACTCTGCGCCCAGTATGGATGGCTGGAAATGCCGCGCAGGCGTGATGAGATGATAAAATACGCTTCCGATGGTGGCAAAACGGAATGTGCCGCATGGCTGCTGGCATATAAGAACCGCACAGCAGACTTTGCAGCAGAGCGCGAAAAAGCGGAAAAGAGAATGATGCGCAAGCTGAGTGCCAGTCCCGATTCGGTTGCCGAGTTAAAGAAAATATGGGGCTATGAGAAGCGCGGGGACGGCACACTTATGATCACGCGCTATAAGGGTACGAGTACCGAGATTGACGTTCCTGAAACGATTGGCGGCAGTATTGTGTCAGCAGTTGGCGACAGAGCTTTTTCGCCGACTGCGCTGCGCCTGAAGATAGAACAGAGGCAGCAGCGCATGACGATCACGCAGATCACGCTGCCCGAAACAATTGACAGGATCGGTGACAGCGCCTTTGACGGCTGCTGGGCCTTAAAGCAGGTTCGTATTCCCGACAGAGTGACAGTGATCGGGGAGAGGGCGTTTGCGGACTGCAGAAGTCTGCGTGCTGTGAATGTGCCCGAGGGAGTCACCGCGATTCATCGCGAGACGTTTTCGTATTGCACAGCCCTGCAGAATGTGACGATTCCCGGAACAGTCGAAATCATTGACAAATGTGCGTTTCAGGGCTGCATGGCGCTGGAGACAGTGATCATTTGCGAGGGTGTTTTGGAAATCGCACGGCATGCTTTTCAAAATTGCAAGAACCTGAGATCCGTTGTGCTGCCGCAGTCGGTTCAAAAGATCAAGAATGACACATACAAAGGGACAGCACCGCAGACAATATTTCACAATGATGCGGATGTGACAGTGACAGTAACACCGAAAAGCTATGCGGAGAGATATTGCAGGAGAAATGATGTCCGGTATGTTTACAGGAAGGGCGAATAAGACAGCGTGGTACGGACAGACAGGCTGTTGATCGGAAAAGGAGGTTGAACTTTCGATGTTTAAGATTCAGATCGATTCATCAAGATGCGTTTCGCTTATCGAGGGCGCAGCAACTTTGGATAAAACGGTTTTTGCTAGCTGGCGGTATGAAGATCTGTCCTTTGAGAGCGGGAAAATATACGGGCTTATCAGTGAGTATGAGCAGGGCTGTATGTATGTTTCCTATCTGTTGGGCGGCAGGGTGGATTTTGATGATCTGCGGATTTATTATAATGACAGGAAGATTACGAAAAAAGATTTATCTGAAATCAGCTGGAATCTGGAACCTTATTATGAAAAGTACAGAAAGCGTGTGGTGAAAAAATCGATAGAAAAGGCGCTGCAAAAAAGCAGCTGCACAGATTCCTTTGAACAGATCGCAGAAAAATTTGTATTGACAGAGCCGCGCTACGACAGAAAGCTGTTTCAATTAAGCGGGGAGCGGTGGAGGGCGTCGGCGGCGCTTGGCTATGCCGCGGGAAAGCAGATTTTTTATGCGCCGTATAAAACAAGTGCGTTTTATTACCTGGTGTCCGGAGGAGGACTGGTTAAGGTATTACGAAATCTGACAGATGCAGGCGCGCTGGTACTGCTGCCCGGAGGTTCGGACAGAGTGCTCCGGCATATTGTGGATGAGTGCGTTTATCTGGATGAAAACAGGGAATATGATATTGATTATCTGCGGCAGTACTATTTAGAACAGCACTGGGACGAAGGAAACTGGATAAAATGACAGGAATTTTTGCGCGTGCAGGGTTCAGAATGTTCATAAGGAGATGGCGGCTGCGTAAGGAAACAGGGAGAATGAAAATATGGATCGTATAGAAAAAGATATTCAGAAATTGATGGACTCTGCGGATGGGGCTGTTGTGGTCAATACGATCAATGCACTGACAAAAAAGGCGGATGAGAGCAGCCGCGGGAGGATCTTGGAAGCATTTATGCGCTATGCGGAATGTGGGCGTGTCGTATTTCATCAGGGTTATGCGGTTTCGTGTGCAGTGGATCTTGTGCGGGAAAGAGAGACGGCATATGCTGATTTTTTCAGGGAGTGCATGGAATTCGGCGATTATTCCAAGTTTTATTATGGAATAAAGGGTTACGTAAAGGTGATGGAAAAGGACTCTTATGAGTATTTGATCCGCTATATTTTTACACAGGGAATCGAACTGGAATGTAAGGCGCTCATAATAAAAGAGATTTCGAAGCTGTCCAACAATCCGTTTGATGCAGGGAAACCTTATGAATGTCGTAATTGGAAGGAATCGGATATTGATTATGAAGCAATCTATGCCTGGATGCAGGAAGGCTTTCCAGATGGAAAAGGATACGAGCTGCCGATTTGTCATGCGTGTCTGATACGGCCGGAAAGTGCGGCGGAAAAGCTCTATGCGCGGCTGGATCAGATATTGTTGGAAAAGCGTGCAAAGAAACAGGACCTGGCGCACCCGTCAAACTGGCTGATCATGGCAGATCAGGCGGACCTGGAGCAGATATTGGAAAAGTGGAATTGGAATCTGCCATATGCATATCTTGACTTTTTGGAGAAAGCATCGCCGCTGCGCGCGGATATTAGGATCAGAGGTTATGGTGATGTCTCAGTGTACGGGGCGCATGATCTGATCAGAGGGCAGGACGGATATTCATATAATCCCTGTACAGATGAGATGATTGAAGGGTGGAAATCAGATTATATCGTGATCGCAGAGCGTTCTGGAGATCCTTTCTGCCTGGATCTGTCACTGGAAGATTCGCCAGTATACTTTGCGCTTCATGGAGAGGGAAGGTGGAATTTTAACAGAGTTTTTCTTTCCTTTGAGCAGTTTCTGAAGGCGATGTATTAGAAATAAAGGAGAGAGAGCGAATGGAGAGAAATTACAGGTATATCGGTGAAGATACCCTGCAGTATGTATCTTTGCATGACTGTGACTGCAGTCATTTGTATTATGCGGATGACTGTCTGATCTTTGAGCTGGAATGGATGGAGATCTTGAGGACACACCCGTTGAATCCGTATCCGCAGGCACATCAGTCGGGAGAGGGCAGAATCGAGCTGGTGGAGCCCAGGATTGTGGAGTGCACGTTGGCTGTGAAGGGCAGCGAAGAAATCCGCAGTGTGAGTGATGTCAGGGAAATGGATTATGGTGAGATGGAGTTTTTGATCTGCGACGAAGCGTGCAGGGAAGAGGAGACGGATGTGCACTATGCAGAGATGTACATGATCTTTGACCGCGATTCCTGTTATGATAATCTATCTCTGAAAATAGAGTACAGGAAGTCGCTCGTGATGTGGGATGCGTTTCATGAGGTGTCGTGGTTTGAAGGCATTTAGAGGTGCATCTTCCTGTATTCTTTCGGTGTGACACCATATTTTTCTTTGAAAAGGGCATAAAAGTGCGTGCGGTTTGAGAACTGCAGTTTGGCGGTAATGGCGCTGATGGAGTCTTTGGACTCGACTAGGCACTTTGCCGCTTTTTTTAACCGGAAAGTCATGCTGTAGTCAAAGAGGCACATACCGGCGTACTTGTTGACAATACGGTTCAGGTAATCGCTGCTGGAGCCGCAGTGCACACGCGTCTTTTCTACCTGATCATTTCCTTAAAAGTGACAAGCGTGACATTTCTTAATTGTTTTGCTGTCCTGATGCAGGCTTCTGAAAAATCTGATTTGGAGAAAAGATATAAATATTTTAAATTGTAGGGAAGCAAGTTGCTGCGTTCTACCAGTTTGTTAAGAACTGATACTTCTGTCAGTTCGTTTCTCCATTTGCATTCACAGATAATAGCGTTTTTTTGATTGCCTTCTGAGGTAGTGCGATCGGAGGCAACGATATCAATTTCTTCCTGCTGTCTTGTTGACGGATTGGTTCCCCACCAGCGCCCCAGGCTTGTAAAGATAAAAGGCAGCTGTCCCTGGCGGTTGAGCTGCCACAGATATTGGCGGCAGATTTCTTCAAATATGGGACCCATGTAGGACTGAAACTGATTTTCTATCATGTTATAGACCAGTTCTGACATGTCATTCTGGAGTGCTGAAATATTGTTTGGAATAAAACGATACCAAAATCGAAACAGATTGTCATTGATCACATACAGGCTTTTTCGCCCTTCCTTTTCCCCGAATGGAGTTTCGCGCACAACGATTCCGAGTGTGATCAGTTTTTTGAGAACAGCGGAACATGCACTTGTCGTTTCACCAGATTTCGAGGCGATTTCTGAAAGTTTTGTGCTGCCGGTGGCGATTATGGAGATGATCGTGTTATACAGAGCTGCTTCCCGCACTTCTTGTTTTAGAAGATTTTGCGGTTCTTCAAAAAGGTAGCAACTGGTATCGAGCACTTTTTGAATCATGTTTTCCCGTACGCTTAATCTGGTGTCAAACTGCAGAAAGTATTGGGGAGTTCCACCGCTGACGCCAAATAAACAGGCGGCATCATATTTGTCGTAATCGCCAAAGTATTCCATTGTTTCTATAAAAGTGAATGGATTGATCTTAAACTGTGCAGTTCGCCTGCCATATAGAGGGCTCTCGTAACCAAGCACCTGCTCCTCCATAAAGGACATTGAAGAGCCGCATAGAATCAGAAAAAGCCTGGAGCTTTGATGGTATTTGTCAATCATAGCCTGCAGAGAGGACGATAATGTCTGATCACATTTGGCAGCATAAGGGTATTCGTCCATGACAAAAACAAGGCGCTGTTTTTGTGCGATTTGAAATATGGACTCAATCGCCTGGGAGAAACTGCCAAAAACAGGAAACGTTTCTTCAATATGGGAGTTCTGGAAAGCATAAATGCTTTTGCTGAGATTTTCGACATTCTGTCGTTTGCTGCTTTCGATCGCTGTGAACGAAATATGTGGCTTGTTCTTAACAAATTCATTGATCAGTGCCGTCTTGCCAATCCGACGTCTACCATAAATGACAGGCATTTGGAATTTGTCTGTGTTGTACAAGTTTTCGAGTTTGGAAAGTTCGTTTTTTCTTCCAATAAACATCTGTTGACACCTCTGCAATTTTATAAAATTTACATTAGTAATTTATGATTTACTAAAGTATAACATACTAAGTGAAATATGCCAAGTGCAAAAATAAAAGAAAACTTGTCACAGGGTAAGGAACTAGGTATAATAAAAATTGCAGGATTGATTTTCAGGAATGGAGAGGTTTTGGATGAAAAGATTTCATGTGACGGGGGTTTTGTATTCCAGACAAACATTATAGAAGGCGATTATCCGCTAAAGATGCTTGGTTAGAAGATCTCGTCCCTGTGTACACAGACGGAACAGAAAGTGGTAATGATAATAGATGAAGCAGACAAGAGCTCTGACAATCAGATTTTCTTAAGTTTCCTTGGGATGCTCCGGGATAAGTATCTGAAAAGGGAAATGGGGCGGGACAGTACATTTCACAGTGTTATTCTTTCGGGAGTGTATGATATCAAGAACCTGAAATCGAAGCTTAGGCCAGAGGAGGAAAAAAGTATAACAGTCCCTGGAACATTGCGGTAGATTTTCAGGTTGATATGAGTTTTTCAGCGGAGGAAATCGCAGGTATGCTGCAGGAATATGAGAATGAACATCATACTGGTATGGATACTGCAGAAATTGGCAGATTTCCTGCAGGATATCTTGTTTTGTGGATGCAATTATCCGTTTGAGGGCGATAACTATTTGATTGATCTGGGGGTGACATTCGGGTTTATAAAGGAAGCGAATGGAACAGTGGCGATCGCAAACCGCATCTTTGAGACGAAATTATATGACTTGTTTTTGTCGGAAATGGTTATGGATAATACTCTTGGGAAACTGATGACGGAAGAGAAACAGGAATACAGGAGATCCTGTGTGATGGGAAACATATATTGGAAGTGACTGTGTGATGCAGAAGAGAAGAAGAGATGATTTTTAAGGGATTAAAGGAAAACAATGGGTGGATGATGGCAGAGTACAGTGCGACATGGACCTATGGGTATGATTTCATGCTCGATGCGGCGCAGGTTATGATCGACACGGATTTTCAGGACCAGCTGCAGCGCGTGGCGACGGCGGAGCTTGCAGGGGCAAAGGATATAGAGAGAATCGATGAAGTAAAAGCCTGTGGCAACATTCTTCGAGACTGTCAGTCTGTCCGTAAGGAATGCGGTGTGCTGACGGTGTCTGGCATCAGCGGCATTATGGAATGTCCAGTGCAGTTTGTATTTTTTAACCAGACAAATCTGGTGCATTTATTTTGTCCGTTCAAACAATATTTTGAGGAGCATGGGGAACACGTTTTTGACAATTATATGAATAGTATCGAAATCAAGGCATATTGCAGGGACACGGAGCGCAGAACGGTTGAAAAGTTTTCTGGTGGCGGGAGAGGATGAACAGCATGGCGGCATGGATCAGATATGAACCGGCGGACATAGAAATCCATTTGAAACAAAAGGGGATAGTATTGCAGGAGAAATCCCTGATCGCCTTTGCCAAAGCTGACGGGAAAATCCTTGCAGTCGGCAGGGAAGCAGAGGAGGCAGCCGGGAAAAATACAGAGGATGTTCAGGTCATTTCGCCGCTACGGCAGGGAGGGATTGCGGATTATTCTGCCGCGGCTGGTATGTTTCAGTACATGATGACAAAAACATGGGGAAAACGACTGCTCCGCAAGCCTGACATTGCTGTCTGTACACCCAGAGGCATCACTGAAGTGGAGAAGAAGGCGTTAGAAGATGCGTTGTATCAGACCGGGGCAAAGAAACTTGCTATTTACGAGGGTGCTTTGGAACAAATTACAGAGGAAGTGAAGGCGTATGATGTAGTGATCTCTATTTCCAAGAAGGAACCGGAAAAGTATATAGCAGAAGGTATTTCCAATATATTAAGATATGCAGAACAGCAGGGAATTTCGGCTGCACGCGTTGAGGAACTTTTGAAAGAGGAGCTTCAGTCAGGAAAATGAGGTGTTTGAGTGGATATGACACCAGAGTGAGAGGTGGCGCTGTATTTTGATCGAGGATAATTTTAAGGCGGCGAACAACAGTTTTTTATACTATTTGCATGAGAGAAATCTTTTTGACACAGATGCTTTTGCAAAATTAATAGATGATATCAATGCCCTGGAAGAAAAACAAGAAGATGTGCTGGAACAATTAAGATTCATACAGATCGAAATATTGAAGCATATCGTATATCACTTTGATCCAAATGACGGGAGCCGCATCACGAACCTGCCGGATGATTATTGGGAATATCTGACAGAGTTGGAATACGCCATTGGAAGATATGCGGGAATGTGCTTTGGCGGCAGTCATGGACAGGAATAAGAAACTGTCGGGAAATAAGTGATGCAGATAAGGCAGGATGTGTCGGTTATTTTTTGGCAGATTTTAAGAATAGGAAAGAAGGAAACGATTATGTGGTTCATATTTGCATTGTTATCCGCATTGTTTGCGGCATTGACATCCATCCTGGCGAAAGTCGGTATTGAGGGTGTCAACTCCAATCTTGCGACAGCCATCAGGACGATGGTTGTTGTGGTCATGGCGTGGGGGATGGTCTTTTTGACCAATACGCAGAGCGGGATCTTCCAGATCAGTAGGAAGAGCTGGATATTTCTTATTTTGTCAGGATTGGCAACCGGAGCCTCATGGCTGTGCTATTACCGTGCGCTGCAGATCGGTGAGGTCTCCAAAGTTGTTCCGATCGACAAGCTCAGTGTGGTTATAACGCTGGTGCTTGGATTTGTGTTCCTGCATGAGCAGTTCAGCGCCAAGTCGCTTGTCGGCTGTGTCCTGATCGGGGCGGGAACGCTGGTGATGGTATTATAAAGGAAGAGGGAGATAAGGCTTTGAAGAACAGGGGGAAGTTGAGACATATTGTCGTGAAGGAAAAGGAATATCTATGGAATTATTATTACGACGACATGGATTTTTCAAACTATCCATATTCCTATTATCTGTTTGTCCCGAAAAGAAATCCGCGGTTAAAGGTGCGGGTATATTTCACAAAATATGCGCCGCAGATGAAATTGGACGTTTATACGAGCAAAGGGACCATTTGCCAATATCATGGAAAACAGGTTGAACTGAATCTGTGCAGACCATTGTTTGCCAGACAGATGATCGAATATATTTTTGCCAACTGCTGCCATGATACGGATGCCGGGGAGCTTGAGATCAGAGATGGAGAGCGCGTTTTAGAAGAGCTGGGGTATTCTGGTTTTTATGCACAGCCCCTTGCAGAGACAATATACTGCTAAGGCGGCGCATGGGGCGCGCTGCGAGTAGGGGAAGATGGCGCTTCCCTACTCGATTGAGAAGTTGTGGGAAGATATTAGATGAAAGAGGAATGTATATGATCGAGTTATTAAAGGGAGACATAACCAAAATTGACAATGTGGATGCTATCGTGAACGCAGCAAACAGCAGCCTGTTAGGCGGCGGGGGCGTCGATGGCGCGATCCACAGGGCGGCGGGACCGGAACTGTTGTCAGAGTGCCGGCTGCTGGGCGGATGCAAGACAGGCCAGGCAAAAATCACAAAGGCGTATCGGCTCTCCTGCAGATATATCATTCACACGGTCGGTCCGGTCTGGAACGGCGGGAGCCACAATGAGGACAATCTGCTGGCGGACTGCTACCAGAATTCACTGAAACTGGCGGTAAAGAACAATATCAGAACGATCGCATTTCCTTCCATATCCACAGGAATCTATGCGTTTCCGGTCGAGCGTGCGGCGAAGATCGCGGTCGGGACGGTTGATAGTTTTTTAACAGAAAATCCGGAACTGTTTGACAAGGTATTATGGGTGTTGTTTGACGACAGGACTGCCGAGGCATATAGGGAAGCTGTGCAGAGGATAAAAAAGGGAAATCATATATGAATTTTGTGAGGATTGTTTTTTCGATTATTGGCGGAATAGGCGGAGTGTTGCTGATCGGCCTGCCGATCGGTCTGATCGGACTGAATATATATGGCAGTGTTGAGAAAGAAAAATATATGAAGGAGCAGAGACAGACTGGCAGGGACAAACAGCGGATGTTGGATTTCATGCAGATCGTGATGAAAGAATACTATCATGATTATATATATGTTGTCGGAAATTATGAAATTCTGGTTGGACGCTATCTTTGGTATTTCTATCCATATATTGTGTGCTTTAATGAGCGTGATATCGTGGTAGTTTCTTATGTGATGCAGGGAGACGGCACATTGATCTGCAGGAATGTTCTTCCGGTCGACTGGAACTGTATTCGTTTGAAATACCGCATCCGCAATGAAGGCGTAAAGCTGGTATTTCAGCTGGGAAAAACCAAAATGCGTATTCATGTGAATAAGATTGTGGGAGCGACAGGTGCAAAACCATGGCATGAGGAAACAGGGGCCACACCGCTTGGAATTTACCAGAAACAGGAGGTAGACCAGCTGATCCGGTTTCTGCCCAATTATATAAAAAAGGGAAAATACTAAGCTGAGTTGTGGGAAAGGATAAGGATAGGATGCAGAACAGACTAAGTAGTGTGCTTGCGATCATTGCAATCTGCGCAGGATGCAGTATCTTAATGCTTGAAATGGTTTTGCTTGGGGCTGACGCATGGTGGGTGCGGTTTGCGGCGCTGAGTGAACCGGTTGACCTGTTTTCCGAACCGTGCGATGTGCCACGACTTGAGGAAATGGATGTTGTCAGTGGTACGATTGATGAACTATGTGGAAGATATGACTATACATATGACGATTATATTACGGATATTGCATATTATTATGTACTGCCAATTGACGTCGATGGTCACACATGTTATATGGGAATCAGGGAGACAAAGGGCAGGAAGGAGTTGTTTCGAAAATTGTCTGGAACGACAGAGTTCGATGTAAAGGAGCGGGGGGTTAATGTGCAGCCCGAACCATTGGTACAGTCCGATGCGAAAGGAGAACCCATTTTTGTAGAAGGATTTCTGCACAGGATGAATGAGCAGCAGTATCAGGTATTTCGGAAATGGCTTGATAAGGCGGGTTATCTTGAAGAGTCAGAAGCTGACAAACAAATTTTTCCGTATTATATAGAGGAGCGGGATATTGCGAAATATAAGAGGGAGTGTATCGGCGGTCTGGTCTGGACTGCGGCGGGCATTGTCATGATCGCAGCCGGCGGATCAGTGCTGATCTACCAGAGGAGCAGGCGCAGAAACCAGACACATATAACGATCGGAAACATCGTTTATGAGAAAGAGCAGCTGGCGACAGTGAACCAGCTGATTGATCATATCGAAATGATGCAGGCGATCCAGGAGTTAAGCCGGATCACTGGGCTGGATATGATTCAGGCGGAGAAGGTTGTCAGGCGCTGGCACCGTTATTGGTATTGAGGAGAAGTGAAAAATGATCATAGACAGGCAGAGAGCCCTTGCGGCTTTTGAGGAGTATACAGGAAAGTATGATATTTCTGACGAGAAAGTAAAATTGAAGATCGACCATACCTACAGGGTGTGTGCGCTGTGTGAGCAGATTGCCGCACAGTCGGGCTTTGATGAAAGCGAAAAGGAGCTGGCCTGGCTGACCGGGCTGCTGCATGATGTGGGGCGGTTTGAGCAGCTGCGAAGATATGGTACATTTATCGACGCGCAGTCCATAGATCATGCGGAGTTTGGCGCGGATATCTTGTTCAAAGAAGGAAAGATCAGGGACTATGTGGAGGACGATTCGGAGGATGAACTGCTCGAGAAAGCAGTGCGGTGCCACAGTGCATACCGCGTTCCCGGAAATTATACGCCGCGTGAGAGAAAGTTTGCAGACCTGCTGCGCGATGCGGACAAGATTGATATTCTCAAAGTCAATGTCATTGTTCCGATCGAGGAAATCTACAATGTGACCACCTACGATCTCAAGCACTGCAGAGTGACAGAGGAGGTCATGCAGGCGTTTTATGAGGAGCACGCAATCCTTAGAAGTTTAAAAAAGACACCTGTTGACAATGTAGTTGGACATATTTCACTGGTGTATGAACTGGTGTATCCTATAAGCTGTAAGATCGTGCACGAACAAGGGTATCTGGATCAGTTGATGGATTTTCATTCGGAACTGACAGAGACGAATGAGCAGTTTGTGAAGATCCGGGAGAAGATGACTGCCTATATGAGCGAGAAAATGGCATTGGCTGTCATTCCTGGAAGATCCCGATGAACGGATTCGGAAGGCGGCGCTCATTGCTTATGGGAATCTGGCAGCAGAGTCGGGGGAGGCGGTGTACTGGCGTCTTTTGTCCGACGACAGCCCGGTCATGGCAGGACAGGCGTACCGTCTGATACAAAAATATCGCATTTCATACAATGCATTGCGCCTGTATGAATGTTTTATGCAAAACAGGGGAAGTGTATCGGGAGAATGTTTTCTGAAACTGCTGTTGTGTGCGCCCTCATGGCAAAGACTGCCGTATCTGCTTCTGCTGTATTGCGATGAGGAGCTTTCGGACGAGTGGCGCTGCAGCATTGTGTCTAAGATCCATGAAAGGAATCCATATGCGAAGATACCCAGACAGCAGGCGCAGGAGATCTGTGATATTCTGAAACAGAAGGGGCGGCTGATACCGCCAGTGATCAGCGAGAGGATTTGGTTTGATTTAAGGTATGTGGTGAAGTGATCGAATGGAATGAAGGGGCGTTATAAAGATGGGTGACACTGATTCGCTGCGGGAGCAGTATGACCGTTTTGTACAGGATATTTACAGGGATATCCTGAAAAAAAAGGGGTTTGGAAAGGCGCGCGGGGCGTTTGTAAAAATGGAAAACGGCATCGTCCGTTCCGTCGAATTTACATGCTATCCTGACAAAAAAAGCAAGAAGAAAGACACACTGATGTTTCGGATTCTCGTGGAGGCACGACTTGAAAACGAGACACAGCTGCGAAGAGAAGGGAAGCTCACCACAGGTGAGGGCGCATATAGAAAGTTTTTTCCAGGACTGCCGAAACAAAATTTCTGGACTGGAAGACTGCAGTACAGCGAGGAAGACCTGCAGATCATACAAGCCTTTCGAATCCAGAGACAGACAGATCTTGCAGGTTTGAAGGTAATGGTGAAGAACCTTTTAAATCAAACGATAAGAGATATGATGCAGTTCCAGACAGAGCAGGAACTTGTCGCGTATCTGAACGCAGAGCGGGAAGCGTATATGGAAACACTTGAAGCCGGGCAGAGGAGACATGTCCTGTTTGCGTTTGGCGTGTATGGCATTCTGGGTGTTATCGCATGTATCGTATCAAGGGATTGGTTCCCCTTGACATTTGTGTCTATTCTTTATTATGAGATTATTTTGAAGGACATGGATCTCTCTGACCGATGGTTTCGCAGACTGCTGGCTGTCCCGGTTATAGAGCTGTTGGTGATGAGTGTGTTGTGGGTTTTGCTGTGGCAGAAGGTTACCGATGATTTTGCGGCGGGCAAACTATGTATTAGTCTGTTTTTGAGCGGTCTGGTTCATCTGGTGGATCACATTTACAATCGGTATGTGCGCAAAAAAATAAAAGAACTGTTAAACAATAGACGGTTTTGGGGAGGAGCATAGGCGTGCCAGGGCACGCAAGGAGGTATAAAATGGCATTTACACATCTACACGTACATACGGAGTACAGTCTGCTCGACGGCTCCAACAAGATTAAGGAGTACGTAAAGCGCGTCAAGGAGCTTGGCATGGACAGCGCGGCGATCACAGACCACGGTGTCATGTATGGCGTGATTGATTTCTATAAGGAAGCGAAGGCAAACGGCATCAAGCCGATCCTCGGCTGTGAGGTCTATGTCGCACCGAACTCACGCTTTGACAAGGAAATTGGCGGCGGTGAG
Source organism: Lachnospiraceae bacterium UBA7179 (assembly GCA_002491195.1). GTDB lineage: Bacteria > Bacillota > Clostridia > Lachnospirales > Lachnospiraceae > COE1. The sequence goes on from DKVL01000114.1 coordinate 84,327, forward strand.
GAGCGCTACCATCATCTCGTTCTGCTGGCGGAAAATAATGTCGGTTATGCCAATCTGATGAAGATCGTCAGCAAGGGTTTTACCGAGGGATATTACTACAAGCCGCGCGTTGATATGGAAATTCTGGAAAAGTACCATGAGGGCATTATCGCGCTCTCCGCGTGCCTTGCGGGCGAAGTGCCAAGACTGCTGGCAAAGGGGCTTTATCAGGAGGCGAAGAAGACCGCGCTGAAATATGAGAACTGTTTTGGAAAGGGCAACTATTTCTTTGAGCTGCAGGATCATGGAATCCCCGACCAGAGGACGGTCAACACGGCGCTTCTGCGCATGAGCAAGGAGCTTGATATTCCGTTAGTGGCAACGAACGACATTCATTATACTTATAAGGAAGATGCGCAGTCGCATGATATCCTGCTCTGCATCCAGACGGCAAAAAAGGTTTCCGACCAGGACAGGATGCGTTATGATGGCGGACAGTACTATGTCAAAAGTGAGATGGAGATGCGCGAATTGTTTCCTTATGCGCAGCAGGCGATCGACAATACAGCGATGATCGCAGACCGGTGCAATGTGGAGATTGAGTTTGGCGTGACGAAGCTGCCGAAATTCGATGTGCCGCAGGGCTATGATTCATGGAGCTATCTCAACAAGCTCTGCACAGACGGACTGGCGGAGCGCTATCCTGGCGATGATGGCACGATCAGGGAAAAGCTGGACTATGAGCTCGGCGTGATCCAGAAGATGGGGTATGTTGACTATTTCCTGATCGTGTGGGATTTCATCAACTGGGCCAGAGAGCATGACATTCCGGTCGGCCCGGGGCGTGGTTCGGCGGCGGGAAGCATCGTCTCGTACTGCCTGCATATTACCAACATCGATCCGATCCGCTACAGCCTGCTGTTTGAGCGTTTCCTGAACCCGGAGCGCGTGTCCATGCCTGATATCGATATTGATTTCTGCTATGAGCGGCGGCAGGAAGTGATCGACTATGTCAGCGAAAAGTATGGTCATGACAAAGTCGTGCAGATCGTGACTTTTGGTACGATGGCTGCAAAAGGAGTGATCCGCGATGTCGGGCGTGCGCTCGATCTTCCATATAATTATGTCGACGGGATTGCCAAGATGATACCAAATGAGGGCAACGCGCCAGCGAGCATTACGCGAGCTTTGGAGATGAACCCGGAATTTCGGACGCTCTATAAGGAGGACGAGCAGGTTCACGATCTGATTGATATGTGTTTAAAACTAGAAGGCTTACCGCGCCACACGTCCATGCACGCGGCGGGAGTTGTGATCTGCCAGAAGCCGGCGGACGAGTTTGTGCCGCTGTCGCGGGGGAGTGACGGCGCGATCACGACACAGTTCACCATGACCACGATCGAGGAGCTCGGTCTGCTGAAGATGGATTTTTTAGGGCTTCGGACATTGACAGTGATTAAGGACGCAGTGGACAATGTGGAAAAAACGACGGGAATCCATATCGATGTGGATCACATTGACTATGATGACAAAAAGGTGCTTGCGTCCCTTGGTACCGGCAAGACGGACGGCGTGTTCCAGCTTGAAAGTCAGGGCATGAAAAACTTTATGAAAGAGCTGAAACCGCAGAATCTCGAAGATGTCATTGCGGGGATCTCGCTCTACCGCCCAGGCCCGATGGACTTCATTCCGGCATATATCAGGGGAAAAAATAATCACGATGCAGTTACTTATGCCTGCCCGCAGCTTGAACCGATCCTGGCGCCTACCTATGGCTGTATCGTCTATCAGGAGCAGGTTATGCAGATCGTGCGCGATCTCGGCGGTTATACATTGGGGCGGAGCGATCTCGTGCGGCGTGCAATGAGCAAGAAAAAAGCATATGTTATGGAGCAGGAGCGCAAGAATTTCGTTCACGGCAATCCCGAGGAGGGAGTGCCTGGGTGCGTGTCATGCGGTATTTCGGAGGAAGTGGCGGATCATATTTACGGGACGATGATGGATTTTGCCAAGTATGCGTTCAACAAATCCCACGCGGCGTGCTATGCTGTGGTAGCTTATCAGACTGCGTATTTGAAATATTATTATCCGGTGGAATTTATGGCGGCGCTGTTGACGTCAGTTATTGACAATGCCTCGAAGGTCTCGGAGTATATTATGGTCTGCAAGAGCATGGGAATCCAGATCCTGCCGCCTGATATCAATGAGGGCGAGTGCGGATTTTCGGTGTCAAACGGCGCGATCCGCTATGCGCTGAATGCGATCAAGAGCGTGGGCAGCACAGTTATTAAAGGGATCGTCGAGGAGCGGACTGCGCATGGAAACTATCAAAACTTAAAGGATTTTATCGAGAGAACGCAGCATTGCGAGATCAATAAGCGCGCGATCGAGAATTTCATCAAGGCGGGCGCCTTTGACAGTTTTGGTGCGACCAGGAAACAGCTGATGAGTGTCTATGCGATCATTCTTGACAGTGTCGTACACAGTAAGCGCGGTGTGACGGCAGGGCAGATGTCGCTGTTTGATATTGTTTCTGAGGAGGATAAAAAGGAGCTGGAGATCAAACTGCCAGATGTCGGAGAGTATGAGAAGGAGCTGTTGTTGAGCTTTGAAAAAGAAGTGCTGGGCTTCTATGTCAGCGGACATCCGATGGAGGAATATCAGTCTGTGTGGGAGAAACGCATCACGGCAAAGACCTCTGACTTTTATCTCGATGAGGAGACGGGACTGACGCACGTGCAGGACAACGCCAAGGCTACGATCGGCGGTATGATCATGGACAAGAAGATCAAGTACACCAAACAGGATAAGATCATGGCATTTCTCACTGTGGAAGATCTCGTGGGCAGCATAGAGGTCATCGTGTTTCCGAATGCATATGAGAAGTATTCGTCAAAACTGATGGAAGAGAATAAGGTGTTTATCGAGGGCAGAGTGCAGGTGGAGGATGAACGGGACGGCAAGCTGATCTGCGAGAGCATTACCTCCTTTGATGAGATTCCAAGAAAGGTGTGGCTCAAATTTCCGGACATGGATACCTATAGGAATAAGGAAGCAGAACTTTTCAATGCAATCTATGATTCAGAAGGAATTGACAATATTGTTATATATATAGAAGAAACACGTCAGAAAAAGACGCTGCCGCCCAATCGTAACATCAAGGCAGACAGCGCTGTTCTCGACAAACTCCGCGGACTGTTCGGGGAGGAGAATGTTAAGGTGGTAAGCTGAACTGTTGATATTTTTTTGTCAAAGAGTATTGTATTCTTGTAAAAAAAAGGGTACAATCATTGTAGCGAAAAAATAACATTGATATAAAGGAATTCATTCAAGTCAGGTAATGTTTAGGAGGTATGATGAGATGTCAAGTGAGATCAAGACGATAGGTGTGTTGACAAGCGGGGGAGATGCACCGGGAATGAACGCAGCAATACGGGCAGTGGTGAGGAAAGCTCTGACAAACAATGTGAAAGTCAAGGGCATTAAGAGAGGCTACATGGGATTGATCAACGAGGAGATCATTGACATGGAAGCGTATAGTGTAGCAGATATTATTCAGCGGGGTGGTACGATTCTCGGTACGGCGAGATGCCTTGAATTTAAGGAAGAAAATATACAACAGATGGCAGCGGAGATCTGTCATAAGCATGGGATTGACGGACTCGTGGTCATCGGCGGGGACGGTTCCTACAGAGGCGCACAGGGACTTGCAAGACATGGCATTAATACCGTCGGTGTGCCGGGCACGATCGATCTTGACATTGCATGTACAGAGTACACGATTGGTTTCGATACAGCGATCAATACAGCGATGGAGGCGATCGACAAGGTAAGAGACACCTCTTCCTCTCATGAGAGATGCTCCATCATCGAAGTTATGGGAAGACATGCTGGCTACATCGCGCTCTGGACAGGTGTTGCAAACGGTGCGGAGGACATTCTGATCCCGGAGAAGTACGATTTTGACGAGCAGGAGCTGATCAACAATATCGTGCGGAGCAGAAAGAAGGGCAAGACGCACCACATTATTGTCAATGCCGAGGGTATCGGCCACTCTACATCGATGGCAAAACGAATCGAGGCCGCTACTGGTATTGAGACGAGGGCAACAATCCTGGGTTACCTGCAGCGCGGCGGCAATCCGACCTGTAAGGACAGGTTCTACGCATCCATCATGGGCGCTTATGCGGCAGACATTCTTTGTGAGGGCAAATCAAACAGAGTCGTAGCATACAAGCACGGCGCATTTGTTGACTATGACATTGAGGAAGCACTCAACATGAAAAAGACAATCGACGAGTATCAGTATGATATCTGCAGAAAATTGTCGAGATAGCGGATTATTGAAATGGAATGATTGAAATCAGCTAAAAGAAATTAGATTTAAAGAAATCAAATGAATGAAATTGAAATATTGAAATCGGATTGAGGAAAAAATAAGATTCTTGAAATTGGATGAAAAAAATGAGCAGTCGGGCAGGGAAGATATGATCTCCCTGCTCGATTTCTGACCAGAGCGTGTAATGCTTTCCTGTCAGAAAATGCTGGTAGAAAAGGAATTAGAATGCTATGATATTAGAATGGAATAATAAGAAGCCCAAGGCGCGGAAATCCACCACACGGCTGATCGCATCAGGTTTTGCGCTGATCATACTGGCAGGGGCGCTGCTGCTTTCGCTGCCCATAGCGAATAAATCGGGACATGGAAACTGGTTAAATTCGCTATTTACAGCGACATCTGCGACCTGTGTCACGGGACTTGTCGTCACAGATACATATCAGAACTGGACAATCTTTGGGCAGATTATTATACTCTGTCTGATCGAGGTCGGCGGATTGGGATTTCTGACGATCGGCGCCTATATCTCGGTACTGCTCAAGAAGCGCATCGGACTGCAGGAGCGGGAACAGCTGCAGGAGAGCGTCAATACACTTGAAATAGCAGGTGTTGTCCGACTCGTGAAAAAGATTGTGCAAGGTGCGCTCTGTGTTGAAGGATTGGGTGCGGTATTGCTTGCTTTTCGCTTTGTACCGCGGTTTGGCGTTGTGAGAGGAATCTATTTTTCAGTCTTTCATGCCGTCTCCGCGTTCTGCAATGGCGGGTTTGACCTGATGGGTGTGAACGAGGCATATTCCTCGCTTGTCTCATTTGAAGGGGATTTCCTTGTGAATCTCGTTGTGGTGACGCTGATTCTTGTGGGTGGCATCGGTTTTATCGTGTGGGACGATGTAATGCGCAACAAATGGCATTTCAGAAAATATCTGCTGCACAGCAAGATTGTGATCACGACAACGCTGGTTTTGACTGCGGCAGGAACGGTATTATTTTTAATCACAGAAAATAATGCGGCGTTTGCAGGCATGAGTCCGCTCGAGAAATTTCTGGGGGCGCTGTTTTCCTCCGTTACGCCGAGGACGGCGGGCTTTAACTCCGTCGACACAGCGGCACTGTCCAATTCCGGTAAAATAATAACAATGGTTATGATGTTTATCGGGGGAAGCCCAGGTTCTACAGCGGGTGGAGTCAAGACGACGTCAGTAGTCGTGCTGCTGTTTTATGCAGTGGCGATGGTGTTGGGCAGAGAAGATATCAATCTCTTTGGCAGGCGGCTGACCGACGAAGTGGTGAAAAAGGCAAATGCAGTTGTGATTATTAACGCGGCGCTGACGATAATCGCGACAATCGCTATTATGACATTACAACCGTTATTGAATTTTGAGGACGTGTTGTTTGAGGTGCTTTCCGCAATTGGAACGGCGGGAATGACAGTGGGAATCACGAGAGATCTGAATATAATATCACGAGTTATTATTATCATGCTGATGTACTGCGGGCGGCTGGGAAGCCTTTCTTTTGCGCTGATTTTCGCGCAGAAGAACAGTTCGGCATCTGTCCGGCAGCCGCAGGAGAAGATCATTGTAGGATAAGGGCAGCGTTTTTTAGAAAGGAGCAGGAATGAAATCAATTTTAATAATCGGTATGGGGCGTTTCGGGCATCATCTTGCCACGAATTTTCTGGAGAATGGGCATGATGTCATGATTGTGGATGAGAATGAGGAGAAACTTGAGGATATGGTGCCGTATGCTACAAGTACCAGAATCGGTGACTGTACGAGCGAGGAGGTTCTAAAGAGCATTGGCGTCAGAAATTTTGATGTCGTGTTTGTGTGTATCGGTACGAATTTTCAGAGCAGTCTGGAGATTACAAGTCTTGTGAAGGAACTTGGTGCAAAGAGGGTGATCAGCAAGGCGACAAGGGATATTCAGGCAAAATTTCTGCTGCGAAACGGGGCGGACGAGGTCATCTATCCGGATAAGGATATCGCCGAGAAATGGGCGGAGCGGTATAGCCTCGACAATATATTTGATTATATCGATCTGCCGGGTGCTTTTGGGATCTATGAGATGCCGCCGCTCAGGGAATGGGTAGGCAGGAGCATTCGGGAGTCTGACATTGCCGCGAAGCACAAGATTTCCATACTTGGTATTAAGAAAAAACATGAAGAGGAAATGAGCGTGATGCCCTCGGCGGATTATATTATCAGGGATACAGATCATCTGATGGTGATGGCTGGCAATGAGGTTGCAGAGCGATTGTTAGAGCAGAACAAACATAACTTTGCAAAGGCGGCTCTGGAGAGGAAACGGTAGATCAGATATGATATCAAGTACAACAAACAGCAAGGTAAAAAGGCTTGTGGCACTGGTGCAGAAAGCAAAAATGCGCAGGGAAGAGCAGCTTTTTGTCGTTGAGGGAATCCGTATGTTCCGCGAGGCGCCCATGCAATGGATCAGAGAGGTGTATGTGTCGGAATCTTTTTTACAAAAATGTGGGTCGGAGAGTGATCCGAAACGCAAAGAGCTGTTAAAAAAACATCATTACGAAGTGTTCTCAGATGAGGTGTTTCAGAAAGTCTCTGACACGCAGACACCGCAGGGGGTGCTTTGCGTACTTTCCATGCCGCATTATGAATTGACGGACTGCGTTGGCAGATGGATGGAAAACCCGCATAAGGCGCCGGTTCTCTTGCTTCTTGAAGATCTGCAGGATCCGGGAAATCTGGGAACTATTCTGCGTGCCGGCGAGGGAGCCGGCGTTGACGGAGTGATTATGACAAGGCGGACAGTGGATCTTTTTAATCCCAAGGTCATCCGTGCAACGATGGGATCGATCTACAGGGTTCCGTTCTTTATCGTGGAAGATCTGGGTGTAACGATTGATTTTCTGCGGGAAAAGGGTATGTCGGTCTATGCGGCGCATCTCGATGACAGTATGGACTATGATGAGCCAGATTATACGAAGCCAACTGCTTTTCTGGTTGGAAATGAAGGAAATGGGCTTCGGCGCGGGACAGCAGAGCGGGCGACACAGTACATAAAGATTCCCATGGCAGGGCAGGTCGAGTCGCTCAATGCGGCAGCTGCAGCGGTGATCTTGATGTACGAGGCAGCACGGCAGCATCGCAGAAATGGGAACAGGGATAAATGACTCTTAATGGGATTAAAAAATATCAAAGAAATAACAGATCAATTTCAATAGTAAGGAAAGGGCACAAAAGGATGAAAATCGGTTTTATAGGACTTGGAAATATGGCGACGGCAATGATCGGAGGAATGCTTGGGACAGGTGCGTTCAGGGCAGAGGAAATCACAGGCTCTGCCAGGACACAGGAGACGGCGGACAGGGTTGGCAAGAAATATGGTATTGTTACGGGAACAGATAACAAAGAGATTGCAAAACAGGCGGATGTGCTGATCCTTGCGGTAAAACCGATCTTTTTACCGGAAGTCATTGCGGAAATCAGGGATTTTGTCGATGGGGAGAGTACGCTTGTGATATCCATAGCGGCTGGCCGATCGATCGAGTGGATTGAGCACGAATTTGGCAAAACTATTCGAATCATACGTTGTATGCCAAACACGCCCGCTATGGTGGGCGAGGGATGCACCTGTATCTGCCTGAAAGAAACGTTTTCAGATCCGGGTGTTTACGCTGGTGACCAGGAGCTTGCGCTTAAGATTATGAACAGTTTTGGTAAGGCGAGTATCCTTCCGGAGCGGCTGATGGACGCCTTTGTCGGCGTGGCGGGCAGCGCTCCGGCATATGTGTTTCTGTTTATCGAGGCGATGGCAGATGCGGCAGTCATGGCAGGGATGCCAAGAAAGCAGGCCTATGAGTTTGCGGCGCAGTCTGTGCTTGGCAGCGCTAAAATGGTGCTTGAGACAGGAAGGCACCCGGGCGAACTCAAGGATATGGTGTGTTCGCCCGCAGGAACGACGATCGAGGCGGTCAAAGTGCTTGAGGAGCGTGGACTGCGTGCGGCGGTAATCGGCGCAATTGAGGCGTGTGTGGAGAAATCAAGGAACATGTAATGATGCGAAGATTTCATATGGATATAAAACGAACAAATTATAAAATTTGTAAAAACAAGAGTTCGTGACTTGACAAGTCGCGAACTCTTTGTTATTATATGGAATCGTAATAAGTGTTAACAAATATGTAATATTTGTCGATAAAATGTAAAACATGGGTAATGATTATAATGAAATGATTACAGACAAGTAACATATTGATAACAGGAAATGGAGCAGATTATGAAGACAAATTGTAAAAAGTGGAAGTTTCTGGTGTATATTGCAGCAATAACGACCGCGTTTGCGTCGCTTCCGTTTAACACGCAGGCAGCAGATCTGCAGGTGGGATTTGCAAGTGTTGCAGACGGACAACAGGAAACCATATCAAACAAGATGAATTCAACAGACAACAGGAATACGCTGAAAGTAACAGCTGGCGCAGCAGATATTCTGGATTCCAGGGTATTGAGTGCTGGTATTCCAGATGGAAATGCACCAAGAGCAATTACGACAGATGTTTCAGGTACAACAATCTCAACAAAGAGCGAGGCACTGACGGAGTTTACAAAGAGCCTGATGGTGCTGCAGCCCCAGATACAGCCCGAGTCAACACTTGTAATGGCAAAAGTCAATGAGTATGTCAATATCAGACTGGAAGCGGATCAGGATGCCGAGAAAGTCGGCGTGCTTTACAAGGACTGCGGCGGAGATGTTTTAGAGAAAAATGACGAATGGACAAAAATAAAATCCGGTGATGTGACGGGATGGATTAAAAATCAATACCTTTATTTTGGAAAAGAAGCGGAGGAGATCGCAAGAGATGTGGGTGTGCTCACCGCGTATTCCAATACAGAGACACTTAGAGTCAGGAAAGATCCAAGTCTTGATGCCAGTATTATCGGTCTTCTCGCAGAAGGTCAGGCAGTGGAAGCGATCTCAGAAGACGGCGACTGGGTAACAGTCAGCTATGAGGGCGAGACAGGATATGTGGCAGCAGAGTATGTCAGAGTAGAATTTGGCATTGATACTGCGGAATCCATGGAGGTCATCAGGGAGAGAGAGGAAGCTGAGCGCGCAAGAGCGGCAGCAGAGGCAGAGGCAAAGAGAGTGCAGCAGAAAGAGGCAGTGTTTGCCACAGCATCAGAGCTTGAGATTCTCGCCGCGTTGATTCAGTGTGAAGCGGGCGGTGAGCCTTACGAGGGACAGGTGGCCGTCGGCGCAGTCGTGATGAACAGAGTAAGAAGCGGTGGTTATCCGAATAACATTACAGATGTTATCTATGCGTCAGGTCAGTTTGTACCGGCGTCGGGAGGACGTATGGAGTCCTTGATCCTCAATAAGACGACCAATGCTTCCTGCATGCAGGCAGCACAGGAAGCAATCAACGGAGTCTGCAATGTCGGAAATGCACTTCATTTCCGCAGAAATAACGGCAGGGAAGGACTTGTGATCGGAAATCATGTGTTCTGGTAAAACGCTGGATACAGAATAAATGAGAAAAGCGCGGTTTGTAAAAGAACTGCGCTTTTTCTTGCCCCTTTGGAATAAATGTAGTAGAATATACAAATAATTGGTATTTTTGTCATGAGGAGGTAACAGGAAATGAATTTAAAAGGACGCAGCTTTTTAACATTAAAGGATTTTACGCCGGAGGAGATCATCGATCTGATCGACTTAGCGGCTGCGTATAAGGAGAAGAAAAAGAAAGGCATTTTGCACGATACACTTCGAGGGAAGAATATCGCCCTGATTTTTGAGAAGACGAGCACACGTACACGCTGTTCCTTTGAGGTGGCAGCGCACGATCTGGGCATAGGAACAACCTATCTCGATCCGTCAGGCTCACAGATTGGCAGGAAGGAATCCATCGCGGACACGGCGCGTGTGCTTGGCAGAATGTACGAGGGAATCGAGTACCGCGGCTTTGAGCAGTCGATCGTGGAGGAACTGGCGAAGTATGCAGGTGTTCCTGTGTGGAACGGTCTTACGAACGAGTACCACCCGACGCAGATGCTTGCGGATATGCTCACGATCAGGGAGCATTTCGGATATCTCAAAGGCATCAAACTCACCTATATGGGGGATGCGCGCTACAATATGGGCAATTCCCTGATGATCGTGTGTGCGAAGCTCGGAATGCACTTTACAGCGTGCACGGCAAAGGAGTATTTTCCAAACGATACGCTTGTGGCGCAGTGCGAGAAGTACGCAGAGGTATCCGGCGCCACGATCACACTGACAGAGGATGTGGACGCAGGCACGAAGGGCGCTGATGTCATCTACACAGATGTGTGGGTATCTATGGGAGAACCCGAGGGCGTGTGGGAGGAGCGCATCAGGAAACTTTCCCCGTACAAGGTAACCAGGGAAGTGATGGACAACGCAGGAAAACAGTCCGTATTTCTTCACTGTCTGCCGGCATTCCACGATCTGAAGACAAAGATCGGCAAAGAGCAGGGAGAGAAGTACGGATTTGCAGAGCTTGAGGTTACAGACGAAGTATTTGAGTCGGAGCAGTCACTTGTGTTTGACGAGGCGGAGAACCGTATGCATACGATTAAGGCTGTGATTGCCGCAACGCTTGGTGAGGGTGAATAGTGTGAAGTTCACACCGAAGAACGCAAAGGACAGCGTTCTTCATGGATTGTTTGTGTCGCTGGGGCGGCATGGCTGGGGGTGCTTATGAAAAATGAGGAGATATTGAAAAAGCTCCGCGACGCGGGTGATTATGTGAGCGGACAGGAACTCTGTGAGTATTACGGTGTGTCGCGCACTGCGATATGGAAGGCAGTCAAACAGCTTGAGAAGGACGGATATGTGATTGAGGCGCAGAACAACAAGGGTTACAGGCTTGTGGAGAGGGACGGCGCGGATGTGTTCACCAAGGTGGAGATCGAGAGCTATCTGGATACCTCATGGATTGGCAGAAAGCTTGTTTTTCGCAGGGAGACAGGCTCTACCAATCTGGATGCCAAAGACCTTGCGGAGAACGGGGAGGCAACAGGTGCAGTTGTTGTTGCAGATATGCAGACCGCAGGGCGCGGCAGACGTGGCAGGGGATGGGTATCGCCATCGGGGAAAGACATCTATATGTCTCTGATGCTAAGACCGCAGTGCAGACCGGAGAAAGCGTCGGTGCTGACGCTTGTCATGGCAATCTCGGTGCTGGAGGCGGTCCAGGAGCTGATTCCGCAGACGTGCAGCATCAAGTGGCCCAATGACATTGTGATCAATAACAGAAAAGTGTGTGGGATCTTGACAGAGATGAGTGCGGAGCTTGATGGGATTCACTATGTCGTGATCGGCGCTGGCATCAACGTGAATCAGGAGCAGATGGCATCGGAGATACAGGATAAGGCGACATCGCTCTATATCGAGGGCGGCGAAACCATCAAACGCGCTGCGTTGGTGGCGCGTGTGCTGCATTATTTTGAGGAAAACTATGCTGTCTTTGAGAAAAACTGGGATTTTTCCGGTCTGGTGGACAAGTACAACAGGTATCTGGTCAATCAGAACAGGGAGGTGCGCGTTCTCGATCCGAAAGGAGAGTATGATGGCATTGCCAGAGGCATCAATGAAAAGGGTGAGCTGATTGTTGAGCGTAAGAGCGATGGAGAGACAGTGCTCGTCTATGCGGGAGAGGTGTCGGTGCGCGGTATTTATGGGTATGTAGTGTGAAGGGCAGCGTTCTTCCCAGATTGTTTATGCTGCTGATGGCGGTATGACTGGAAGTTATAAATCTTATACTGGGATTTGTTTATGCCGTAGATGGCGGCAAGGGGGATTGATATGGAGGAAAACAGCGGGCGCGTTGTCCTGTGTGGGGCAAATGCGTATGAGCAGAAATATTATTTTAATGAAATGTTTAGCAAAATTCCTGAATCCATCAAAGAAGAACTGCATATTATATGTGTGTTGTTCACTGAGGAAGTCGGCGGCGTGTTCACGATCGTATTTGAGGAGGACGGAAGCGTGAGCCTTGAGACGGATGCCTACGAGGATGACATTTTGTATGACGAGATCAGCAGTGGTCTTCTGGTCAGGGAGATCCGTATGCAGCGGCAGGAGCTTTTGGAATCGTTGAGCCTTTATTACAGGGTGTTTGCGCTACAAGAACCCGTTGATACCTTACTCAGAGAGAAATAGCAGGAAGCTAAGAGTTGATATTTTCTATCGTTTATAAGGAGAATGAGAATGGAAATTACAGAAGAATTGGAAAAAGAAATTGTACCATTTTACTGGGTACAACAGGGGGGATCGGCTTCGGTCTGCTTAAGTATGAGACACAGATATCTGCAGGAGATTTTTGACACCCGGTCAGAGGAAGGCTTTATAGGGAATGGATATGATTGGGAGAGTCTTGCCCGGGTATTTTTGGATGAGCAGTGCCCAGGGTTACAGGAAAAAATCAGTTTTGATCCGGAGGCTGATTTGTTTTGCGTTTACTCGGAAGATCAGGGGGCTTTGATAGAGTTTATTCGTCAATTCAGGAAGGCATGCGAGAACAGAACATTGATTTTAGATCTGTTTTGCCGGGCGGAATTAGATTGATCTAATATTTTTCCAAAAGGAGACAGAACATGATTTTAGTAGTCGATGTTGGAAACACAAATATTACATTTGGCGTGTATGACAAAAGGAATCTGGTTACGACATTTCGTCTGATGGCAAAGACACAGCGGACTTCGGACGAATACGGTGTGCTGATCACAGAACTGTTGTCCAAGAATCATGTCCATACCAGGGAGATTGAGGGCGCCATCATTGCGAGTGTTGTGCCCAATGTGATGCACGCGCTCACAGGCGGCATCAAGCGCTACGTGATCGAGAAACTCATGATTGTGGGTGTGGGGATCAAGACCGGTATCAGGATCGTGACAGAAAATCCAAAAGAAATCGGTCCGGACCGCATCGTGGACGCAGTTGCCGCATATGAATTATACGGGGGGCCAGTGCTTGTCCTGGACTTTGGCACTGCGACGACCTATGATCTCGTGGACGAAAAAGGCTGTTTCTGCGCGGGAATCACAGCGCCGGGTATCCGGATCTCAGCGAAGGCGCTCTGGGAGGACGCGGCAAAACTGCCCGAGATTGAGATCAGGAAACCGGCATCCATACTGGCGCAGGAGACGATCTCCAGTATGCAGGCGGGGCTTGTATATGGACAGATCGGACAGACGGAGTACATCGTAAACCGCGTGAAAAAAGAAACCGGTTACGACAATCTCAAAGTGGTGGCGACAGGAGGGCTCGGGCGCATCATCGCGGAGGAGACAGACGCGATACAGGAATACAACAGTGCACTGACACTGGAAGGACTTAGGATTATCTATGAAAAAAACAACAGATAGGATAACCGGCAGACAACTGAGAATCGGGGATGTCATCCTTGAAAATAACGTGATGCTCGCACCGATGGCAGGGGTTACAGACCTGCCATTTCGATTGATTTGCAGGGAGCAGGGGGCAGGACTCGTGTGCATGGAGATGGTCAGTGCCAAGGCAGTGCATTTCAACAACAAACACACAGAGGCGCTGATGGAGATTCATCCGGAGGAAATGCCAGTGTCACTGCAGTTGTTCGGCTCGGAGCCGGATATTATGGCGGAGGCCGCGGCGCGCATTGAGGAGCGTCCGTTTGCCATACTGGATATCAATATGGGGTGCCCTGTGCCCAAGGTGGTCAACAATCACGAGGGAAGCGCCCTGATGAAAGATCCGAAGCTTGCGGGGAAAATCATATACGCGGTTTCCCATGCGGTCAGAAAGCCTGTGACTGTAAAGATCAGAAAGGGATTTGACGACGGTGCCGTCAATGCAGTGGAGCTTGCGCGGATCGCTGAGGCGAACGGCGCGGCGGCGGTTGCGGTGCACGGCAGGACCAGGGAGCAGTACTATTCCGGAAGGGCGGACTGGGATATCATCAGACAGGTAAAGCAGGCAGTGCGCATTCCGGTCATCGGGAACGGGGACGTGACCGATGCTGTCTCGGCGGCAAGACTGCTCGGGGAAACAGGCTGTGATGGAATCATGGTAGGCAGGGCAAGCCGCGGAAATCCATGGATATTCCGTGAGATTAACCAATATCTTGACACAGGTATCATATCCAGACGACCGACACGGGAAGAGGTATGCGACATGATCTTAAGGCACGCGAAACTGCAGATGGAATATAAAGGCGAATATATCGCGGTGCGCGAGATGCGCAAACACGTTGCATGGTACACAACGGGATACCCTCACGCGGCAAAGCTTCGCAGGATGGTGAACGAGATGGAGACTTATGCGGAGCTTGTGGCAGGGGTGCGGAAATTGTTTACGGAATGAATGATATATAATGATTAAATACGACGAAACTTTTGCTTGAAGGTGTTGGGTGTAGCGCCTGCGATTTTGCTGTCAGTGTCTGGGTATAGCAAATGGAAAGCTGCTCTCGAAGGCACAGGAGAAGTATTGAGGAAACAGTGATTTTGAGGAGGTTGAGAATCCGTCTCAAAATCTTGACATGACCGTTAAAAAAGGCTATAATAGGCTAGTTTATAACGTACAGGAAAATATCAGGTTTAACCGTGATGATCATATTATAAAATTAAGTAGTGAAAGGGAGTAATTTCATGGAAGCAAAGAAGAATTTATTAACACGCGAAGGTCTTAAAAAATATGAGGATGAGCTGCATGAGCTCAAAGTAGTCAGACGAAAAGAGGTCGCGCAGAAGATCAAGGAAGCAAGGGAGCAGGGCGACCTCTCGGAGAATGCAGAGTACGATGCTGCTAAGGACGAGCAGCGCGATATTGAGGCGCGTATTGAGGAGCTTGAGAAAATTCTCAAAAATGTGGAGGTCGGCGATCTGGACGAGGACGGGCACGACCTTGAGAGAGTCAGTTTCGGATTAGCAGTCAGGGTGAAGGATAACGAGTTTGACGACGAGATGGAGTTTAAAATCGTGGGAGCGACAGAGGCAAACAGCCTGAAAGGAAAGATTTCTAACGAATCACCGCTCGGCAAGGCGCTGCTTGGCGCCAGGAAGGGTGATGTGGTTGAAGTAGAGGCTCCAGCGGGCATGATCACATATACAATATTAGATATTTACAAACCAGAATAGAGCATGAAGAGAATTTCTAAGACGCTAAAGGACACCGTCTAAGAAATTCTAAAGCTTCGTGCAGCATGAAGAGAATTTCTAAGACGCTAAAAGACGCCGTCTAAGAAATTCTAAAGCTTCGTGCAGCATGAAGAGAATTTCTAAAGTTTCATGCTGGAATTGAGGAAGGAGAATTTTTGTGGCACAGGAGAATAATAGTCAGAACAATCAAAAGAACCAGAACCAGCAGCAGGATATCAACCAGCTTTTGAAGGTACGCAGCGCACAGAAGGGAAGTGTATCGGATGAGAATCAACTTTTAGCTGTGCGCAGGGAGAAGCTTGCCGCGCTGCAGGAAGCAGGGAAAGATCCGTTTCTGATCACAAAGTTTGATGTAACACATCACAGTCAGGATATCAAGGACAATTTTGATGTGCTGGAGGGAACAAGCGTGACGATCGCAGGCCGTATGATGTTCAAGCGCGTCATGGGAAAAGCGTCGTTCTGCAATGTACAGGATTTAAAGGGAAGTATCCAGTGCTATGTCGCAAGAGACAGCATCGGGGAAGAGCCCTATGCTGATTTTAAGAAATATGATGTGGGAGATATCCTCGGTATCAGCGGAGAGGTATTCAGGACAAAGACCGGAGAGATTTCTGTTCATGCCGCGTCCGTGACACTGTTATCAAAGAGCCTTCAGATTCTTCCAGAGAAATTCCACGGTTTGACGGATACGGATATGCGTTATCGCCAGCGCTATGTGGATCTGATCATGAATGCGGAAGTGAAAGATACCTTTATCAAGCGCTCCAGGATCCTTTCCAGCATCCGCCGTTATCTGGATGAACAGGGTTTTATGGAAGTGGAGACACCGATGCTCGTGTCAAATGCAGGCGGTGCGGCAGCAAGACCGTTCGAGACGCACTTCAATGCGCTTGACGAGGATCTGAAGCTCCGCATATCGCTGGAACTGTACTTAAAGAGACTGATCGTGGGCGGCATGGAACGCGTCTACGAGATTGGGCGCGTATTCCGCAATGAAGGGCTGGACACGCGGCACAATCCTGAGTTTACACTGATGGAGCTGTATCAGGCATACACGGATTACCATGGCATGATGGATCTGACAGAGAATCTATACCGCTATGTGGCAAAGGAAGTGACCGGTTCGGAGATGCTCACATACGGCGAGCATCAGATGGATCTGTCAAAGCCGTTTGAACGCATCACGATGGTGGACGCTGTCAGGAAATATTCCGGCGTAGATTTCAATGAGATTCACACCGTGGAGGAAGCAAGGGCGATCGCAAAGGAAAAGCACATTGAATTTGAGGAGCGACACAAGAAGGGCGATATCCTGAATCTTTTCTTTGAGGAGTTTGTGGAGGAGCATCTGATCCAGCCGACCTTCGTCATGGACCACCCGATCGAGATCTCTCCGCTCACCAAGAAGAAACCAGATAATCCTGAGTATGTGGAGCGTTTTGAGTTCTTTATGAATGGATGGGAGATGGCAAACGCTTATTCAGAGCTGAATGATCCGATTGACCAGAGGGCGCGTTTTGCGGCGCAGGAGGAACTTCTGGCAGCAGGAGACGACGAGGCAAATCATACAGACGAGGATTTCCTGAATGCATTGAGCATCGGAATGCCGCCGACCGGAGGTATCGGGTTTGGTATTGACAGAATGGTCATGATGATGACGAACTCTCCTTCGATACGCGATGTGCTGGCCTTTCCGACGCTCAAAAGTTTGGATAAGTAAAATTTGGTATTTTTCAAGGGTTTCAGTCAATTGTTATCTGTATAGTGCAGCAAAAGTGTGACAAATAATGGACGAATAATGTGGTACAATTTATGGATGTACGATCATGGTTGTGCGAATCCAATCAGATATTGGTACCTGCAAGGACATTTTTCTAAAAGTAATTTTTAGAGGAATGTCCTTTTTATGGTCAAAAAGGATGCATTTTTTTGAATGCATTTTTTCTGTGTTTTTCTTGACAAAAAATTGAATAGGACATATAATCGTTCTAAATAGAACGATGAGAAGGCGGAATAGTAATGCACTTTTGGGATCAGCATAAGACAATTACATGTTATTATGAGACACTTACACGGTCAGTTTGTGACCAATATGAATTAACTCAGATGGAATATGACATACTGATGTTTTTATATAATAATCCGCAGTATAACACAGCGGCTGATATTGTCAAGGTTCGTAAATCTACAAAATCGCATGTTTCGACTTCGCTTCGATTACTTGAAGATAAGGGATTCGTTGAAAAAAAACAGAGTGAAGATAATAAGAAGCATATTGAAATAATATTATTAGATTCTGCACAGGAAATCGTTCAGGCTGGGCTAAATGTGCAGAATGAGTTTGTAAAGAATATGTTTCGGGGACTTACAGAAGAAGAGATGGTTCTGTGCAAGTCTGTTTTTAGCAAGATATGTAATAATGCTGAAAACTGTTTGAAAGAAAGCTGAGAATGGGGGGATGAAAAATGTTTCGCGTAAAAAAGAGAACTCTTTTATTGATTGCCGGTATTGTATGGCTTATAGCTGGTTTTAATGTAGCGAGACTCGGAGTTCTGTCATATTTAGCAATTGAATCGCCGTGGTATTTATATTTTTTGTCAATTGTTGTATTTGTACTATTTGGAACAATGTTTTTAAAAATGAGTCAAAAGCATACAAAGAGAATTTTGCAATATGAGGATTACAGACCGTTTTGGAATTTTTTTGATTTAAAGGCATATATGATCATGGCTTGCATGATGGGCGGCGGAATTGGCTTTAGGGCTGCTGGAATATTTCCGGATATTTTTGTCGCTTTCTTCTACTCTGGGCTTGGCTGTGCATTAGCCTTAGCAGGAGTACTGTTTTTTAGGAATTACATTTGTTATACAAGATTAGGATCTGTAGAAAATAACTGACACATCTTGTCCATTTCTTCGGTTATACATTGCATCATTTATTTTCCTACAGCTCCTTATTGGAAAAGGAGGCTGCAGCATTATGACAAAAGATACTTATAAACCACGTGTGCCAGACTTGATGGAGGCAATATTCGACGCCAGTTATTTAACGTTTGATTTAATTGCAGGAATCCTGTTTTTGGCTTTTTCAAAAGGCAATGTGTTATTTATTCTTTACGGAATATTAACGTTAACGCTCTGTGGAGGAGATGCGTTTCATCTGGTTCCCCGTGTGATCAGGGCAATGAAAGGCAGCAATGATAAAATAAAGAAGCAGCTTGGAATTGGGCTTCAGATCTCCTCTATTACAATGACAGTATTCTATATCATTCTGCTTTATATCTGGAAATATACGTTCTATGAGATGGAAGCGCCCATTATGCTTGAAATCATTATCTGGAGTTCTGCAATGATCAGAATTGCAATTTGCTTCCTGCCACAGAATAACTGGTGTAGTGATGAAGGAAATCTGAAATTGTCTATTATCAGGAATGCAGTATTTGCTGTTACAGGAATTGGAGTAATTATTCTGTATGCTATTTCTGGTAACACATACGGATATCATATGACCAGAATGGTAGCAGCTATCATTATCTCTTTTGGATGTTATCTGCCAGTCACACTACTGAGTAAAAAAATGCCAAAGATTGGAATGCTTATGATTCCTAAGACTTGTGCCTATATCTGGATGATCGTTATGGGATTGCAATTATTATTCTAGAGCATTCCTCAAACGTGCGGCAGGAAACATAGCAGGCAGAACGATATCTGGTTGTGAGCGCAGCTTTCCTGTGCAGGCCAAGTGCAATAATCCAGAGTGTCGAATGCATTGATTAGGAAGAGTTAAGTAAAAAAGGATTTTGATAAAACGTATTAACTTTTCGTGCATATAATTTATTATGACAAATACTTTAGGAACTGTAGAAAAATAACATTAGACAGTATTTTATATGTACGAGGTGAGATCCATTGAATAATTTTAATCCAAACTGGTTGTTTAATCCGCCGAATCTGTTCAATATGGGGAGGACTCCTAACAGATCTTATCATCAGAATTATCAACAAAATACAGTACAGCCGCCCATAGATTCAAAAGCCGGAGCAGATTCGCCTGTCCCGAATCAGTCTCAGAACATAGATCCCCAGTTACTTAGTTATTGCGAAATCGAAACAGTGGGGGAGCTGGGAGATCAAGAAGAGCACAATCTGTCCCACTGCTTAGGAGAATCTGGTCGAACGGGATTTCGCGGGGAACCAGGTCCGCCGGGCTGTCCAGGGGAGAGGGGAGAGCCAGGTCCTCAGGGTCCCCGCGGGGAACCAGGTCCGCCAGGCTGTCCAGGGGAGAGGGGAGAGCCAGGTCCTCAGGGAGTCACAGGTCCCCAAGGACCACAGGGAGCTACGGGACCGATGGGGCCGCAGGGAGAACCAGGCGCGCGCGGACCGGCAGGCCCCCCAGGCTATCCGCAAAACAGCGTGTTTGCATCGTTTTTGGGATATGAACTTGTTTTGCCAGAAAGTGCACGCCTTCCACTCAAGGCTGACATACCAGACACCACTGGAAACATATCCCCCTGCAATAATTGTGCCGTCATGCTGACGCCAGGATGCTATGCAGTCAGCTATTATTTAGCTGCAATTGTGAAAAAGCGCGGATTTATAAAGCTTACGCCTGTCTTTAATGACTGTGAGCAGGCTGTATATACCGTGAGTGCGGAAGCAGTAAGGCGGAGGGAAACGCTTGTTATGTCGCGGTATTTTATCATTGAAGTATCTGGTCTGTCCCCGCTGTTTTTTATATGGTATTCTTCCACTGGCACTTCCAGAATCAACATGAATTTGTGTATTCAAAAGCTATGCAGACAATAAAGGAAGAGAGGGAACCAATATGCCAACAATCAGTCTCTGTATGATCGTAAAAGACGAGGAGCTGCATATTGCACGCTGTCTTGACAGTGTAGCAGGGCTTGTAGATGAAATGATCATTGTAGATACCGGATCAACGGATAAAACGGTTGAAATCGTGTCGGGTTATACCTCGAAGGTCTATTCGTATTCATGGAAGGATGATTTTTCCGATGCCAGAAACGATTCTTTTTCCAAGGCATCTATGGATTATTGCATGTGGATGGATGCCGATGATATTCTGGAAGAAAAAGAGAAGGACAAATTTCTGCAGTTAAAACAGTCGCTTTCGCTGGATACGGATATTGTAATGATGAGATATAATACTGGGTTCGATGAAGCTGGAAATCCGTCCTTTTCCTATTTCCGGGAACGATGGATCAAAAACAGTCCACAGTACCGCTGGGTTGGTGCAGTCCATGAAGTAATTCCGCCAAAAGGCAGTGTCATATATTCCAACATTGCGATCAGTCACAAAAAAATGACTGCCGGAGATCCTGACCGAAATCTGAAAATATATCAGAAACTGCTTGCAGCTGGTGAGACGTTGGAGCCGCGGCAGCAGTATTATTACGCGCGGGAATTGTATTATCACAGGCAGTATGGGGAGGCGATTCCTGTGTTGGAGCAGTTTCTGCTCTCACCGGAAGGATGGATTGAGAATAAAATAGAAGCGTGTTCGATCTGTGCCAGCTGTTATTCCCAGCTGGGGCAGGAACAGTCAGCGCTGCTCACACTCCTGCGCAGTATGAGTTTTGATCTGCCCAGAGCGGAATTGTGCTGTGACATCGGGAAGTATTTTCTGGAACACGGAAACTACCGCAATGCCATCTATTGGTATGAGACCGCACTGAATACACAAAAAAATGAATACGCAGGCGGATTTGTCCTGCCGGATTGTTATGATTATATTCCTTTTTTGCAGCTGTGCGTGTGTTACGACAGACTGGGGGATAGGCAAAAGGCAAAGGAATATAATGACAGAGCAGGGAGCTGTAAGCCGTATTCCAAAGCATATCAGTACAACAAACAGTATTTTGAGAGTTTAGAGCGTGAATGAAACACGCTCTTTTTTATGCACAGACCCATGCAGAGGAAATATGTCACTAACGTGACGCACGGGCCGCGCGTGAGCAGGGGAAAATCTTCCCTACTCGATTGCGCAGGAAAAATGCTGATTATGCGGCGCATGGGACGTGCGGAGAGTAGGGGAAATCTCGCTTGTGCACAGATGCCCGGTGAAAGTAACCAATATTTTTGATTTACATAATATATTTGTAGAAAAAGATACTTTTTTGTCGAATCAGGGAAGTGTCTTTTGAAAATAACGATAAAGGATGTGTTTTGTATGTATCAAAACAACGCATGTAACTGTTGTCAGAACCCGTGTCCTTCTCCTTGCTGTGAGCGCGGTCCTGCGGGTCCTAAGGGCGATCAGGGCCCGATGGGGCCGCAGGGGGTTAAAGGGGATACTGGTTGTCCTGGTCCTAAGGGAGACAGAGGCGATCCAGGCCCGCAAGGTCCGCAGGGGATTCCTGGGGCTCCTGGTGCAAGAGGTCCCAGAGGAAATACTGGCCCGGTAGGTCCGACTGGCAACACTGGTCCCAGAGGTTATGCAGGTCCCAGAGGTTATGCAGGTCCGCAGGGTATCCAGGGTATTCAGGGAGTCCGTGGTGATATTGGTCCCAAAGGTGATCCGGGCTGTGAAGGTCCGAAGGGTGATATGGGACCGCAGGGACCGGCGGGACCTGTGGGCCCGATTGGCCCAGTAGGTTCGCAGGGTGATGTGGGCCCGCAGGGACCAAGGGGGATTCCAGGACCAACAGGCCCGACTGGTTCAACAGGCCCGATGGGTCCACAGGGTGTGACTGGTCCGCAAGGGATTCAAGGTGTGACAGGTCCGATTGGCGTCCAAGGTCCGAAAGGATGTCCAGGTGACGATGGAGCGACAGGCCCGACCGGTGCGACGGGGGCGGATGGAGCAACAGGTCCGACGGGGGCGACCGGAGCGGACGGAGCAACCGGTCCAACTGGGGCGACCGGAGCGACGGGACCAACGGGAGCAGATGGAGTGACAGGCCCGACCGGGGCGACGGGAGCAACGGGAGTGGATGGAGCAACAGGTCCAACGGGAGCAACGGGAACAGATGGAGCAACAGGTCCGACGGGAGCAACAGGAGCGGATGGAGCAACAGGCCCAACCGGAGCGACAGGTCCGACGGGGGTAACGGGAGCGGATGGAGCGACAGGTCCGACAGGAGCAACGGGAGTAGATGGAGCGACAGGCCCAACCGGAGCGACAGGTCCGACGGGGGCAACGGGAGCGGATGGAGCAACAGGTCCGACGGGGGCGACAGGAGCGGATGGAGCGACAGGTCCGACAGGAGCAACGGGAGTAGATGGGGCAACAGGCCCAACCGGGGCGACAGGTCCGACTGGAGCAAATGGAGCAACGGGAGCAACAGGAGCAACGGGAGCGGATGGAGCAACAGGTCCAACCGGGGCGACGGGAGCAACAGGAGCGGATGGAGCGACAGGTCCGACAGGAGCAACGGGAGTAGATGGAGCGACAGGCCCAACGGGAGCGACAGGTCCGACTGGGGCGACGGGAGCAACGGGAGCAACGGGAGCAGATGGAGCAACAGGCCCGACAGGAGCAACGGGAGTAGATGGAGCAACAGGCCCGACCGGGGCGACAGGAGCAACAGGAGCAACAGGAGCAGATGGAGCAACGGGAGCAGATGGAGCAACAGGTCCGACGGGAGCGACAGGAGCAACGGGAGCAGATGGAGCAACAGGCTCAACGGGAGCGACAGGAGCAACGGGAGCAGATGGAGCAACAGGCCCAACAGGAGCAACCGGGGCAACAGGTCCAACTGGTGCCGCGGGCACAGGTGCTATTATTCCGTTTGCATCAGGGCTTCCGATTACACTGACGACAATTGCCGGAGGGCTTGCCGGACTTCCTGCGTTTGTTGGCTTCGGAAGCAGTGCACAGGGACTTACTCTGCTAGGGTCCACAATTGATATCACAAATGCCAGCGGAACACTCTCCAACTTTGCATTCCAGGTTCCGCGTGCAGGGATCATTACCTCGTTCAGTGCATTTTTCAGCACAACAGCGGCGCTCTCCTTAGTGGGCTCCACGATTACTATCAATGTGCAGATCTATCGGTCCGCAACGCCGAACAATGTATTCTCACCGATTGCCGGAACGCTGATCAACCTGACACCGTCACTCACAGGTGTCCTGTCCGTTGGCACACTGCTGAATGGTGCGCTTACAGGGCTCAATATTGCAGTGACGGCACAAACACGGCTGATGCTGGTATTTTCAGCATCGGCAAGCGGATTGAGCTTAATTAATACAATTGCAGGATACGCAAGTGCTGGTCTGAGTATTAATTAAGTACAGTAAAGCGGCCGTGGGGCAGGACGGCATCGTGTATCTTTTCGCAATGTGCAATAATATGCTATCATAAAAATTCCCAGAGATTTCGGTATTCGGAGTCTCTGGGATTAGGAACTGTTCAAAAATAATGCAAATTCTCTGGTTTTCTGTACTTTTTGCTAACCTCTGGGATTAGAAACTGTTCAGAACTAGAATTGAGCAAATTCCGAAAACTGCACAAGAAAAATTATTTTAGCATAAGTAGTGATCAGTGTACAAGCTTTTATAATAATGTTTCTATGCACATTATGCATCCAATATGCACACTATTTATGCATTTAATTACGTTATGAACAAAAAATTGGTAAACTTTTTGAATTTGCTCATTTATAGTTCAGAAATAACATATGTATCTTGACTTGGCTAATTCTCCGACTGTATATGTTTAAAAGTCTTGCCATAACCCGCTATGACTACGTTTTTGACAATTACGTAGTAATTTGCAATCTTGAAGAAATATCCTGAGCAAGCTATATAGGTTTTTTCTGAACAATTCCTTAAGACTTGAAAAGGTTGGACATTGACAATGTATGATGGTATCATATAATGGAATAAGAGCACATATGGCAGATATGTGCAGACACGCTTTTCTGACAGGAAAAAGGACGATATAGGTGTTAGAGCGTGTTTGAAAAATCATTCCTGCCAACTGTACGCCCTACTTTGCGTGATATTTGCGTCAAATTCAGGTTACATAAGGCAATACTCTTTATGCCTTTGCCTCCTATGCGCCCTTCATTTGACAATCATCTGTAAGATGATTTAATTTCCCACAAATTGTGACGCACACCTGGCAGAAGGCATTTTTCAAACACGCTCTAGGAATGGGCCTTTACAGAGGAGCGGATGAGACTTTATTTTAGAAGGAAGGATACAGGAGTACCAATGAAAAAGACAAGCATTTTTAAGCAGCTGCTGTTGCCAATGATAGCGATCGTATGTGCATTGGCGGTATGTCTGACAGGAACTGTTGCAGTTATATTTGTGAAATCTTACGAGCGGGAGATCTACGGCAGGAGTCAGGACAAGTCACAGCTTGTGGCTGGAGAGATCGCTACATTTCTGGATGGGGCATACGCAGTTACAGAGGAGTTGTCAGTAAATCCCAGTATTTTGACAATGGAGACAGACGTGCAGACGCCGATCCTGGAGGATTGTGTGAGACGGAACCCTTATCTGGAACTGCTCTATATACAGGGAACAGACGGAATGCAGACAGGGCGCTCGTCCGGGGAGCTGGCGGACCGCTCTACAAGATGGTGGTTTGTGCAGACAGTGGAGGAACAGAAAGCGTTTGTCTCAAAGTCGTATTATTCGGTGAATACCGGGATGCCATGCGCTTCGATCTTTTTTCCCATGTATCAGGATAGCGCGTTTTCCGGTGTGTTTGCAGTGGATCTGAGACTGGATTACCTGCAAAGCCTGATCGAAGAATTTTCCGATGTGGAGAATGGAGAGTACTCTTTTGTCATTGACGGGGAAGGAGTTGTAGTGGCCCATCCGGACAGTACTCAGATTGAGGAGCTGTATAATTACAGGCAGATGACAAAAACAGTGTCTGCCAAGGATCATGCAGGGCAGCAGTTAGTCGATGCAGATGGCAATATCGTGACTGAGGAGCAGCCGATATCAGTCTCCGGGGATTATCAGAAGATCATATCGGATGTCATGGCTGGAAATACTGGAAGCTGCAGGATGAAGAATGAGGGAGAGTCCTATATTGTAAGCTATGCCTCAATACCGCTTAAGGGTGCATCGGACTCATGGTCTGTCATCACGCTTTACAGAGAGGATGCGGCGATGGCGCCAGTTTATCAGGTCATTGCGGTTGCGGCGGCGGTGGCTTTGGGAATCATTGCGATAGCGCTTTTTGTGATCGCATTGCTGGCGCGCAGGCTGACGATGCCGATTGTGGCGATCACAGACCTGATCACAAATGCCGCCGAAGGGGATTTCACAGTGCAGGCAGAGGAAAACAGCAGCAACGAGATCGGCGTTATGTCGAGGAGTTTTAATAAGATGGCTGGCAAAATATCCGCGATCCTGACGAAAATCACTACAATTACGGGTGAGGTTGTGGAGAGCTCTGACCATCTGAGGCAGCTTGAGGAGCGGATGGATGCGGCCAATCGGGCAATTCGCGAGATTGCGGACGGTTCGGAAGCACAGGACGCCGATGTGAGACATGTTGTCATGCAGGAGGAAGAGCTGGGGAACAAGTTTGCGCAATTACAGGAGAAAAACGAATTTCTTCTGACAGATGCGCAGAATACAATCGCTTCTGGAGAGAACGGTATGCAGAGTGTTGAGGAGCTAAAGAAGCAGAATGAGACGGCTTCTAAGGGAATGGCAGAAGCATATACCAAAATAGCGGCGTTGGAGGAGCAGTCGCAAAAGATTGCGGGAATTTTAAGTACGATCGATGCGATCTCCTCCGAGACCGAACTGCTTTCCCTGAATGCGTCCATCGAGGCAGCGCGTGCGGGAGAGCATGGCAGAGGTTTTGCAGTGGTGGCAGAATCCATCGGAAAGCTTGCAGCGGATTCGTCTGCTGCAACTGCTGATATTGAAAAAATTATCCTCGAACTGTGCAGGGATATCTCCGATACAGTTGCCAATATTGAAGCAATCCGCGCAGGTATGGACGGACAGACGCAGGCAGTCGATAAAGTGCAGGAGACGTTTGCGGATTTCCGTATGCTGGCAGAGAAGACAAGTGACTCTGTCAGGGGCATGGAGGAGCTGATTGAGGAGATGCACCAGTGTGACCTCTCGGTGGTGCATGCTGTGGAGCGGATACAGAGTATCTCTGCCAACACGGCAGGGCTGACGGAAAAAGTAGCGGATTCCCTGGAGGAACAGTTAGGGGGAATCAGAAATGTGGCAAAACGAATCGATCATTTGTCAAAGGCCTCGGAGGAGATGGAGCAGGAGATGACAAAATTGTGTCGAAATCAGACCGGGCGCGAAGATAAGGAACTGTTAACAGTTCCTAAGTAATGGAGGATTTATGATGGAAATCTCAAAAAGAGATTGGAAACTTTTCAGGGAGAAAATTGCTGACTGGCAGGAAAGCTATATGGACCGGCTCAACAAGGAGTATATAAAGCTTTTGAGCAAAGAGGGCGGAAATCCTTCTGACAAGTTCTGGGCGTTAGAGAAAAGAATTAAGAGAGATAGGAAAAGGCCAGGAGTGATGCTGGAAATGGAGAAATCGGAAACGATTTATAATATTGTGATGCTTATCCAGGATAAGGTGATCAGCTTTGAGGATCTGGATGAGTTCAGTGACGACCTGAAAGCTGCGGTGAAAATGATTCTTGATAGGAGAGGGGGATAGAAGTGTTTGAATGATATAGAAAAAACGATAGGAACTTGAAGAATTTTGGTGTAGGAACTGTATCAATAGAATTTGAGGTTGCGCAGAATAGATTACTAAGGAATAGAGGTTACAGTAAGGAATATGCTTTTAGGGATTATGAGAGATTTGGGTGTGTTCATCTATTTTACATCTACCGATTGGAGAATTGGAAAGTGAAATGCAAAAGACGGCAACAAATTTTAAATTACTAAAATATATTCTTGAATAGTTTGCGACAATATTTGCAATGATATTATAGAAGTTTTTCTATTATTTTTAACATTATTTCTTGATTGATTTGACCCTTCTATATTCCATGAAGATTTAAGATATGTGGAAAAGTTCTTATGCATGAAATTGTTTAGAGATACAAATAAAGAGTTCTGTAAATTAAATTCGTTAATTTGGGATATGTCGAATAATAAGATATTTCTTGAACAATG
>DKVL01000114.1:112077-134179 GCA_002491195.1 Lachnospiraceae bacterium UBA7179
AGGATGATTTACGATTTGACATATATGAGGAGAAGACATTTGAAAATTTTAAGCTTATTTGAGTAAGAATTGTAAAAAATAAAAAATTAAGAGATTATTTATTGATGCTTAAATGGAAGATATGTGGTAAAATATCAAATAAGTTGTTATATCATTAAAAGAAAACGATATAAATTAAGGGTAATACTATTAGAAAAAATGAACAAATGGAAGTTTAGACAACTTCATGTTATATTAGGTACGATAACAAAGCTAAGGAGATATGTCTGTTTTTACATATTCACAAATATTTAGGCTACCAAAGTGGAAATATTTGTGATGTTGCAAAAGCAGAATAGATAATAGAACGAATATGATAGAAAAAATTTGTCCTAAATGTAGGGTTCCTATGAATGGTGATAAGTGTATAAAGCCTAAGTGTGGATGTGCAACAGAAGTATCCTCTACCATTTATTGGTGCGAAGATTGCAATATTCCAATTTATGAAAAAATGTGTTCTTTGTGTGGAAGAGTAGGTAAATATATTGCAACAGATATACGTCCTGTTTTTCCAGAAGAGAAGGTTCTGTTATCAATTGTTTTAGAAAATGATCCAAATAAGTATCAAGCATCTTCAGTGTGGTATGGGAGTGGAAGTTATATTGTTGATGGGAAAAGAGTTAAATTCTCCATTCGTAAATTAAATGAATTGTCAATCGAAAAGATTAAAACAATTAAAGTACAATATGATTTATTTGCAGATAAGGTGGACTATAGTTATTTTGACAAGTATATTGAAAAGTTTGTTAAAGCAAATGTTGATAGGTATAACTATATTACAGAGGAAGCAGTTCAATTCGTTCAACAATATAAAGACAAATATTCTATAGAGGATATGATGGTTTCATTTAGTGGGGGTAAGGATTCAACAGTAACATCGCATATTGTTAATAGAGCACTTGGAACAAATAAAGTGCTTCATGTGTTTGGAGATACATCTTTAGAATTTCCATATACTTTAGAATACAAAAAACGTTTTAGTAAAAATGAAGAATCACAAGGAGTTAGAATTCTGACGGCCAAAAATAGAGAAAAGAATTTCGAGAATCTTTGTGAGACAGTAGGACCACCGAGTAGAGTGATGCGGTGGTGCTGTACAGTATTTAAAACTGGAGCAATTCAGAAAACAATAGCTTCTGCATTTAAAGATAAAAATAATATCTTATGTTTTCAGGGAATCCGTCATAATGAGTCGGTAAGCAGAAGTAAGTATGAGAGAGAGAGTAAAAGTCCTAAAATATCAAAACAGACAGTTGTATCGCCAATAATTGATTGGATTGATTATGACGTATGGCTATATATATTAACCACAAAAATTGATTTTAATTACGCATATAGACTGGGATGGACAAGGGTTGGATGTTGGTGTTGTCCTAATAATGGTGGTTGGTCAGAATTCTTGGCAAAAGTTCATATGTTTGATCAGTACGTTCACTGGCACAAATTATTAGTTGAGTTTGCCAAGCAAATCGGGAAACCAGATCCAGAAGAATACATAGATAGTGGTGGTTGGAAAGCAAGACAAGGCGGCAATGGTCTTGCAGCTGCTCAGACATCGGTTGTTTCTTTTAAACCATGTGCGACAGATGAGAATGCGTTCAATTATGATTTGCAAAGACCAATTACAGAGGAATTATATGAGTTGTTTAAGCCGTTTGGATATATAAATAAGGAATTGGGAAATAAGCGGCTTGGTGAAGTTTACGTAATGAATAAGGCGGGTAAAGTAGTCTTGATTCTTCAGGGGCGAATTGGCAGTACAAAGTTAAAAGTGATAATCAAAGATGTCCATATAGCAAAAGCAAGAACATTATCGGTTGCAGAAAAAAGAGTTCAATGTCAGCTTACTAAGTATCAGATGTGTCTGGGGTGTAAAGCATGTGAAAGTGTTTGTAAGTATGATGCTATTAGTGTTAAGGATGATGGGACTGGTAAGATTTTTTATTCAATAGATAGTGACAAGTGTAAGAGATGTACAGAATGTGTGGGGCATTTTGACGCGGGATGTTATATGAGAAAGGTATTATGTATAAAGAGGTCATAGTATGGCAGAGAATAAAGTGAAACTTAAATTGCAGGGACACGAGAAATTTCCTTTGAGAGAAGGATGGATTAATAAGGCGCTCAAGATAATTCCTGATACACCAGATGTTTTTTTGAGAAAGGATGCTACTGATAAGTTTGGTATCGGTAGTAACATGGTTAAATCTCTTAGATATTGGATGAGAGCATTTGGTTTAATAATTGAAAATGGTTCTGAAGGAGCTAGGTTGACAGAAACTGGTAGATTAATAGCAGACGACGATCCTTATTTGGAAAGGCCATTTACGTTATGGCTTATGCATTCATTTATAGCTAAGAACAAGGAAGAGGCCACAACTTGGTATATGTATTTTAATTATTGTGATGCAGATGATTTAGAGAAAAGTGAAATTGAAGCAATTCTATTAAGAGAAGTAAAAAAATATGCTGCAGGACAAAGTTTCTCGGAAAAATCTTTAAGCAATGATGTTGATGTATTGCTTAATATGTATAGTAAAAACAAAGAAAAAACAGATCCAGAAGATAAAAATATTTCTCCATTTTCTCAACTTTCACTGATAAAGAATATGGGTGGAAGATATGTCAAATGTCATCCGGACAAGAAAAGCTTTTCAGAAATGTTAGTATTGTATGAGTTAGTTCTTATGTTAAAAGATATGGAAGGAATTTCTATTGAGGATGCAGTTTATGGAGAGAATGGGCTGGCAAAGATTTATAATTTAACCAGTGTAATGGCGAATGATTATTTTGACAGATTAGATGCTGCCGGATATATACATGTGAACAGAACGGCTGGACTAGATATGATCTATCCTGTAAAGAAAATTCATGCATCAGAGATATTAGAAAATTACTATAAAAATTGCTAGTGGGTGATATGATGGAAAAATTTGATTCATTAAAAGATATTATAGAATTTAATAGCAATTTTAAGACTGCTATAAATCTATATTTAAGTTTAAATAAGCCTGATAAAGTTTTAGGGTATATACCAACGAAATCATCTGTTAGTTTTATGGGTGAATATGTCAAGGCAGTATTAGAGGATAAGGAACAAGCAACTTTATTAGTAGGACCTTATGGAAAGGGAAAATCTTATTTATTATTAGTTCTTTTGGCTGTTTTGTCACTTGAGAGAACACCAAGTAATACGGAAATTATAAATAAACTTGTAGAGAAAATTGGAAAAGTAGATGAAGTTGGAGAGGCTGTATCAAGTAAAATAAGGAAGGTGTGGAATAAAGCTAGATTCCTTCCAATATTAATTACAGATACAACAGGTGACTTAAATCAGGCTTTTTTGTATGGATTAAATGATGCATTAAAACGCGAAGGCTTATCAAACTTAGTTCCAGATACATATTATTCAATTGCATTAGAAAGAATTGATGATTGGAAGAAGAACTATGCTGATACCTATGCTGTGTTCGAACAGCAAATTTCACAGCATGGGGCAAGCATGTCAGGACTTAAGGCAGATTTGAAAATGTACTCCAAGGAGGCTTTAAATCTTTTTAGAACTATTTATCCAAGTATTACGGCGGGCAGCGATTTCAATCCAATGGCAGTATCAGATGTATTGCCATTGTACAAGAGTACAAGCGAGAAACTTGTTGAAGAATTTGGGTATAGTGGCATTTATGTCGTTTTTGATGAGTTTAGCAAGTTTATAGAGAGCCAAGATGGAATGGCAGTAGGTGCAAATATGAAATTACTTCAGGATATTTGTGAGTTGGCAACAGACTCACAAAATGCACAAGTATATTTTACAATGGTTGCACACAAAAGTATAAAGGAATATGGAAAGTATCTTTCACAGGATATCATTAATTCTTTTACAGGAATTGAAGGAAGAATTATTGAGAAATATTTTATTACATCATATAAGAATAATTATGAATTAATTAAAAATGCAATTGTAAAGAAAGAGGAGATGCTTGACGATATTCCTCATTACGCGATGATTCTCGGATCGTCAGCTCTTCGAGAATATTATCAATTGTCAGCCTTTAAAAGTAATTTTGTGGAAAGTGAATTCGAGAACATAATTTTAAGAGGATGTTATCCATTAAATCCGATTGCGGCATATTTATTGATGAATGTTAGTGAAAAAGTTGCACAAAATGAGAGAACGCTATTTACATTTATTTCAAATGATGAACCTCATAGTATGGCTAGATTTGTGTCAGAGCATACTAAAGATATGGAATGGTCTATTGGAGCAGATCTTATATATGACTATTTTAGTTCTTTGTTTAAAAAAGAGGTTTCCAATGAATATGTTCATAATATTTGGCTGAGTGCAGAGTATGCAATTGAAAAGAGTGATTCGGAAGATCAGAAAAAAATTATTAAAGCGCTTGCAGTTATTTTAGTTGTGAATAAAGAAGATGAGATACCTGCTACGGATAAATACCTTAAATTAGCTGTAAATATAGGGGATTGTGCTCAGGCAATCAAAGAATTAGAAGAAAAACAGTGCATTTACAAAAAGAGTGCTACTGGTAGTTTTGTATTTAAGACAAGAGCTGGTTCTGAATTGAGATCAGAGATAAAACGTCAAAGAGAAATTAAAGGTGAAAATGTAAATTACCCGCAGGCATTATTAGATGTAACAGGAAAATATTATGTTATTCCGCGTAAATATAACACAGTATATATGATGACACGTTATTTTGTAAATCAGTATATGGATGCAGATAATTTCCTAAATATTAACTCTGCAGAAACTCTGCTTGGGGATTGCACAGGAGATGGTAAAGTTATTACATTATATAGTTTCATTGGAATAAAGCAGGAGAAGATTAAAAAGCATTTTCTTGACCTTGCGGAACCGCGACTGGTTGTTGTTTGCCCTAAGAAAAGTTTAAAGGTTCAGAAGCAATTGAAGGATTATGAAATTATTCAAGAGTTACGAGCAAATCAGACGTTTACATCTAACAATGAAATTCTGAAGAAGGAATTACCTTTATTAGTTGAAGATTTGACTGCTGAATTAGAATTACTGATTCATGAAGTATATGAAGATGATTTCGATACAAAGGTTTTATTTTGGGATCAAGGTAAAGTAAAAAATGCAAGAGTAGGAAATGAAGAAATAGCGGTAAATGAGTGTTGTGAAAATGTATTTACAAAAACTCCATTAATCAATAATGAAATGGTCAATCGTTCAGTTATCGGAACAGCACAAACAAGAAAGACGAGGCTTAATATTATTCAGGCATTGCTGTCTCATACAGATACAAACGATTATTATCAAGGTTCTAATCAGGAGGCTACAGTGTATAGATCACTTTTTTGTGTAACAAATGTCATCAATAATTCTCCAGATAGCAACTTGAAAGATATGTTACAAGATATAAACGAGTTTGTAGATTCCTGTTCCGATACTAAAGTTTCAGTGTCGAAATTAATTACAAAACTGACATCGGCACCATATGGCATGAGATTGGGTGTTGTTCCGTTTTATTTGGCTTATGTTCTTGCGAACAGACATGAAGATATTATTGTGTATTTTGTGAATAAAGAGATTCAATTAAATGCAGATATTATTGTTAATATGTGCGAGCAATCAGAAGATTATCAGCTTTATGTTTCAGGGGAAGATGTACAAAAGGAAAAATATATAAGCGAATTAAATGAACTTTTCCAAGTTGCAGATAATAGAAACTTGTCAACTAATAGAATAAAAAATATTTTTATTTGTATGCAGAGATGGTTTAGGGCATTGCCACAGGTTTCAAGAAATGTGGTGAATATAGATCAATATGTCGAATCAGAAACTATGGTTCGCGCAATGCAGGAGATAAGGAAAGCAATACATCGAGTAGAATTCAATCCGTTTGAGAGTCTTTTTGTCGAGTTTCCAATGGCGTTTGGAGTCAATACCTTAGAAGATGTATTCAAAATAATAGACGAGTGTAAAACTTATTTTGATGACTATTTTGACTGGGTTCAAGCAAAAGTAGTATCAGTTATATATGAAACTTGGGGTGGTAGGAGAAGGATGGATTTGTTTCATTGTCTCAAGGAATGGTATGAAAGTCAAAGTAAGAGATCTAAACAAGGATTATATAATGGTCAAATGACCAAATTTATGTCAGTGATTGAAACAATGGATGTATATAGTGATACAGAAGTTGCTAAGAAAGTAGCTAAAGCAATAATGGATGTATACATTGAAGACTGGAATGTAGGATCTATCGAGGATTTTGCTATTGGGCTAAAGTCGGTAAAAAAGGAAATTGAATCCATACGAGATGAAATAGTAACGGGGGAAATGACTCTCTCGTTTACAAGAAGAAATGGAGAGCCGTTTGAAAAGACATATAGTCATGCTGATAAAAGTGTAGGAAGTGTACTGAGAAATATAATTGAGGACGCTTTAGACGAATATGATGATTTAAGTGTTAACGATAGGGTATCTATTCTTTTAGAGATGATCGAAAGAATTACAAAATGAGGACTGATGAAATGGTTTATTTAGACAATGCAGCGACGACATTTCCTAAACCAGAAGTGGTATATAATGCAATGGACAAAATGAACAGAGAAGGGGCTGTCAATGCAGGACGTGGCTCTTATAAGCTTGCACAGGAAGCGAGTAAACTTATTGGAGAAACTAAGGAACTTATTCGCAAATTGTTACATATAGATTTATCCGCAGCTGTAATTTTTGCACCTTCCGTAACAATTGCAATAAACCAGATAGTTAATGGATTGAGGTTAAGAGATAAAGCAGTTGTCTATTTGTCGCCATATGAGCACAATGCGGTTGCAAGGAGTGTTCATGAATTAGCCAAGAAAAAAAGGCTAGTTATAAAGGAGATTCCAATAAATTCTGCTTTGGAAATTGATTTAGAGAAAATGAAATATGAGTTTGCCAAAGATAAGCCCGAAGCAATATTTTGTACACACATAAGTAATGTTACTGGTTATATTCTTCCTATAAAAGAAATATTTGAAGAATCAAAGAAATATAACTGCATTAATATTCTTGATTCAGCTCAATCTTTGGGATTAGTTGAAATCAGAGCAGACTTGATGCAAATTGATTTAATAGCATTCACTGGACATAAAACACTTTATGGTCCATTTGGAATAGGTGGCTTTGTTAATGTTTCCGGAGTATCATTAGATGTTTTTATTAGTGGGGGAACAGGGAGTGACTCACTTAATCTTGAGATGCCAGATGGAAAGGAATCAAGATATGAAGCGTCTAGCTGTAATATAGTAGCAATTGCTGGACTAAATGCCGCACTCAAAGATATAAATCAAGAGTTCTGCATGAACCATGAGAAGAAATTGTCTGATTATCTGATAAAGAAGCTGTCTTCTATTAAAGAAGTTAAAATGTATCTGCCAGAAAATCTGCAACAGCACGTTGGAATTGTTTCTTTTAGTGTGGAAGGGTTTAATTCAGAAGATATTGGAATGATCCTTGATGAAGACTTTGATATAGCTGTAAGAGCGGGATATCATTGTGCACCATTTATTCATAAATATTTAAAAGACTCATGTGCATTGGGAACAGTTAGGGTTGGGTTGAGCCGATTTTCATCGAAAGAGGACGTGGATAAGCTTATATTGGGATTGAAGGAGATTATATATGAGTAATTATATTGATTATATGATGAACTTTAGCCAAACTGATCTTCGCGGATATCTGGGACAAGATATGCTAGATTTGTTAATTGAGTGGCTTCCAAATGATGATGCGCTACTTACAAAACAAAAAATGGTAAGAATGATAGATTCTCTATATGGAACATCAATATTAAAGGAAAAAAAGTTCAGAAAAAATCTACTTCAATGTATGAAGCCATCAGAAATTTTAGCTATGAGGGATGCATGTTTATCAGGTGAAGAGAAAGCGGAAACAGATCCATTAACTGTAATTGATATTGTGGCGAATAAGCCTTGGAGTAGAAATGGAGTCAGTGCGTATTTGCTAAAAGTATGGGGAGTTTCCGATTCCGTGTTTGATAAAGAGAAAGATGATACTACCATTGATACGATGATTGATCCTTCAGAAGACCAGTTTTATGAGTTGCTGGACTATCAATATTACATAATGCAAAGAGTTCTTAACAATTTGAATTCTGGACATGTACTTGAACGAATGCTAGTGCATATGCCAACTGGAACTGGTAAGACAAAGACATCGATGCATATTATTACAAATTATATCAATTTCACATTAGAGAAAAAGGGCATAGTAATTTGGATTGCACATACAATTGAACTTTTACAGCAGGCATATGAGACATTTGTATCTGTTTGGAGTCACTTGGGTGATGGACCAATTCATGCTTATAGATTATGGGGAAACAAAAATATAAGTGATACAGATATTTCATTGAATGGAATTTTGTTTTGTGGATTATCAAAGTTAATGTCAATTGCAGATTCACATCCAGATTTATATGAAAGATTAAAGAAAGATTGTAGATTAGTTGTTTTTGATGAAGCGCATAAGGCGGCTGCAAAACAAACACAAAAAGTGATTGAAGGATTGATGCGAATGCCACAGGGATACGAGAATAGATCCTTGATAGGTTTAACGGCTACTCCAGGTAGAACGACAGAAGATTCTTACGATAATAATTTGCTGGCAAATATGTTTGGCAATAAATTGATTTATATTGATTCAGATATACTGAACCAGATAAATTATGGAAAACTGAAAGCATTAAATACTGTCGCCGAAACAAATATTATTAAGTATTTCCAGGAAAGGCGCATATTAGCCAGAATGCTTCCCCAGAGATTGACATATCATCAAGATTTTTCTGAACAAGAGCTTCAAACTCTAAGTGGTGCATTGAGAGATTTAGGATATGATGATAAAGAGTATACTGCTGACCAGCTAAAGATTTTAGCAAGAAATAAGGGACGAAATCTGGCAATTATGAAGCAGTTGCGGCAACTTCAAATTGAAAAAAAACCTACAATTGTCTTTGCCTGTTCGGTAGATCATGCAAAGATGCTGTCAGCAATGTTAACACTTGAAGGAATTTTTAATAGCTTGGTTTTAGGAGAGATGGATCCAATGGATCGTAAGCGTGCAATAAATGCATTCAAGAAAAAGGATTCGGGTGTGGATATCATCATTAATTATGAAGTGTTAACGACAGGTTTTGATTCAAAAAACATTAAGTGCGTATTTATAACTCGACCAACAAAATCTATTGTTCTGTATAGTCAGATGCTCGGGAGAGGACTTAGGGGACCACTTATGGGGGGAAATGAAGTATGTACACTTATAGATATAGATGATAATTTGCAGGCATTTGATAATGAAACTGCATTTTCACATTTCAATGATTATTGGAGAATTTAGGAGGGGAAATATGGGGAAAAGTATTGTAGATATTAAAAATATGGGCGATGCTCTTAGAAATACTGGATATAAAAACATTGAGAGTGCTGTATCTGAAATTATTGATAATTCCGTAGAGGCAAAAGCAAAAAATGTTTTTGTAATTTTACGAGAAGGAGTTGCTGCTTCAGGAAGAAAAGTGGTTACAGAAGTGGGATTTCTTGACAATGGAGAGGGTATGAGTTCTGATGTTTTAGGAAGTTGTTTGGGAATTGGCGCCTCTACTCGTCAAGCGAGAAAGGGAATGGGGAGATTTGGTGTAGGACTGCCACAGGCTTCACTATATGCTTGCCCTGAAATTGAAGTTTATTCTTGGCAAGGTGGTGTAGAGAATGCTCAGAAGGTATATCTAAATATTAATAAGATTAAAGATGGAGAACAGACGGAAATTGACGATCCCGTCCAAGAGGCAATTCCTGCTCCATACGCTTCATATATTAAATATCAGACTATATTGGAAACATATGATTTTTCACAATCTGGAACATTAGTTATCTGGAGAAAATGCGATCGAATTAATCCTAAAACAAGGGGGCCATTAACACAAAGATTGGAGTTTAGTCTTGGTCAGAAATTCCGATATTTTATTCACGATGGAGTAAGTAATATTAAAATTGTCTGTGACGAAAATCCAGATGCTGCTGTTGATGTAGCACCTAATGATCCCTTGTTTTTGATGGATGATAACTGTGTACTTTGCGATCCGGCAGAACCAAAGTACATATATAAAGTGGGTCAAAAAACGACGATCGAGCCCCCATTTGAATTGTATACGGCAAAGGGAGCCGGAACAGGAGAGGTACTGGTTCCGATCAAGTATATTAATAAAGATGGAGATTTGGCAATTTCGTCTGTATTAATAAGATTTTCAATAGTAAAAGATAAATTTTATGATGAAACAGCTTTTCCTAAAGGATCGAATCCTGGTAATTCTGCACTTGGAAAACATGCTGCAAAACTGGAGGGCATTTCTGTTATAAGGGCAAGAAGAGAAATTGATTTTAGGCGTTTTGATTTTTACAATGTAATTAATGAACCACAGCATAGGTGGTGGGGATGTGAGATTATATTTGATCCAGAATTGGATGAAGTATTTGGTGTTGCAAATAATAAGCAGTATGTGGAGTTAAAGAGAGTTGATGTAAATGACTTAGATCCAGATGAAATTGATATTCCGCCTATTTGGGATCAATTATCAGGGACAATTATTCCTACAATAAGAGCAATGTATGCTCAAAATGAAGAAACTAGGAGTAATACAAGAACTTTTGAGGAAAACAATAGTCCTAGTACTGATATTATTAATATTGTGGAAAATGATCCGGCAATTATAGATTTTGAAGATGACGAAGAGAATGATGTAGAAGCTCCATCGGCAGAGGAAGTTGCTGAAACAGGTAAAGAGGAATTAAAAGAGTTAGGATACGAAAATCCAACAGATGAACAGGGAACTGCATTTATTAACAATTCTGTTAACTTTGTTTATGCAGATAAAGGAGAAAGAAGTCCGGCGTTTGACTATAAACCTGTTCTTAAGACAACAGTCATTACTATAAATACAAGTCATAAATTTTATACTTCGTTCTTAAGCAAGATATATGCAAATGCAGAGGTAAAAACAACATTTGAATTATTCTTGGCTTCATTAATTCAGTCAGTAAGAAAAACAGATGCGTATCAACAGGTTGAGAATGACAGACTTATTACAGCCTGGTATACACGTTTGAATAATTATATTTCTGAGCAGCTAAATCCAAGAAATACACAGTAAAGGATGGATATTATGTCTATACTTTTTTCTAATGAGATACTGGATTCAGTAAAAAGAGAACTAAAGAGAGCATCATCTTCAGTGCAGATAATAACGGCCTATTGTAAACAATCTTCATTCTTACGTTTAGATGATTGCATTAGTGATGATGTAAAAGATAAACGATTACTTGTCAGATTTAGAATGGATGACATTTTGAAAGGAAGTACAGATTTCTCTATCCTAGAATGTGCAATGAAGGTTGGTTGGAGGGTATACATTCGGTTTGATTTGCATGCTAAAACATATATAGTAGACAATAAGAGATGTTTGGTTGGAAGTGCAAATGCGACCAATTCAGGACTTAGTATTGGGAGAACAGGTAATATGGAGATGGCAGCTTTGGTTGATGTAGAGTCCAAAGATATAGAGAAGATAAGTAAAATATTTGATGATGCTATTTTAGTGTGTGATGACATTCTGGCAAGATTAAAATTGCAGATTGAAGCAGTAGATGAAGAGGAAAAAAAGGAGATTCATAATTGGGATGCGTCTATCACAACAATGTTTAATCCACATATTGATACATTATTTTCGTATGAGTTGCCAGAAAATTTTAGTTTAAGTAGAGGAGAGTACTTTTCATTTTTAGATG
This sequence comes from Lachnospiraceae bacterium UBA7179, assembly GCA_002491195.1. GTDB lineage: Bacteria > Bacillota > Clostridia > Lachnospirales > Lachnospiraceae > COE1. The sequence continues at coordinate 123,946 of DKVL01000114.1, forward strand.
AAACCTATGATGGTGATATTGAAAAGTTTAAAGAAACATTTAGATGGAGTAATGCATATCTGTGGCTTTCTACTACATTAAAAGAGAATGGCGGATGTTTATACTTTGGCACTCTTAGTGAAAAATTACATAATGCGCTTATTTCAGATCCCAAACCATATCGAAGAGATGTAAAACAAATGCTTGCAAATTTGCTTGGCTTAATAGAAAAGCTAGGCATGGATGATATAATAATTGATCGACCAAACTATTCTCAGAGAGTAAGGATAAACATATAGAAATTAGGGTACATATTTGCATTCCTATCATTTTTGGGGAAATATTACTAAATTTAAACTATATTAAACTGTATCTGCTGATAAATTCTAACATTTTGGTTTTGTTCTTAATAGAGTTGTTTTGATTGCAAGTTATCTCTACACTAGATTATATACAAGAAAATATTTATTACACGGAGATGAAGTATACAATGAGCTTTCAGGAGTTAGATATTCAAATAAGATATCGTTCCGAAATACATAATTTTCCTAGAGATTTTCTAATCCCAGTATTATCTCAGACAGACATATATAAAAGAGGAACAGGGTATTTTAGTTCAACATCGTTAATCCAATTGTCGATTGGTCTTTTTGAAATGGCTAAAAATGGAGGAAGAATTCAGGTAGTATGTTCTCCCAATCTTGATATTAAAGATATAGAAGCTATTGAGTACGGTTATAAAAGTAGAGATGAAGTTATTACGAATGCTCTATTAAGGAGTATACAAGAACCTGTTACATACTTTGAGGAAGAAAGATTGAATTTAATCGCTACATTAATTGCTAATGGTAATTTGGACATAAAAATTGCTTTTTTAGAAAATGATGATGGATTTAGGCTTTATCATGAAAAGATAGCTGTATTTATTGACCATCAAGGTAATAGAATCAGTTATGCAGGCTCAGCAAACGAATCAGAGAATGGTTTAGATGGAAACTTTGAGTCCCTGTATACATTTTGCAGTTGGAAAGATTCAAGTCAGGTAGAGGCTGTGAATGTGGCAGAAAATGATTTCGATCAAATGTGGCATGATGAAACATATAAGCTGCATGTTATTGGATTTCCAGATATTGTCACACAAAAATTGATGAAATACAAAAAGTCATCTGGTGTAAAATGGAATACAGATGAAGAAGAATTTGGATATAGATCATTTTTGAAAAGTCGGCAAAAATTTAGAATTCCAGATGGAATTTCGTTGCATGAATATCAGGAAGACGCTGTACAAGAATGGCAGATGAAAGGATGTAAAGGCATTTTTGATATGTGTACTGGTGCTGGAAAAACATTTACTGCACTGTATGGTACGGTTCAATTAGCGAAAACTTGTGAAGATCATATTGCAGTTTTTATTGTCTGTCCATATATACATCTTGTAAGCCAATGGGAAGAAGATGTAGAAAGATGGTGTTCGGTACCAATTATTATAGCTCATTCAAAATCCCCCAATAGAGATTGGAAACAAGATATGATGAAAGCATATAAACGGTTTCGGAAGGATGGAAGTCCGTTTGTGTGCATTACAACAAACGATACTTTTGCTGGAGAGGATATACAACAATATATAGAACGATTTAATGCTACACAGAATGTATTGCTGATAGTCGATGAAGCACATAATTTTGGTTCATCACATATGATAAAGGTTATGCCATGGAATATTGCGAATCGAATTGCATTATCAGCCACAATAAAAAGACATATGGACAAATGTGGCACCAATAAAATTAATGAGTTTTTTGGAGAGAAATGTATAGAGTATTCTTTAGAAAGAGCAATTGAGGAAGGAAATCTCGTTCATTATGATTATATTCCTGTTCCAGTAGCACTATCGGGGTATGAACTTTTAAAATATAGACAATTATCTCAGAAATTAAAGAAATATATTATTGTGAAGAATGGAAAAATGATAATATCAGAAGCTGGGAAACCGCTAATATATGAGCGGACAAGATTATTAGCTGGCGCTGAAAATAAAGTAGATGTATTAATGAACCTCTTTCGAAACTATAAGAATGATAATAATATTCTTGTTTATTGTGGGGCAGCGAGTGTAGAAGATGAGGACACTGGTGAAATTCTTAGGCAGATAGATTTGGTTACAAGAAAACTTCAGACTGAATATCAAATGTCAGTTAAACGTTTTACTGCTGAAGAAAATTTGAAAGAAAGACAAAACATTAAAACATATTTTGCACAGGGAATGTATCAAGTTGTGACTGCTATTAAATGCTTAGATGAAGGTGTTAACATTCCGGGAATAAGAACAGCTTTTATTATGAGTAGTTCAAGAAATCCGAAAGAATTTGTTCAGAGAAGGGGACGGCTTCTTAGAAAAAGTGATAATAAAAAGAAAGCAGTTATATATGATTTTATTACTCTTCCGAGGGATTTGGACAATATAGTTCCTAAAGACATAGAAGAAGATAAAACAATTATTGTAGGTGAGGTGGCAAGAATGGTTGAATTTGGAAGACTTGCAGATAATCCTGAAGTCACAGATGATCTTGTCAATCAAATAATGACAGCATATGATTATTTTTTTGATGCAGAAGAAGAAATGGAAAAAATGGAGGAATACTATGATGAATGAAAAAGATTTAGATACACAACTTTTGAGATCAATGTTCAATTCAATAAGGAGCGCTGAAATTAAAAATATAAAAACCCAAAAAAGAGATGACAAAGACATGGTTCGCGTTATTGAAGAATTTGTGTACAAAAAAGTAGGGGAGGAGATGAAAAAATATGAAGATTAGAAGTATTAAACTTTGTAATTTTATGCGATATAAGGGTGATAACGAGCTTATCTTTTCTACTGATGAGGAAAAGAATGTTACAGTTGTACTTGGTGATAATACCTTTGGGAAAACGACACTGGCGCAAGCATTTCGGTGGGCATTGTATGAGAATCTGAATGATACAAGTTATACAAAGAGAAAAGATATTGTTTTATTAAATAATGAAGTTGCTGTAGAAATGAGTGGAGCTCAAATTAAAGAAGTATGCGTTGAAATTGTTGTAGAAAATGATGGTGAGGAAGTGAAGTTTGTTAGGAAAGCGTCTTTTAATAGAACGAGCGGAAATCCTAATGATATATCTGTTAAGCAAATAGGGGTAACACAGTTGACCATGCAGTTAAAAAGTGACGGTGTTTGGGGTGACATTATCAACAATTCAGGGAGTAATGTTGATTCAAAAAAATATAAAGCAGGTTGTGTGCAAGAAGCAATAGATAATATGCTTCCACAAAGTTTGTCCAATTACTTTTTCTTTGATGGTGAGCGTTGGAATGATTTAAAGAGTAAAACAAGTGATATAAAAAGTTCTGTAGATACGATTTTAGGTGTGAGTGGATTGGTTGAGATGAAGAATCACCTCAAAGACAATCGTACAAGTGTCACCAAGAAGCTTAGAGAGAAATTAAAGGGTACAAGTGGTGAGTATGAGAGGCTACAAAGAGAAATTAAAAGTCTAGAAGAATCGATTGCTGAATATGAAAAAGTTATTGTAGATACACAAGCGGCAATTGATACGACTGAACGTATCATTGAATCTACCCAAAAAACTTTAAATGATAATAGGAAAGTGGAAGAAGATCAAAAGGAACTTAGAAAGCTGGAATCGGATATTGAACAGTATGGAAAATTCGAGGATGATTATTATGCAGATATTGTAAAGGAATTGTCTAATTCGGCTAAATTCTTTGCCGCATCGCTTCTTCCTGAATTTGGAGAGTTATTAGAGCAGGTTGATTTAGAGGGTAAGGACATTCCAGGTGTCACAGTTGATACATTAGAGTACTTGCTCGAAATTGGAGAATGTTTATGTGGAACAAAGCTAACAAAAGAATCCGAAGCATATGAAACAATAATGAAACTAAAAAAACAGGTCCCACCAGAAATGCTTGGAGGTGCTGCTGGAAAGCTTAAAGCAACTCTGGAAGCTTGGTTAAATGATACGAGTGAATTGAAAGAAACGATATTAAAAAAGGCAGAGGATTTTGAAAGTGCTAAAGAAACTATAGATGAAATGATAGAGGAAAAAGAACGTTTAGAAAAAACGATAGATAGAAAAACGAATCTTGGCCCAGTGAGACTACAAAATAAGCAGGCCAAAGATAGACTAACATCTTTAAGAACGCAGAAGACCACTTATGATGTTCGATTAGAGCAGGCAAAAGAAAGCAAGATAAAAAAAGAGGCACAGTTAGATGCTGTAGCAGTCCACGATAAGCAGAATGCACAAGTTTATAGATGTCTTTCTTATGTTGAAGCAATGTATGATAAAGCGGATAAGCTGGCTAGTCAAAGAAAGAATACGACAATCACAGACTTGAATGAGATTATTGGCGAAAATTTTCAACGTATGTTTCATGATCATGAAAAATATGCAAAACTTGGTAATGATTATAAAATACATGTCTATTATCATCGAGTTGGAAATATGACTAACTATGAAGAGGAAAACCTTTCTAACGGAGAGACGATTGCCATAAATTTTGTGTTTATAGTAAGTATTTTGGAATTGGCAAGAAGATACCGTGAACTTGAAAAAGAAAACAAAGAATATGGTATGGAAAATGCTATTCTTGGATTGCCGTTAGTATTGGACGGACCTTTTTCGGCACTTAGTAATGAGAATACTACATTGGTAGCTGATCGTTTACCTCAATTTGCTGAACAAGTTATCATTTTTATGTTAGATAAAGATTGGGAGGCATCTGGTCTGGAAAAATATACCTTACCTGAGTTTTGTTATAGGGTGAACAAGGAGCCAAGTTCAAATAGTTCTTCATTGGAACATAATTGGGAGGAAGGATAATGATGAAGAAAAAAGCAGAGCAAACTTCATATGAATACTTTAAAAGAGACGAAATGTTTTTCGTTGGAAAGCATAGAGATTATGTTGATAAACTTTGGACACAAGGAAAAATTCAAGAGTCATATTTTAGACGTTTAGTTGATCTATATGCTATTGCTGCTATTGTTGGCTTGAAAGCAAAGAGACGAAGTGCAGAGGAAAGAGACAATTCTGATATAAAAAGAACTGTTCAAATGAAACAGTTGAATGAAAACTGTCAAATATTATTGCCGATAATGAGAATGATACTTATTATGGATGATAGCAGGAATATGACTTTTGAGGAAAAACTTGAAAGTGCTTTTGTTATACCGGAGGATGAAGCTACATATAAGGCCAATATGGAATTGTTTAATTCCTATGCGAGAGGGGGTATAGAGTATTTATATGAACACTTAGTATTAAGAACGCCTGATATAGATGAAGATTATACAGATCGTAGAATAGCGAATATTGTGGCATTTGTAAGTAATCCAATTGAAAGTGATGGAATAGAGTAGTACTTCATCCGATTAGCAAAGATATTTGTGTTTTGTAGAATGTACAAAGATTAATTATCAGATTAAGACAGAAGATGTACGAATTAAGTTAGTTAGGCTTATCTGTCTATAGTTGAGAAACTAGTTTGATTGAGTGGTAGTTAAAAAACATAGGGGACTTTTGTGGTTATTTTAGCCTTTTAAAAATCAATTATTTAAGAAACATTGCAAGATAATTTAGTGATGAATTAAAGTGATTGTGAAATCATGAAGCGCTATATATCAATGATAATCTGCTTGGGGAAAAATCTGTAATAGGGAGAAGAACACTTATTCTAATAGAACTTCGCTGATTTTACGATTTACAAAAAACAAGCAACATTGTGGAATTGGTTAGATTAAAATTAACAAGGAGAGGGAATGACAGAATTATTTGATTTAGCAAAATTTGATTTTTACAGGGAAGATAACCGCCGGGAAGTAAAGAAGGCGGAAGGGGGACTTCCCAACAGTCTATGGGAGACATATTCAGCTTTTGCCAATTGTTACGGTGGTGTTATCATTCTTGGAGTAAAAGAAAACAAAGATGGAAGTTGGCAGACAACCGGATTAAAAGATGCATCAAGGTTGAAAAAGCTTTTTGGGATACAATTAATAATCGAAAAAAGATCAGTTTAAATCTTTTACGGGATGATGACGTTGAGACTTATACCATAGAGGATACTGGTGACGTGATCATGGTAATTTGGGTGCCGATTGCTAAGCGTGAACAAAAGCCGATATATATCAATGATGATCTATTTGGTGGAACATTTCGGAGAAATTGGGAAGGAGATTATCATTGTGCCAGATTACAGGCAAAACAATGCTAAGGGATCAGGCTGAGGAAACAATGGACATGGAGGTACTTGATGAAGCGGAGATTTCAGATTTAAATAAGGATTCCATTCGGGGTTATCGCAACAGTCATAAGTCATTTAAACCAGGTCATCCATTTGAGCGATTAGACGACAATGAGTATCTTAGAGTTATTGGAGCGGCAGCAATTTCTGGAGAAGATAAAAAACTACATCCAACTGCTGCGGGAATGTTAATGTTTGGAAATGACTATGACATTGTAAGATATTTTCCAGAATATTTTTTGGATTATAGAGAAAATCCTGATACAGTGATCAGATGGACAGATCGGCTTCAGTCTTCGTCTGGTGAGTGGTCAGGAAACTTGTTTGACTTTTATTTTCGGGTGTACAATAAGATGATTAGGGATATCAAAATACCATTTAAAATGGAGGGTGGTTTTCGAATCGATGACACGCCGGTGCACCGGGCTTTGCGTGAAGCACTGGCGAATTGTATTATCAATACTGATTTTTATGGGAAATACGGTGTCATTATCATTAAAGATGGCGATACACTCACATTAGAAAATCCAGGTTATATCAGACTTGGAAAGGAGCAGATGCGCAAGGGCGGAAAATCAGATCCTAGGAATAAGAACCTTATGAAGATGTTTAATATGATCGATATTGGTGAACATGCAGGAAGCGGAGTACCCAATATATTTAACGTGTGGGAAGACGAAGGTTGGGAAGAACCTATAATAGAGGAGAGCTTTAATCCGGATAGAACTTCGTTGACTTTAAGATTTACAAAAAAACAAGCGATAAAAAACAAGCGATAAAAACAAGCGATAAAAAGCAAGTGACTAAAACCAGTAAAAATATGGAAAGAATCAGATTATATTTGCAAAATAATGAAACTGCCAAAACAAGCGACATTGCAGAATTTCTTGGTTTAAGTTTAGCAAGGGTGAGAGCTCTGTTATCTGGGATGGATGATGTTGAGGCGCTTGGAACAAACAAGGCAAGGACATACCGCCTGCGGAAGAGATAAAAACAGATTTACTGTAATGGTGTAGTTTTGGGCTGCAAATGTTCCCTGTAAGAAGGACAATCATAATTTCTATATTTATGCACCAGTTTACGACACGTTGGGATAAGCAAAATAGTAAAGGAGGACGGAGGTGAACCTTTTACCGGCAAAAAGTTTACCGGGATTCCGAAAGGAGTCAAAAACAAAATATTACAAAAAACAGGGGTGAAAAAATAATATGGTACAGCATATATCGCTTAGAGTGCCTTGGCATGATTCTGGATGGAATGGGAACGTATGTGAATCTCCTAAAGAGAATCAGGCCTGTATGAGGCTTAAAAATATATATGAGAACAAGAAGGAATCTCTTGAGGAGGATAACTCTGGCTGCGCAATGTGTAATATGGATTGTGTAGAAAAGATTCCCTGTGTACGCGAGGGAGGCGGATTTATGTCTCCTGAGCAGATCTCTGTCGTTGTGGAGCATCCATATACGCAGTATGGTTATGAAACACACCAGCACTTGCTGCCCACAGAAATAGTGATACCTCCGTACTCGTATCCTGCAAGACCATATCGATGGACGATGAAGCAAAGGTGGATGAGAGGCGGATATTACGCCTATATTAAAGATTTTGCAACGGAAAAAGGGATTGATTATCATCCTGAGTATGAACCAGAAATGAAGAACAAGACATGGGTTCAGGATGGCCGAAACCAAAGAGCGATCTTTAATACCTTTTTTCAGGATGTCAGACCAGATCAGTCTATCTGCATATTCTATGCAAAGCAGGTTCCTTTTATTGAGGACAGCCGGCGTGTTGTCATAGGTCTGGGGCATGTAAAGCAGGTCATTCCGTCATCGGACTACAACTCTTCAAATGATGCCGGGATGAAGTCCTGTCTATGGGAGACAATTGTTCAGCACACAATCAGACCAGGTTATAAAGACGGTTTCCTGTTTCCATACAAAGAACTTATGAAATATGCTGAGGAGCATGAAACGTTTGATATTCGAAAAGCCACAGTATTTGCGTCTGAAGATTTTTTCGATGAATTTTCATATGCGTCAGAGCATTTGAGTTATGATGCAGTCATAGATGTAATACTGCAGAGTATAAAAGTTCTCAGTGTTGTGAAAGATTGTGGAATAAAAGGAAATTGGGATGACTGCATTGCATGGCTGAATCAGGCACTTATTTCTGTTTGGGAGGACAGAGGCGCATTTCCAGGACTGGGTTCGGTATTATGTGCGTTTGGGATTCCTTCTGGAGTGGTCGTGGCAAGAGAGTTAAAGAATAAGACTGAAAATTCCATGGATTTGTGGAAAGCCATCGAGGATATGTTTGCTGATCCGTCAACAATGCTTTCTCCATTTTGTGCAGAGCAGATTACAAAGACGTTGAGGGATACATGGAAGAAGCTTCCGAAAGTGCGAAAAAGTCTATTTAAGATTCTATCCCGCGTGTCATTGTCTTTAGATCAGGCGAATGCAATGTATAATAAGGAACAAAGAGAGAAAAAGGGAATCTATGTTACAGATGAGGAAATGATTGCAAATCCCTACCTGCTTTATGAAAAGACACGGGATAAGATAGAGGAGTTAAGGATATCGATCAAGAAGGTGGATTTGGCCTTCTTTCCTTTGGAACATATTAAGAATCAGTATCCCATAGAAAAACCATCTAAGATAGAATCAGAAAATGACCAGCGAAGAGTCAGGGCGATCGCAGTCAGTATTCTTGAAAAGAATGCCCTGTTTGGAAATACAATCATGCCAGTGAATAATTTGGTAATTGATATGAATGAACTTCCGATAGAACCGAAATGTCCTGTCAACGGAGATATTGTATCAGCAATGTCAGACTTTTTCACAGAGGAGATTGTTACTGACAAGGATGCTGTTGGAAAGGATTACTATAAATTAGTGCGGTATAAGAAAATCGACAACATCATCCAGAAGCAGGTTCGCAAAAGAATCACCAGTCCCAATAGGCACAGTGTTTCCGTCGACTGGAGAAGACGCCTTGATGACGCTTTCGGTGTCTGCGGCCAGGAGGACATTCTTGAGAAACAGGCACGGGAAGAGAAAACAAAGGCTCTAAAAATATTGGCAGAATCGCGGCTTTCTGTTCTGGTCGGCGGAGCGGGGACCGGAAAAACAACAGTTCTTGAGCTGCTCTGCCGGGAGAAAACCATCCAGGATGGCGGAATCTTATTACTGGCTCCAACAGGAAAAGCGCGTGTCCGTATGAGTCAGGGATTAGTGGGAAAAGTGGAGTTTAAGGCATATACGGTAGCACAGTTTCTCGCGAAGACGGGCAGGTATGATGGGGATACGTTTACATATAAAATACTGGAAGGAAAAGATAAGTCTAAAAATCTTTCTGTTCCTGAGACAGTGATCATAGATGAGTCGTCCATGCTTACGGAGGAGATGTTTGGTGCACTGCTTGACGCGGTGGGAAGGGCAGGGAGAATCATATTTGTGGGGGATATAAACCAGCTTCCGCCAATTGGAGCGGGCCGGCCATTTGTGGATTTGGTCTGCTATATAGAATCCTGCGAGCTGGGGAATCCGTCAGCAGGGAAGTGCTGTGCAAGGCTGATAACGACAAGAAGGCAAAAACAGGAAGAAAATGAGAAGGAGCTTCGCGCGGATATCAGGTTGTCCAAATGGTTTACAGAGACAGAGGAACAGTTGGATGAAGAGATCTATTCCGAAATACAGGCTGGGACAAAGGATGGAACAGTTGTATTTAAGCAATGGAACGATAAAGAAGAGTTGGAGCAGCTTATTCTTGAGACAATAGCCGAAGCGACTGGAATGGAATCGGTAGAGGATTTTGATGGATTTAACCGCAGTCTGGGTGGAAAGGCAGTGAGCGGAAGCAAAACGCCTGGACAAGCGTATTTTAATAATACTTATGGAGATGTGAACGGCTGTGCAGAAGCAGTGTAAGCGCTTAATAAAATAGCGG
>DKVL01000092.1 GCA_002491195.1 Lachnospiraceae bacterium UBA7179
TTTTTGGCGGTACGCTTTGCCATATGACGCGGCTCATTGACCTCCGATTCCTTCTTTATATTCACATTGATCACCTCAATTTTTTGAAATCTATGTAAAATGTACTCATTAGCTTACTGCTATTCTATCTCAAGTATACAAAAAAACACCTATGTTTACAATAAATTTCGCAATAAATTTGTTTCTCCCTTGTCTGACTCCGTCCTGTTTTCTGTCACTCTGTTAACTTTCATTATGAAATATCATGACACAAATCATAAATTAAAACTGATATCATTTATACATTATAAATAATTTTATTTTGTGATATAGAATATACAGCGCATCTCACACTATAATGTAATCATAATACAAGGAGGTGTTAGAGTCTATGGAGAAACTTATTATAACGCCAAGAGAAGATAAAGCCATCACTATGACGATCCGCATAGACCGCGTTTTGCAAGAAAAATATAATGAACTTTCCGCAAAAACCAATCGTTCACGAAATGAACTGATTGGTATGGCACTGCAATATGCCCTTGACAATATGGAAATTACAAGCAGGGAGTAAAGCTAATAAGAAATCCTTATATTTAAGAAACAATTTTTACTAATTTACATAAATTTCTTTTCACAACATAAACTAATAGATCCAATACAAATCAGTTGACAATTACAAGCTCTTCGTGTACAAGGAGAATCAATGAAACAACAGAATGAAATCACAAACAGCGAAACAGAGAAATGCAGGAGAGTTGTACAGGCATTTGATGAATTATTTAACCGTACCAATATTTTTGTGCTTGATACAGGCAGGTATGGGTTTGCTCTTTTAAAATATGATGACCATAACGAAGTTTATAGTATCAAAACATATGCCAACAGCAATAGGCTTTTTCATGCGCTCTGGCAGGAGTGGCTGATAGAAGAACTGATCGAATTATGTATTAATACGCCTTTGATTGATCTTGATTTTGATGAAATGTTTCACAGATTGCCATTCAGTCAGCGGCAGACACTGCTGAAAGCCAAAAAACACTTTCGATCTGAATCAAACAACAAAAACATTCCTGTAACAGCTCCTGTCGCTTCAAATACGAACGATTTGGAAAAAAACAAATATAGGATTATAGCACAGATCTTCAGGGAAGTTTTGGAAGCCCATGACATTGTGCTAAAAGAAACGGAAAAATTTGGTTTTATTATGTTAGAATATTACAAACCAAGATCAAACTTTGACAGTGTGATCGTTTTTAGAGATAGCCAGAAAATGTTTGATATATTACTGAATGAATGGTTTGACTGCCTTATAACAGATTTAATGGAAGAACGACAAGCCAACAATATTGATATTGATGATTTTTATCATGGGCTTCCAGAAGAAGAAAAAGAAAAACTGGAAAACAGAAAAATCGAATTTGTGCGGGAAGCACTAGAAAAAATAGATCCTCCTCCAAATTCCATAGCAGATCACACATAAGCCTCAAAAGTTCTTCACATGCTATTATCTTAGCACACAGAAATTGGCAGACAGACAAATTTGTCTGTCTGGCTGTTTTTTACGTATATGGTCATGGGCATTCAGCATCAGTTTTTCTTCATGCTCTGTATATCCTTTTATGGCATCGAGGGACTGCGTTACCATCTGTATCTCCATTACTCCTCATCAAACAACTCGTACAAATCGTCCATCGTATCATCCGTGTACGTTATGCCTTTATAAGTGACCGCAATCTGATCGCAATTATGAAAAGCCTTGCCGAGTGCTGTGACACTGTTAGGAAGCGCCACACCCGTCAACTTTTTACATTCTCCGAAAGCATAATCCGCTATCTGCGTCACGCCGTCTTCGATCGTAACGTTCGTCAGGTTTTCGCACCCGTCAAACGCCCATTTGCCCACTGATGCCACGCTGCCTGGAATCGTGATGCTTTCCACGTTTATACAATGCTGGAAAGCCTTCTCGCCAATTGCCATTACCCCATCTTCTATAACAACACCTGTCAGGCTCTCGCAATATATAAACGCATTGTCGCCGATTTCCGTCACGCTGCCCGGAATCGTGATGCCCTCCAGGCTGGTGCAGTCCGCAAAAGCCTGATACCTGATTTCTGTCACGTGCTCTGGAATATTGACGCTTGTAAGACCGTGACAGGCACCGAACGCGTTGATCCCGATTACCGTCACGCTTTCTGGAAGGGTTACGCTTTTTAATTCGCTTTCTCCATGCATATTCATGGAAAAGCAGCTCTCCCCAAGCGCCACGACACTTTTCCCCTCATACGTTTCCGGAACCACAACGTTTTCTTCCTCTCCGTCATATCTGAATAAGGCTGCCCCGCCTTCTGCATCCTGGAACAGGAAACCATCCTCTGTCCTGTAATAATCCGAACCAGATTCAGCCTGTCCCACAGCCTCATTGACTGCTTCAAACTTTGCTTTCTCATCCGTCTCTGGCGCGCTGCCCCCACAGGCTGTAACGCCTGAAACTGCCATAACCGCAACAACTACCACCAATAATTTCTTTTTCATTTTCCCTGTTCTCCTCCTTATGAACTGTAGAAAGATAATCTGGATCACTTATTTTCTTACAGTTCTTTCATCATTGGGAATCAAAATCGAAAACTGAAACTCACCCTCGCCATAATCGATCATATATCTGCCGCCGCACTTTTCAACGGTTTCCACCACATTTTGAATCCCCATTCCATGTTCCTCTGCCTCTTTTGTCTTTGATGTTAGTAACGCGCCATCCTCCACAACCGGCTCCGCTGCCATACTGTTTTTTACGGAAATGATAACCTGTCCGTCTTCCAGCACAAATTTCAGCTTAATCCGTTTGTCTTCACACCATTCGCAGGCTTCCAGCGCATTGTTTAACAGATTGGAAAGAATGACTACGATGTCTTCCTCTTCCATCTTTAGCGCGGACAGATCATTCACCTTCAGGACAACTACAATTCCTTTGCTGACTGCCTCGCGGTACCTGGTATTCAGAATCGCATTCACAATCACATGATTGGTATCCACTGCGTCCATCCTGCGCTGCAATGTCGTTTCGATTTTTTCGATATAGGTACGTAGTTCCTGACAGGCTCCCTGTTCTGCAAGCGCGCTGATTACCGCCAGCTGGTTTTTATATTCGTGTGTTCTTTTTCTCTGTTTTTCCAGATTTTCGGAAACAGAGCGGTACATGGCTGTCTCGTTTTTTACTTTTTCGCGGAATACCGCATATTCCCTGATTTTCATCTCTCTTTCCGTAATACTGTGAATCATGTAGTAAAATATGAAATTCGTGCACAGTATCCCCACTGCGATGTGCATATGAAAAGGATCAACGGTAAGAGGCTGGCTGGCATACTTTTCCAGATCCGTTTCAATCGCAATCGTAATCACGGAAAGGATGGTAATCACAGAAACTGCCGCCAAAGCATACCATTCTCTGACTGTGAAAACCTTCGTCGTCTCACTTCCAAGCATCCTTTTGATACCAAAAACCATACCAAAGCCCAAAGCTCTGCTAAACAGCAAAGTCCCGTAAAAAATAAATACATCTGAAAAATTCCAGGACATCCCGGGAAAGATCGTTCCCATTATCACCAGTGACATGTAATCCGCAAAAAGAAAAACTCCGTAAAACAACATCAATAAAACCAATGCCTTTGTATAACTAATCCGATACAGCAGGCACATGATCATTGACAGAACACTCGTGAGTACAATCGCCTTTATCACAAGCTCCTCATAAAACACATTCGTAATCACCCAGGTCGCGCAGCACAACACGATGACAGATACAGGCGTCATCCATCTCTTTTCCGCTCTTCGCTTCATGGCAAAGGATTGAAACATCCAGATACAACAATACATTTCCAACGCTTGAAACACAATGATAAGACAGGTATACTTTTCCATTATATCTCCCCCTGCCTCCTGATATATTCTTTTTCCACGCCTTTATAATATTTTTTTGATATACTGATCTCCATTCCGTTTTCCAGCAGCACTTTGTACCGTTCGACGCCTTTTGCATACCTCATATTAACGAGAAAGCTCTGGTGCACACGACAGAAGTCCCGATCAACCCCATACTGCTGCAATTCCTGCTCCACCGCATCCAGCCTGTCATAGCGGGCATACTCTTTTACCCCATCCTCCATAATGAAAAAGATCACCTTGTGCAGCCTGCTCTCAATATAAAGGATAGCATCCGCCGGAATCCTCTTTTTCCCATTCTGGAAAGCAAATTCGCACACTGCTTTTTTCTCTTTCATGCGCACAGTAATCGTATCCAGACATTCTCTCAAAGCGTTTTCAAGGTTGTCCTCTTCTTTCAGCAGATAACGCACCGCTCCCACCTTATACCCATCCAGCGCATAAGTGATATACGCCGTCACGAACACGATGTAGATATTTTCTGACCGCTTGCGGATTTTTTCCGCAGTTTCCAATCCGTCCATTTCCTCCATGCTTATATCAAGGAATATAACATCATACGGCAAATTGCCATTCGCACAGCTTAACAGTTCTTTCCCCGACGCATATAAGTCAATCTGACAGCTATATCCCCGGTTTCTCATATACCGTTCAATCAACTTCTTCTCACGAAGTCTGAAATATTCTTCATCGTCACATATTGCAATATGGAACATTCCGTCATTCCTCCTCTGTCCTGTCTGTCTCTCTCCACCCCAAAATCTTTTCACCAAGGCGGAGAGTTGCGGACCGAAATCTGATTTACCTGACTCTGATATCTATTTCGTCATAAACAGACTTCGTCATGAAGTGATTGCACAAAGGAAGCTGTTTTTTAATTTTTTCTGCCCTGCACTATTGTATATCGTTCTTTCTGTTTTTCAAGTACTGCGGCAGAATTGGAAATTTTTATGCAGAAATGGAAAAACTCCTTTGATTACCTCTGTGATCGCCATAACGCCTCCTCCTACAAACGAATATCGATATGTTTATAGGTATCTGTCTGCACTGCTGCTCTTGTTGTCATTTCTCCCTGCGTTTCCTCTGTAGCAGGCATTTCCTGTGGCTGTGCGGCTGTCGCATTGTCAACACGGTCTGCTGTATCTCCTGTAACCTGATCCGCCTTCTTTTCACCCTGCTGTGTTTTGTCATTTTCGTCTGCCTTGTTTGCAGCCTTTGTATCCGCCATACCTGCAGCCTTTGTATCTGTTGTGTTGTTCTGAGATGCTTTTGCTGACTCCTCAATTGTCTGATTGGCCTCTGCAAGGGTATTCATCTGCGAAGCAGTGGCGTTCATTGCCTTCTGTTCTACCTGGGCAAGCTCCGCCTGTTTCGCTTCTATATTACCGCCTCCCTGTTTGATCTCTGCCTTCAATACCCCGGCTCTTCCTTCCATTCTCGTAGCTGCATTCCCCTGAATCTGCGCCTGCTTTATGGAGGAATCTGCTGACATCATCGCCTTCATGCTCGCCTGCGACAAACCGCTTCCATTGCCGCCGGATTTTGCGTTACCTGCACTTTGTTCACTGCCCGACATTTCATCCACGGAGGAACTTTTTGACTTTGACTGCTGTTCTTTTCTCTGCTCGATCTGGTGCTGTCTTAACTGTTGGTTGAGGCTGGTAATCTCCTGTTGGATTTCCTGTCTCTTTTTCATTTTTTGTTCGGCCGACATCTCCTTATCCGCGGCGATATCCTGCAGTTGCTTTTGTGCGTTTGCTATCTGTGTCTGGATATTTTTGCTGACAGGATCTGTCTGCATCTGCACACCTGACCTTCCTGCCTGTGTACTGCCTCCTGTCTCCTGAAATGCTGCTCCGGTCATACTGCCAATTTTCATCATATTTTTGGTCTCCTTTCCTGTTTGTTATGTCATTATGTTTTTAGGAAAACAAAACGTGTTCTGCCTTTCCTGTTTCATATTTCGGGAAAATTACTTTTGGAAGATAATAAAATGACGTGGAACGGCTTTTTTCTGCTGTAAAGCTATTTTGCGGCGAGTGGGCGTCTGATACAGGCAGAATTTCCTGTTCCCTACCCACCGTACATCATCAGCATAATACTAATACAAAACTCCCTGTCTTTTACGTCAATCGCTATATCCCCTGAATATTTCTCTGCAACCCTGCGAATATTTATCAGTCCGTAACCATGTCCATCCGCTTTTCTTTTTGTGGTGACTGGAAGTTCATTTTCCGTATCCCACTGCAATTTCCCGGTAAAGCTGTTACAGATCTCTATCATATACGCATTATCCCTGTGATACGAATGGACGGATATATATGGCGCGTCTCCATTTACATTTTCCATTGCATTCTGCAGGGCATTGTTCAGGATGACACTGATATCAAAGGCATTGATCCGGGAGCCTTTGGGATAATAATAATCAGAACAAAAACAGATCCCCTTTTTTTCAGCCTCCATTTTCCATTCCTGTAAAATGACATCGGTTATGGGATTTCCGCTCTTGATCTCCCCTGTCATCTCAGAGAGAATATTCTTTAATTCCATGCCATACGCCTCTGCCTCTTCTCTGTTTTCTGTGGCATAAAGTCTCTCAAGTGTCAGAATGTGGTTGGTCATATCATGCTTGATACTGCGGATATTCTGATACAGACTTTCCACCTGCGCGATATGGTTTTCTGTGCTGTCAATCTGTGCAGACAGCAGCTCATTTTGTAGTTTTTCTTCCTGCCTTGCCCTGATATTCTGAAACAGTACCGTCATTACCACAATAGTAACAATGGATATGCAAAAATGCAGGAACGCCAGAATATGATAGACTCCGGAAATAGCCTCTATCACACTGATTTCCAAATATGCCTGATAATACTGCATGATACCGTATCCGGTCATTCCTGTTATGGAGGGTACTATCAACATAAACATCTCTTTTAAGCCCATGTTTTCATTCTTATAAATATATGCTTTTACTATATATCCTGCGCCGATTCCTGCCACTGCCGCCTCCGCCGCCACATCCAGAATTTCCATAACAATATACGCCGCAAGCTGTACATATGGGTGCTCTACCATATACGCCGTACTGATTATCTTCCGATACAGTTCCTCTGTAATGATATCCACCATATATACAGACAGCCAGCGCAGCGCAAAGAACGTAACCGCAATAAATATTTTCTGTCGGAAATTCCGGCGGTCTGTCCTGTACATAACAAGGAATGCCGTCACGATCCCTATCCCATATGCCGCAAAATTGTTGATTTCCAGCGGCACAAAATACAAAAACAGCATCGTGGCAAAATAGACAATGCCCGTACAGACAGCTCCTTTTTTATTCTGCATAAACGGCATCGCAAAACGGTACAGGACATATCCCATGACCATCATCTGCACGATAATATGGGCATATGACACAAAATTCCAACAACTCTCCATATGTCCGCCTACCTTCTCTCTTTCTTCTGAATATATCTCAGGTAGCGCTTTACAAACTCCCTGTAGTTCTGCTTTGCCATAAGCGCCTGTCCCTTTTTCAGATAAACCACTGCCGCGTCGTATTTCCTGACATACTTGAAATTGACCAGATAGGCCCTGTGGGGACGGTAAAATTCATCTCCCGCCTTTTGCTCCAGGTCTTTCATCTTCCCATAGTATTCGATATCCGCATCCATCGTGTGAATGATTACTTTCCGGTCAAACACCTCCGCATAGACAATATCTTCCAGTTCCACTGTAAAATGCTGTCCTCCGGCGGTAACTGTAAGGCTTGGCGTTTCCCTTTCTTTCGCAGTGTTCTCCAGCTTTTTTTGTTCTTCATACTGCCTGACTGCATTGTGGAGTACTTCCGCAAATTTTCCATTGTGAAACGGTTTTACCAGGTAATGAAATGCCCCCACGTCAAATGCCTCAAATACAAAATCGTCCAGAGCCGTCACAAAAATAAGAATGGTCTTGTACTTCCTGCGGCGCAATTCCCTGGCGGTTTCCATACCGTCTTTTCCCGCCATCTGTATATCCAGAAACAAAATATTTGGCTGCCTGTCAGCGCGGAGCAGTTCTTCCCCCGACTGATACAGTGACAGCCCGGCATCCGGATAGAGCCTTCTTATCTTTTCCGCTAGCATATTTCTGGTTTCCCTTTCGTCATCACATACTGCAATCTGCATTTTTTCACCTCCTCAGATCAGTTTATAGAATGATATCGGAAAATGATCTTTTCTGCGCTGGCAAAATGATGCGAAACGGATATTTTTCGCTGTAAACTCCACATATCTTGGCAGAACCCCCAGTGTCCCCCAAATCCTGCCCCATTCGTTTCGCTTGACCAATATTAGGAATTACCAGATTTGCGACATGATTTTTCGGCGTTAATGCTCATAGTAGACAACATTATCCAATCCCTGTGTTGTATAAGCTTCCAAAATACTGCCATCTGCAGCATTTACCACACAATTGTAATTAAGCAGATCATTCAAATCCATCCCATCTTTAACATTGTTAAATATTATGGAATAGGCAATCGTCCCTTTGTCCTTTTCCTTTATCTCACTCCAGTCTGCCACACATAGATCTGAACTCCAGCCGTAAGTTTCATCTATGACTAATTCCAGTTGCTTTCCTTTTCCGCCAAGATCAGTCTCCATCGCTTTCATTGCTATTTCTATCGCTTCCTCTTCGCTGATTCCGTTTGCCGCTTTTACCTTTTCTTCAAGCATTGCTCTCTTGGCACGATCCTCCGCTTCATATTCGGCAGCCGTCTTTCTGTTCGTGTTGAAGGCGATCCGGAAATTACAGTCAATAATCTCCAACAGCTCCTCGTCCGAAAGCTCTCTGTCCGGCAGATAATATTCTCCCGTAGACCTGATATAGCAGAGCGTTCCCTCTGTCACATCCTCCGGGCTGTCCACCTCCTGGATCATCTTTTCCGGCTTTGCAGTTTCCATCTGATAAGACTCCTGCAGCTCTTTCATGCGCTCCTGTTCCTTGTCGGAGTACGCCCGCATGATCCGTTCTGTCTCTTCACCCTGTTTCTGCTCATTTTCCTGTGCCTGGGCAGTGTCCGCAGCAGACTCCACTTCCTCACTCCCCGGCTGCTCTTCTGAAATCACCAGTGGAGCTTCCGCACCTGTCTGCTGGCTTGTGCTCTCTGTACTGCTGCATCCGGTTATCATAAAAGCAATTGCACATAAAAAAGGCATTATTACTTTTGTTGTCTTTTTCATCCTCTCGTCTCCTATTCTGATCCATTTTTCTTTCATCCACGCTCTTTTCATCGAACCGCATATTTTTCAGCCAGGGAATCAGAAAAGACATCGCTGCTTTTCTGATTCCCTGGCTGTATTTTGATACTTAAAAACAGTCTTTACTGCGCACTTTCGGTTGAATACGTATGCAGAATGCTTCCATCCACAGCATCAATGAGATATCCATAAACAGCATGGCTGTCCGTGTTCCCAAAGCTTACCTCATAGATCACGCCCGCCTTGCTCTCCAATTCGGCATAATCTGATGCGTCCAGTAAGCTCGCACTTCTGCCCAGGCTGTCTGTCATCAGTTCCAGTCCATCTGCCGCATCGCCAAGATCCGTTTCAAACTGTTTCTTTGCAATCTCTACCGCCTCGTCTCCACTTATTCCGCCTGCATCCTGCAGGATCTTTTTGAGACGCGCTTCTTTTTCCTTCGATTCCGCTCTGGCATCCTGCACCTGTGAGCCATGCGCAACAGCGTAGCTCATCTTATGCTGAAAGTCAATAATCTCCAGCATCTCCTCGTCTGTCATTTCCTGCGCCGGCAGATTGAAAACACCCGTAGCCCTGATATAACAGAGTGTTCCCTCCGGCGCCGCATCCGCATCGTCCACCTGTGCAATGACCTTTTCGGGGAATGTTCCGCTCTCATACGCCTGCCAGAGCGCTTTACTGCGTTCCTTTTCCCTGTCAGAATATGCTCTTGAAAAACCGTCAGCCAGTACGTTCTGCGACTGAACCATATCGTTTAAGTCTTTCATTTCCTCCCCGGGAACGCTCTCCATTCTCTCCGTTACCACGCTTGCCACAAACGCCCGCACCGGAGTGCTGATCACGCCTGCCGTCAGCGCCAATGCTGCCGCAGCTGCCGCCATTCTTTTCCAGTTCCACGCCTTTTTATTCCCATTTTCCATCCGGCTCTGAACATTCATCATGATCTCCTCCTGCATTTCTGATGAAATGTGCACCTGATCCATTACTTCCTTTACCTCATATCCGTCCATCCGTTATAGGCCTCCTTCCATGGTGTCTGACACCATACCAACTGCTTCCCGCATCTGTTTCCTTCCCCTCAGCAGCCTTGTTTTCACTGCACTTTCCGTGATTCCCAGAATATCCGCTATTTCCTTGATCTGATACCCTTCGACATAGTGCAGATAAAGGACTGTTTTTTGCTTTACTGGCAGTTCGAGAAGTTCTCTGAATATTTCTTTTTGTTCCGGCGCCGCAAGAGTGTTTTCTACTTCGTCGATGGAAACCTTCGGGTGCCGGAGCCGGAAGCGTATCATGTCCATGCAGATATTGGTAGCCACCTTGATCAGCCAGGCCTTTTCATGCTCCTCATCACGAAACTCCGGCTTTTTTTCCAGATACCGGCAAAAGGTATCTTGGATGGCATCCTGAACATCCTGCTCATTGCAGAGTATGACGATGCAGACCTTGTAGAGTGTGTCGCTGTATTTTATGACCGCTTCCCTGATGTCCTTCTCGATATCCATGTGTTTCACCTCCTTTGCTTTAAACACGTATAACATGCGCAAAAGGTTACATTTTCCCACAAATTATTTTATTGCCTTTAGGGACTGATGTGTTATTTCCTTCCCCGCTCTCGTTCCAGCTCCTCCAGATCACTCATTACCCCAATTCCCCTTGTGTCAAGTTAGTGACATGGACTTTTTCAAAATGTACGATAAAAAGCAGGATATCTTTGCCAAGAATTCCTGCTTTCATAATCCACTATATCGCTTGTAAATAGTTGACATGTACTTCCGTTTTACACAAAGACCAATCGCAATACTTTTGAGAAATATTATTTATAAATATTACCATCATCAAGGCTTCTTGTTTTCCATAAACCTTTTAATATCATTTCAAATATGTCATGATGACAGCTTTTAATCGGTGTTCTCCGGACTCATACATGATGCACTTGCGATTATCTTCATCATTCACATCGATAAGAACATTCATGCCATATTGGTCTGCGATATCCAAAACATCCTCAAAAGGAATATAACCAATCTCGATATACCCCCGCAATTTCCTTTCGAACTGCAGAACATCAATATGCCGTGTACAGTCATCCATGTTTGTAAAAACAATCAGATTTCCATCCTCACAAAGTACCTTTTCAATCGTTGTAAGTTCAGTAATGAAACCTCTTCCTTCGAAATTAAATTCCACTCTGGTTGATCAGCAACATATTTTTCAAATTCTTACATCTCTGCGTACTCCTTATTTCCAACAAGTTTCTTTAACCGACATCTATTTTAGTAATAAGGAAAGTACCTTGGGGCGGGCGCCTTTCCCATTTTTCTCCCTATTTTAAAGTAATTATAGCTTTTTAAAGAAAAGCCGTCAATAAAGAGATTAAATTGAGAAAATATACATCTATTATTTGCGTTCTTAGGAACTGTTAATAAATTACTCCTGAATAGTGCGCAGGATTTTTCTTCGAGAGTGCTACTCAACAATCAGGCGCATAGTGGACTATGTAACAGTATTTCTCACTCAAACTCACCGATGATACTTCCCTTTTGAATGACATGCTCTTCTGCCTTTTTCAAAAAATTTCTTTTCATTGAATTGACGTTTATGTTTATTTCACAATCTAGAGAATAGATTGTAAAACGGTAAGTATGTTTTTTCCCTTTCGGAGGCTTCGGCCCCGCATAACGGTGCAGACCATATCCTACCCCCTGACGGGCATTCCCCAGCACTGGCACTGTCTTACCAGCAGGAATATTTTTCTTTATTCTGTCGGTAGCAGGAATGTTCCAAATAATCCAATGCGTAAAATTCTTAATCGGGTGTGATAAATCTTCCAATGTAACAGCGAGGGTCTTTGCATTCGGTAATAGATTCTTTATCACAAATTCCGGCGATATATCCTGCCCTCGTCCAGTATATTCGATGGGAAATTTGCTTCCGTTGTCCATATCAATGCACTCAAATTCCAAAACAGTGTTATCCATAATTTCCTGCATCATCTTTCCTCCCCTCCATACTCATTCTTTAATGACCGAATCAATGTTTCTACCATATAGGAATAGCTTTCGTCAGCATCTACCATCGTTCCAAAAAAACCCGCTTCCTCCAAAGTAATAAATCCATGCATGGCGCTGCGTATTGTCCGGCTAAAATGAATGATGTCCTTTTCTGATAGACCGCAGGCTTCCAATACAGGATATAAACGGTGTACAAGGTTTTGCCCTTTTTCAATTAAATCGGAGCCTCCTGTAGACGGAATTTTGACTATTGTTTTATATAATTCTGGATTTTCCCTTGCAAATCTCCGATATCCTATTGCTATATGGTAAAGCGTATCAAAAGACGATTCACATTCTGTTCCGCTATATAGCTGTCCTGCCATCCTTTCAAATGCAAGCTGCCCGATATTAGAAGTCAGCTCTGACAGACTGCTGATATGATTATATAGAGATGCTGTTTTCACGCCTAATCTATCCGACTTTAGATGTTCATTGCTTACTCCCAACAGCAAGTCATGATCGAATGCTTTTTGATCTCCATTTTACCACTGTTTTTTCCGTCCGCATTCAGCACAAATGCGATGTCTTTATCTGAGCGGTTCAGAAGCACCAGCGCCTTGCTGTTGTCTTCATTTACAAAGGCCGTCGCCTCGATATCCGGGGAATACTTTGAGACAAGGATCCGCCTGGCTCCCGGACGGATAAACCGGCTGAAATGACCAATATAATAATAAGACAATTTCACATTGATTGTGTCCGTGTCAACATCACACATTACCGGCGCATCGCAGTAATTTCCCACATGGTTTGGTCCGCCCTGTCTGTCGAGGATCAGGTTCCAGTCGATAAATCCGTTCATGCCGGCATTGAAATCCCCGATCATATCATGCGCGTACATCTCGGCATGGCGCACCTGGCTGTCTGCCGCGTAGCGCGAGTACTCCACACAGCCCTCCGTAAAGATCAGTTCCTTGTCGGGATATCTCCTGCGCACCTCCGCCAGCGCGTCAAAATGATCCCCTGTATACCAGTGAAATGCGATGCCATCGATCGTCTCCTGTGCGCCCTCCACGCCAAAGCTCTCATCCGCACGATCCAGAATAATCTCTTTGTTGTGATCCCACACATTGATTTTCACATCTGTATGCCCAGCATTATCCAGCGCCGGCCTGAGATACTTGCAGGCAAATTCCGCCTCCTCCGCGCCTGAAAAAATACAGGAATCCCAAGTCTGAACTGCCGCTGGCTCATTCTGGACTGTCAGCCTCTGAATCCGTATCCCTTCTTTTTCATAAGCACTCACATACCGCGCAGCCATCTCTGCCCACATTGGATAAAATTCCTTCTTGAGCTTTCCCCCGTGGTTCATGTCCCCGTTCGTCTTCATAAACGCGGGCGGGCTCCACGGAGACGCCAGAAAGCAGATCTCCTTATTTCTGTCCAGCGCCGCCTTGACCAGCGGGATAATATATTTCCTGTCCCTGTCGATCGAAAAGCTGTTTAACTCCTTATCCTGCGCATCTGTCACATAGGCGTAGTTCCCCAGCGCGAAGTCGCAGCTCTGGATATGCAGCCTGCAGAAATTATAGTTATTACCATCGTTTCCAAAGTATAAGCCAAGAAGCTGCCGCTGTTTTTCCTGACTCATTTTGGAATAGGTATAGGCTGCAGCCTCTGTGATCGCCCCGCCAATGCCCAATATTTTCTGATAAGTAACTTTCGGATACACGCGCACCTGCTGCATCTCCCCTCCGCTGCCCGTCGTAAAACCAACTTCTGTTTCCTGAAACTGAATATCCTTGTCTGACCTGTAACACTTCATATACAAAACCTCCTTCTCTCTATCAAGCAGAAAATATTCTTCTTCCCTGCTGCCGCACCAGCGTGTGCAAAACAGGGAGAGTACTGATGACTCCCATACTCTCCCCCTGCATTACTCGCCTAACTTCTCTCTGTTCTCACTCATTTTCTCGTTGTAGATCTTCACGATGCCATCCCAGTTATTGGAAGCCCGGAATGCCACATGCTCTGCAAGAATCTTGTCAAAATCCTCATCACTGCCGGAGCGGATCAGGCTTGTGAGCGTTGTGTTCCAGTTGGTGTCGATGGCGCTCTTTGCCCTCGCCTCCGCGGAGCCCTGGTCCGGGGATATATTCTCAATGAGAAACTGTGGCTTTAACTTGCCTTCGCCCCACTGCTGCATCTGCTGCGTGGACTCTGTCACGTCCGCACTATACGCATCATACTTGTCATTGCCGAACACGATGAACTCCGAGAGCCTGTAAACCTTCTTGAACTTATCATTGTCCGTGTCCTTCATCTCCTTCACTTCCGGAAGAAGCTCATAGAGACCGTCGCTGTTGATCGTGTATGTCTCGCCCTCAACGCCGTACTTGCAGATCATTCCGCCGTAATCGGAGATCAGGTATGTAAAGATCTCGATCGCCTTGACCGGGTCGGAGCAGTCCTTTGAGATATAGTTGATCATCCAGCCCGAAAGCCCCGCCTGGGAAAGCGTCGGTGCGTTGCCCACTGTGCTCTGCGGTCCGTCGATCGCAATGTACTCCGCATCCGGGTTCGCGCTTCTCCATACCTGCAGGGGGCCGGAGCGCTGCGGCGTGCCGCCGATAAAGATACATGCGTATTTCCCTGTCTTTACCTTATCCTCGTGCGCCGTGCCATCGTCCGAGAAATTGTCATCACTAATCAGCCCCTCGCGGTAGGCCGCGCTCAGTGTCCTGATCCACGCCAGGTAATCTTCATCCATATTCCTATCATACCATGTGCCGTCCGCACTTTCAATCGGTACGCCTAAGAAATCCTGCAGATCCGCGCCGAGGGAACCCGTACTGTCCGTCATGGAATTGGAGCCGAACGGAATCAAGTCGGGATATTTCTCCTTGATTTCCCGAAGTACGGAGAGAAACTGTTCCGGCGTCCCCATCTCGGGCTCGCCAAGCGCCTCGTACACGTCCTTTCTGATGGTGAATGCCGTCTTCGCTTTCAGAAGTCCGCTGTCATATACGTCCTGCCCGTTTGAGTAATCCGGATAGCCGTATGTCTTGCCGTCTGAGAGCTTGAACCAGTTGAACGTATCTTTTGACGCCACCTCGTAAAAATACGGATCATATTTGTCCGCCAGGTCGTTCAGGGACCATGCCCAGTTTGCGGCCGACTGCGCCACCGAGGAACTCGCGTCAAAGATCGTGATGATATCCGGCTTCTTGCCTCCCGCAAAAAATGTGTTCAGCTTCGTGTCGTCGCCCGTTATGAACTGTATGTCAATGTTGAGATCCTCCTTCACCTTTCTGGTGACAGTGTCCGTGCCCCAGTCTGTGTTCCACCAGTCCGCATTGACATACCATGTGAGCTCTGTGGTGTCCGTCTTCTTGTCAAGCTGCCATGCAGGCTTTGTGGCATCCAGCTCATACCGGTCCGCCGTGAGCTCGGGAAGCTCGCCGCCCTTTGAAGCGGAACCGCCCCCCTTACCGTCTCCACAGCCTGTAAGCACTGTCGTCACAGCCGTCGCTGCCGCCATCATTGTTGCGAGATAACGCTTTGTTCTTCTTTTCATGATCGTTCCTTCCTTTCCAAAATTTATACTGATTTCTTTTCATGCTTTATTCCTTGACTGCCCCGATCATCATGCCCGACACAAAATGTTTCTGCAGAAGCGGGTAGATGAGCAATATCGGCACAGTAGTCACTACGATCGTCGCAAGCTGTATTCCTCTCGAAGTCGTGGTGATCTCCACGCTCGTCGGATTCTGCATCGATGACATCTGCGACTGGACAATGATCTCATAGAGCTTCATCTGCAGGGGATAGAGCTTCTCGTTCAATATGTACATCTTTGCTGTCATAAAGTCGTTCCACTGCGAGACGCCGTGGAAAAGGGCGATCGTCGCAAGGGACGGCTTTGACAGCGGCAGGGCGATCGTGAGAAAGATCCGCCAGTAGCCTGCACCGTCAATCTTCGCCGACTCCTCCAGCGACTGCGGCACCTGCCGGAAGAAGTTCATCAGAATAATCATGTCATAGTAGCTAAAGAGCGCAGGGATGATATACACTGCAAAACTGTCCAGCATTCCTAACGACTTGATCAATAAATACGTCGGAATCATACCGCCAGAGAAAAACATCGTGATGACACCCATCACCGTATACAGCTTTCTCCCTTTCAGATACTCCTTGCTCATGCCATAGGCCACCATCGCGCAGAACAACACATGACACACGACGCCGATCACCGTTTTTAACACGGATATCAGGAATGCATTCCAGATGCTGGTGTCCGAAAACACGGCCTTGTAGTTCGCGGTGGAAAATTCCGCCGGCCAGAATACACTCTTTCCCGATGCGACCGCCGTAGCGCTGCTGAACGAGTTCACGACGACATTCCACAGCGGAAACACAATAATGCAGGTGATCAGAGTCAACAATAGTTTATTTACGAAGTCGAACACCTTGTCACCGCTCATTCGAATACTCTTTTGCTTCATCATACCACCTCCTATAATACAGACTGCTCATTTAACTTGCTCGTCAGCTTATTCGCGATCACCAGCAGTATCACTGACACAATGGAGACACCTAACCCTGCCGCAGACGCGTATGAAAAATCTCCCTGCGCGATACCCATGCGGTACACATAGGAGTTGATGACCTCCGCGCGCGGCTGGTTCTGCGTATTCATGAGGACAAGTGTCTGGTCAAGGTTGGAACCCAGAAGACCACTCACCGTGAGGATAAAGTTCAGACCAATGATCGTCTTGATCAGTGGTAGTGTGATACTCCAGACCTGTCTCACCCTGCTTGCGCCGTCAATCCTTGCCGCTTCATAATAAGTAGGATCGATGCCCGCCATGCTTGCAAGATACAGAATCGTTCCCCATCCCATGCTCTTCCACACATCTGACAAAGAGGCAATCCACCAGTATTTATCCGCGTCCAACAGAATATTTCTCCCCTCCGCGATCAGTCCCAGGGACTTTAATATCGAGTTGAACATTCCGTTTGTGGACATCCAGCTGATCAGCATACCGCCCAGCACGATCCATGACAGAAAGTGCGGCATATAGGAAATCGTCTGCACGGTCTTCTTAAAGATACCGTCTTTCAGCTCATAGATCATGACCGCCAGAATGATCGGCGTGACAAATCCAAACAGCAGCTTTAAGAAACTGATGCCCAGCGTGTTGTACACACTGTCCCAAAAATACTTGTCCGTGAGAATGATCTTAAAATTCTCCATTCCCACCCACTTTGCCGAATCAAGAGTGTCCACTACTGTGTAGTTCTGAAACGCGATCTTCAGTCCATAGATCGGAATATAGTTGAAGACAATCATGAACACGATTCCCGGCAGTACCATCAACTGTAACGGCATCTGCTTCACAAAATCCCTGATCCACAATTTCATGCGCACACCAACTGGTTCCTTGTTTTTCTGCTTCATTTCCCTTCCTCCCATTCTCATAAGTTTTGCATCAGCCCATTATTTGTGTTGCTCATAGCCTTTCTTATTTTTAAGATGGTTTTCTCAGATGGGCTCTTGCTTTATGAGTCAATCTTATCATGTGCCTGTTGGCTCCCACAAGCGTGTATCTTGTCTTGTAATAGGTCGATATTGCTTTTTTAAGAAAAATAAAGTATACTAGAGAAAAAGGAGGGGCATATCATGAAATCAGACAGCAATTCTTTCATGCATGAAAATGATCGGATTACGGACGGATTTGATATTTTTTTCTGGGTTTTTAACAACTCGAGCAGTTTTGTCGCGGCGCACTGGCACAGGGCCATCGAAATGATGTATATCATGGAAGGAGAAGTCACTGTCACGATCAATACACAGGAGACAATATTGCTTCCCGGCGATGTCTATCTGATCGACTCCTCAGTGATACACTCCACCAAGTCCATCCACGGAAACCGCGCCATTTTGATACAACTCCCGTACTACATGCTCAAAAAATATATCCCAGATGTCAACAATCTGAACTTCGCCTTCGACTGCCACACTGGAAATCCAATCATACACACCAAAATTTTGAAACTCATAGAAGTGCTCAAAGAGATGCAGATCATCTTTGAGGTGAATCCAAAAGGGGGGATTTTACGTTTTAACAGTCTGGTCTTTGAGCTGCTCTACCAGCTGTACCACAACTTCTCCATTCCGATCCCCGACACGGACCTACGAAAAGACCAGAAGCACTTTGACCGGCTGAAACTGGTCATGGACTATATGAATAACAATTATAACCGCCCTTTATCCCTTGATGAGATTGCGAATGTGGCCTGTTTCCAGAAAGAATATTTCTGCCACTTTTTCAAAAAGAACATGGGAAAGACCTGCCTCGAATACCTCAACGAGATCAGACTATCCCATGTATATAAAGATTTGATTTCAACCGATCTTCCACTAAAAACGATCCTGGAAAATAACGGTTTTACCAACTATAAGCTGTTCCGCCAGCTCTTTTATGAGAACTTCCACACAACCCCCGGCGAGTACAGGAAAACGCACCGCCTTTAGATCCGCTCTGTCATGCTGCAGGGCCTGAACTCCATGTAGTCGATCTCCATGCCCGGATTGGGGAACTGAAGTTCTGTACTGTAACTGCCCTTCTCAAGCTGCACGCGCAGGATCTTCTGCAGCATCCATCGTCCCTCTGTGCCCTGACCATATCTGCGGTGCGCTGTCTTGAGCCCTCTTCGTCTTCCACGACGTCATTCCTGTGTGCCCACCAGTCTGTTATGACAATCCCGTCAAAGCCCCACTCTTCCCGCAGGATCGTTGTAGTCAGGTCATAGTTTGATGCCGTCCAGTAACCGTTTACAAGATTGTACGATGTCATCACTGACTGGGCTTTCCTTCTTTCACAGCAATCTCAAATGCCTGTGCATTACTGAAAAGATTTGCCTTATTTTTTATTGTATTGGCTATTGGCTATTCTGACTGCAGCACAGCCCCCCGCTTCCCCTATGCGTATTTCGCAGCGGAGCGTTTCCGCCCTGCGCATCGGGTAAATATGCTCGACAGCCAGCATTCCCCCGACAGGTGAAAACACGAGCTCCGTCTGTTCTCCATCCCGTGCGACTCTGGGCAGGATCAGGCTGCTCTCCTCCTCATCGCACTCTGCCTCTATCACAAATGCATCCCCGCTCAATACATACCGAATCACAAACGCCCCGCCTTTACCTGCATCCGACGCTGTCATATTTCCTGCCACGGTGACGGCAATTGATGTGTCTGATTCCTGCCAGCTCATTGCAGCCGTTTTGTCATAACAGCTTCTGTACATCTTTCCGTCTCTGACACACTCGATCCTGGGTGTGAGACAGGCCGGTCTGTGCCTTCGCAGAAGCTGCATATTATTGGGTTCCACCAGCTCATACTCCCCCATGGTTCCTATTAGGACAGGGCCATATTCCCTATGCCAGAGCAGGCTGACTGCCCCTCCTGAAGGATGCCCCCACTTACAGTATTCCACATCGTAGCACGTGATCGTTGCCCGCCAGTTTCCCTTTCCCAGAAGCAACACCTGTACAGAAGGAAAAAAGCGGATCCCCTCGCGCAGGTCAGGCGGGAGAAACACCCGTTCTCCAAAATCATTCAGTCTCCCGATCTGTTCCGGCGCCGCCTTCTCCAACAGCAGCGCAAAAGCTTTCGCATGACAGAACGTGTGATGCACACAGGGCGGCTCCCCCGCACGCTCATACATCGGCCCGCCATAGAGCAGTCCATGGATGGTGCATTGCCCCAAAAGCTGCGCATTCCTCCTTGCCGCTTCCCGGAAAACGGGCTCATCCACCAGACCATACCCGCACAGACACCCGTCAGAAGTCCTGCTTCCCCAATAGCTCCACTTATAATTTCTGGTTCCAAAGCTGTTGTCCCATGCGCCGTCCGGCAGCATAAACTCCAAGTGCGTCCGCATGGCCTTTATTGCCAGCTCATAGATTTCCGCATCCTTTTCCATCAGGGCATACTGCAGCAGCGCTGGCAGAGACTCCTCCACATTGTATCCGATATCCACCGGACGGCATCATTTGGGACTGATCTCCTGCCTGTTGTGCCCTTCCCCGTAAAGCAGCCCATCCTCCGTCATATAGTGTTTCACGCTATGGGCAAGTTCCTTTGCCTTTGCAAGATAACGCTCCTCGCCCGTCACCGCATGCGCCACTGCCATGGTGTAGGCACAGGTTATGGGATAGTTGATGTTTCCGCCGATCTCCTCGATATGCTCCCGCAGGTACTCCGCACACGTTTCAAACCGCAGCAGGATTTTGCGGTATTCCCTGTCCGGGAGATCACGCCCGAAATCCAACAGGCACTCCCCCATCTGGGCCGTCGTAAACACCGTGATTCCGCGCCAGTCACTGTTTGTGTCATTATAAAAAAGCCATCCTCGTGATACATGTTATCACTCCACGCAAAAAGGCGTACCGCGGAATCCTGATATTTTTTCTCCCCCGTTACTTTGTGCAGATAAAGCATCGGATACATGGCATCACTGCATCTGCCATGTATCCGTCCGCAGGAGGGACAGAGAATCCCGCCGTATAACTCCAGCCGGGATTGCTCTGTTATCTGAAGTACGATCAGTTGATCGCACCATCTCTGCAAAATGTCCTCATAAAAGTTCATCCCTGTTCCCCATCCCCGTAAAAATAGTTTTTCAGACAGTACTCCCCCGCCTTCAACTGAAAGTAAATCGTGGGGATCACCGTAATGCCGTACATGAGATTGGTGTTCGGAAAAGGCGTCACCAGCTTTGCCTCCCCATCTCCTTCCAGATTCTCGGCTCCCGCA
This sequence comes from Lachnospiraceae bacterium UBA7179, assembly GCA_002491195.1. Lineage (GTDB taxonomy): Bacteria > Bacillota > Clostridia > Lachnospirales > Lachnospiraceae > COE1. The sequence continues at coordinate 20,973 of DKVL01000092.1, forward strand.
TTTCCCCACGGAAAATGACACCGGACTGCGCGCTCTGTCGTCTGAACCATGGAGGTCTCCATACGGTTGATACCATCCTCTGCCCGGATCGCGAACCCGCCATCCGCAAGCTCAATATCTTCCTTGGTCCGAATATGGTGAATCCGGATATGCCCTTTCTCCTGGGGAATGATCAGACTCTCCACCATAACGCCCGGCAGCAGCTCATAGCGCGCCTTGGTATACTCCTTTGTCACTTCATACGATTCCACTCCCTGGCGCATTCTCCAGAAATTCTCCCCGGCTCTCGTCGCCGCCAGTGTGTTGTCAAACGCGCCGTCCTCCAGCTCAGTCCCCCGCGGCACGCTGAATCCAAATAGATTGGAGTACACAAACTTCTGGTATTTTGCAACCGTACTTCCAAAATTCGCCGCGTGCTGCCCTGCGGGGTAGAGCAGCGTATGTCCGCTCTTCTCATGGACGGCTATCATGTTTGGGTGGCACAGCAGTCTCTTTGTCTCCAGCTTTGGTCGCTGTTCATCTGCCTGCCAGAAAGGATGCGCATCAGGAAGCGCCAGGATCAAGAACGTTTTGAAGCTCCAATAGGGAGAACCCGGCGCATTGTACCGCTCGCTCATGATCAGGTTGGGATACTGATACCCGATCGTCAATATCCCGCCACAGTCAAAGATCGGGTTGCTGCTCCAATACCGCAGATTGCCCAGCACCAGATGTTTCAGCTCACCCATCGGCACATCGATTCCCGCATAAGCCATTGCCGCAAAAGCAGCGCTGTGCGCGAAACGATAGGTCAGACTCCGCCCAAACGGCACTTCCCTTCCATCCTCGTCAAACCAGTATACAAAATCCTCATAAAAGCGCCCGGCCCGTTGTCTTAGCTTCGCAGCGTACACAGGATCCCGCTCTTTCATCTGCTCCGCATAGAGCAATCCATAATAGTGCATGGCAAATGGAATATAGTAATCCTTCTGACCGGAATGGCCGTCAAAATACCAGCCATCCCCCTCATAGCAGTGCTCCACCACTCCGAGGTCATCTTTCATGCACTCCTTGTCATCGGGCAGTCCCAGCACCTGAAACAGCACATTGACCAGCACGCGGAAAAACCGCCAGTTGTTGGCATGTACCTCATGCCGGTTGATCTGATTCAGCCAGTTGTACACATTCTGCCGCTGTCCTGCGTCCAACGGCTCCCAGAACACATCCGGCGCCAGCAGGATGGCATTCACAATGGCCGCCATCTCCACCATCTTCTGATCGTAATCCCACACGTCGAGCCAGTATTCCTCGTGTTCTGGATCTGTACCGTGTATCAGACCGCTTCTGACAAGGACTTTCCACTCCTCAATTTCTGTCCTCGCCTCCTCTGGCAGCAGTTCATTTCTCTGGGAAAATAAAGGCGCCAATCCCCACAGCACACGGGAAAACCCTTCCATGCGGATAGAAGTCTCCCCATAGTGTGCCGAAGTATGCCCGATGACCAGTTGTGCTCTGCCCTCACTGTAATGCTCTTTCAGTGGCCGAACCCAGTCCAGGAGCAGCTGAGCCACATCGCTTCTCGTCTTAATGTCCCGCATCATTACCAATACAGCCTCCTATTTCTCGTAAGTGTCATCAATGCCTCCATATAGAAGTAATCCCCCCATATGGTGCACTCTTCCTGACCATCATACCGATGATACATCCCTTCTGTCAAGATTCCGTTGGAATCCTTTAATCCTCTGGTAGAATACTGCTCCCGCAGGCTCTTCATGATTTCCTCAGCAAGCGCCAGATATTCCGTGGCCTTTTCCTCAGCCACATCATTGCACAGTTCCAGCAGTCCGCAGACAAAGATGGACGCAGCGGAGGTGTCCCGAATGTCAGGGTTCTGGTCTGTAAAGTCAAAGTCCCAGTACGGAACCAGGTTTTTGGGCAGATTTTTGATAAAAACTTCCGCTGTCTTTTGTGCAACCTCCAAAAATACAGGCTCCTCCGTGTACCGATACGACAGTGCGTAACCGTACACAGCCCATCCCTGTCCTCTCGCCCAGGTCGACTCGTCGCGGTGTCCCTGATGCGTTTTGCCGCAGACAGCCCTCCCGGTGTCAGGGTCCATGAGGTAGGTATGGTATGTGGAGTAATCTGGCCGCACCAATGTAGCGGAGGCTGTTATGGCATGATTTTTAGCGATCTCGATCATGTCCGGCTCCCCTGTCCAATACAGCAGAGGCAGATTCAGCATCGTGTCAATGATAATCTTCACATTGGGATACGCGGCCCCCATCTCTCCCCATGCCTGGATATATTTCCCCTTTTCGTTGTAGCGCTGTGCCAGGAGCTGGGCTGCTTTATACGCAATCCGGTCACCCTCGGGATTTCCGGTGACTTTGTAATCTGCCACGCAGGACAGCGTGTACAGAAATCCGAGATCATGGCTGATTCCCTGTCTGTTTACAAGCCTGTCCTCAAAACTCTTCAAATGCTCCTTTTCATATTTCAGGAACAGTTCATCCCCGCTGTGCTCGTAGGCGAGAAAGCACATCCCCACAAAGAAAGACGATGTCCACAGCACATTTTCCTCTGCCCGATACCGATTGTTTACGCTCACATGGGGATACCTTCCAACAAAATCATCCACATTTTTGCGCAAAATGGTCTCTATGTATTCCAGTTCCTTCTCATATTCGTCTTTGTACCTGCTCTTTTCCCAGACTTTCATAGGTTCATTCTCCTTCTCTTTTTATTCTTTGACTGCGCCGATCATCACACCCTTAGTAAAGTATTTCTGCAGGAAAGGATACACACACAGGATTGGGACGGTCGCCACTACGATCGTCGCATATTTGATCGTCATGCCGACGGCCTCCTGGTCTGCCACACTGACACCGGCGGACATGGATCCCACATCGTTCTGAAGCAGGATCTCCCTCAAAATAACCTGAAGCGGATATTGTTCCCTGTCACGGATGATCGCTGACGCCCAGAACCATGCATTCCAGATTCCCACTCCATAGTACAGCACCATAACCGCAAGAATGGCCTTGGACAGCGGCAGTACGATCTGTGCCAGGATCTTAAAGTGGCTGGCGCCGTCAATCTGTGCCGCCTCAATCAGGCTGTCCGGCAGGCTCTCGAAGGAGGTCCGCAGGATAATCATATTGTAAGTGCTGATCATGAACGGAATGATCAGCCCCCACAGCGTCTTTGTCAAATGCAGATCCCTCAGATTCAGATAAAAGGGAATCATTCCGCCAGAGAAAAACATGGTAAACATGATCAGCATCATGATCGGCTTCTTGAACATGATATTTTTCCGGGATAAAAAATAAGCCCCCAGCGAAGTCATAATGATATCCAGCAGCACACCCACAACTAAAATAAACAGCGTGTTGGCATATCCGCGCAGGATCATAGGATTTTTGAACACCTTCCTATAAGCATCTACATTAAAGCCAAGAGACTTAAAGAGCAGTCCCGAATGCTGCATCAGCAGATTGCTGTCTGAAAAGGAGGCAACGATCACATACCAGACCGGATAAAAACAGATCAGCATAAAAAAAGTCAGGATGATATAATTAAACACTGCGAAAACCTTTTCGCCATTGGAACGTTTTACTTTCATGGCCTTACCCCCTTACCACAGACTGGTATCGCTGAGCTTCTTGCTCAACCGATTCGTGAGAATTAACAAAATGCAGTTGATGACGGAGTTAAACAGACCAATCGCGGTCGAGTAGCTCCAGTCCTGCTCCAGCAGACCCACACGGTAAATATAGGAAGAAATGATATCCGCCGTCTCATAGGTTGACGCGTTGTAGAGCAGAATCGTCTTCTCGTAACCAAGGCTCATGAGGGAACCCATCTTCAAAATCAGCATCGTGATAATGGTGGGCGAAATCCCCGGCAGCGTGACATGGAGCAGTTGTTTCCATTTTCCGGCCCCGTCAATCGATGCCGCCTCATAGAGCTGTGCATCTACACCGGAGAGCGCGGAGAGATAGATGATGGAACCCCAGCCTACCTCCTGCCAGATTCCCGATACGACATAAATCGTCCTGTACAGATTCGGATTCTGCAGCAGCGGAGACCGCTCTCCCCCAAACAGTACGATAATATCGTTGAACAGCCCATTGGACATACAGAAGTTTGTGATCATACCTGTCACTACGATCATCGAGATAAAATGGGGCAGATATGTGACAGTCTGTGTGATACTCTTAAACTTTTTGTTTCTTACCTCGTTCAGCAGCAGCGCCAGAATAATCGGCGCAGGAAACCCAAAGATCAGGTTGTACAGACTTAACAGCAGTGTATTGCGGATCAGACGCCAAAAATAAGGACCCTTAAAAAACCGCGCGAAATTGGCAAATCCAACCCAGGGACTCTTCGCCACGCCAAGTCCCGGTGAATAATCCTTAAACGCAATGATCGCGCCATACATTGGCTTGTAATGAAAAATAATATAAAAAATCAGTACGGGAAGCACCAGCAGATACAGTGCACGGTTCCGCTTGAAATCGTTTTTTGCCCTCTGAATAAAAGATTTTTTGTTCATAAAGTCACCACCTTTGCTCTCAAAATACCCGTTTGTATGACATGGGCGCTGTAAGAATCCTCACAGCGCCCCATACCATACCGTTACCCATAACTAACGTGAATTGTAACGCTCCAATGCCGCGTTCTGGATTTCAAGCGCCCTCTCCAGACCAAGATCATTCATTGTCTTCACATAGTCATCAAATTTGTCCAGACTTTCATCACCGAAGATAAATTTCAGAGTCATCTCGTCGCGATAAGTATTGATCTCATTCATAATCGTCGAATACTCCTTACTCTCATCTGTAGTCGGTGTGATGGGAGGAACCTTGTACGCTGCGGCGTCTGTCTCTCCCCAGATCTGATTGCTCTCCTTCTGTGTCTCGATGGTGTAATACTGTTCAATATACCGTACATCCTGCACAAAAGGCCCGTTATAATTGCCCCTGATATATGCAGACATAGACTGTGCCACACTCCATCCGTCCGGATTGTTCAGGATCATGTCCGTGTAGGTGGGATATCCGTCAATCATTTCATAGGACTCACCCTCGATACCAAAGTTGAACAGCATATGTCCCGCATCGCTGTACGCGTAATCCATAAGCCTGGCGGCAGTCTCAATATCCTTGCAGCTCGTCGTGATGGCAACACACGCCTGATTCGGATAACGGTTGTCGATCTGCCCCATCTTTGGCTTGTCCCCCTTATTCAGCGTGGGATAAGGCGCAGCTACCAGCATATAATCAGGATTGGTCTGTACTGCTGCATTGATCCATGTACCCATGCGGCTTCCCGCCCATCCGATGGAGGCACCAGCCTCACCGCTGGTAATCTTTGCACTCACCTGGTCAAGGGCAAGCGTAGCCAGATCCTGATCGATCAGCTTCTCGCCATACCACTGGTGGAACAGCTCAAGATACTGTCTATAGCCCTCCTCCGCAGGGCCATAGTGAACCTTCCCGTCACTGCCCAGATAAAAATCGCGGCAGGAGTCATAAGCATATGTAAAAGGATTCGCGGAGGTCAGGGCACCCATGGTGTACTCCCAGCACAGAGGTGCAGTCGCACCCTTTTCATCCCTGAAGGCAACCAGGACGTCATGCCACTCGTCAATCGTCGTGGGAACCTCCAGATTGAGTTCTTCCAGCCAGTCTTTGCGCAGCATAAGCCCAATCGTGTTACAAAGCTTGTCATCGCCGCGGATAAAGGGGAAGCAGTAGTAATGTCCTTCGTCCGTCTTAACCATTCTGTCTATATCAGGATTCTCATCCAGATACTTTCTGAGATTAGGGCAATAATCATTGATAATGTCTGTCAGCTCGTAGATGTTTCCATCCGTGATCGCCTTCTCGGGGCCGCCGGGATAACTCATCCACGCATACTCCATCAGATCAGGCAGTTCGCCGTCGGCAAGAAGAAGGCTGAACTGCTCGCTTCCCTGATTTGCTGGCGGATGCTGAAACTCGATTGTGACTCCTGTCTCTTTCTGCCATTCCTTCCCAAAGGGTGTATCCCCAAGATTAGAAAAGTTGGCGGACACATTCTGATTCAGCTCACACCAGTAGGTCAGATTCGCACCTGTTTCCATAGGATATGTAAATTCCTGTGCATCCGTCCCCGAGGAGACATTCTCACCTGTATTATCTGTATCCTTGCCAGTGTTCTCCTGCACCGATGCAGCAGGCTGCGTCTGGTTGTTTTCCTGCTTGTTCTCATCATTCCCCGAACTGCCGCAGCCAGTAAATACGCCTGCCGCCATCACCGCAGAAAGCAGAATGGCTAATACCCTTTTCTTTCTCATATAAACTTCCTCCACATTTTCTTTAATAAGTTTCATATGCACCTGTGTATCCGTGGCCACCGGATGTAAGAAAACCGTATCACCTTTTAAACCTTTTTGAAATAGATAAAACCTTGATTCGATACACAAAATCAAGGTTTTCCAATTCACATTTTTTATAAAAAGTCTTATTTTCCGCTATTTTCGTCTATTCTCTCTTTAATTGCCCCGGTGTCAGTCCTGTCTGCTCCTTGAACACCCGGATAAAACTCCTGCTGTCCCGGAACCCGGAGAGAACGGCTGTTTCGTTCACATTTTTTCCCTCCTGCAGCAGTTCGATCGCATGGTCGATCCGCACCTGTGTGATAAATTTCAGCAGGCCCTTGCCTGTCCGTTTCTTGTACACAGAAGAGATATATGCCGGCGTCTTATCAAAATACAGAGCAACCCGGGAAATATTCAGATCCGGATCCTGATAATTCTCAAGAACATATTTTTGAATCTTATCTGCCAGATTGGTATCGCCTCCATTTTTGATCTTTTCAACCTCCTGGCAAAGCGCACTGATCAGCTGTGTAAACTGTTGTTCGATCTCCTTCTGCGGCCTGCGGGCCAGATTTCCAAAATCCTCAAAATTAGTCCAATACTGCTCAAAGAAATCACTGCAGCCTGTTTCATTTGCGCTTCTCATAAGCGTCCCCAGCAAATCATAGATCAGGCAGGGCAGCAGCTTTGCAGTGATGCGATTCTCCTGATAATTCGCGCGCAGGATCTCAGTGACGCAAAGTATGGCTGGTTCGGGCTGTCCGACAGAGATCGCATACTGAATCCTGGTATCCGCCTCCGCGGGATAATAATATTTCCTGCTCCTGTCCTTGATATCATTGTAATTGATAAAGAACGTCTCGAGCAAAACAGCATATTCCTCGGTCTCCTTTGCCTCAAGATAAGAGAGATGTACATTTTCCAGTCCATTCTTTGCCGTACCTGCACACGTCTGTAAATAAAAATGAAAATCCCTCTTGATCAGTTCATAGGATTTCACAAAAGCTCCCCACATTTTATCATAGTTGTCCGTGTTCATGGCATCCAGGCGAACCAGTGCGATCACACTGTTTCCCACCTCCAGCAGCTCCGCGGGAAATACGTTATTGAACATTTCTTCCACCACACTTTTGATGATCAGCAGCTTTAATTCCCGGGTCTGCTTCTCCCTCGCAGGATCCACCGCCTCGGTTTGCTGCGTTTCCGGCCGTATCCCCACCGACAGGGAAACCACCCGCAATATGCCGTCCGTTATTCCGCTGCGGTTCAGAAGCTCCCTCTCGGAGGAATCCAATTCCTCGTAAGGCTGTGTGAGAAGTTTATACAGACAAAAATCGCGCAGGCGCCGCTGATTCTCATCCAGGGAGCGTCTTATATCCTCATACTTTTTCAAGAAGTTCTTTGTCTGGTTTTCCAGCCACTGATACTCATTTTGATACTCCCGCCCATTGACGGTTTCCGGATCCTTATGCTCTCTTCGAAAGAGATCCATCAGCCCTTTGATGGGAACATAGTTCTTGCTGGCAAAATACCCTGCGAAGAAAAAACCGATGACGGAACACACCGCCAGACCGATCAGACAATCATTTTCTATCTGTCTCGCGTCTTTTTCAATAATCTTTTTCGGTGTCAGCAGCACATAGAGCCAATCAGTGATGTATGACTTCATAGCAATGCCAATGTAATCCTGATCGTCCAGGCGGACAAAAAAGTTCCCGTCTGTGGGGATTTCCTCATATAACAGGTTTTCACCGCCGCCCACAAATGCAACGTCGTTCAACGATTCATTTTTGCTGTTCAATATGGCAACCTGTATGTCCTCATCCCACCTTGCGGTCTGGATTCTGTCCTCAATCGATTGCGGCGTGATCTGTATGGCGATGGTTGCGGAGGGCTCCCCTATATTCGTCTTGAGGCTGGTCATGGAGTACATGATCTCTCCTGTGCCCTCCTTGGAATACAGAACCTTGATGTCATGATAGTGCCTCTGGCACAAGTAATCTCTCAACTCTTCCAGCGAAATATTCAATTCCTGATAGTAGAGCGAGTGGTACATCTCCAGAGACATATTTCCGGCAGAACTGATAACTGAATCCGTATTCTGAAAATAAATAAACAAACGCTTGTATTCTTCCGAAAAAAATCTCATACTCTGCAATTCATCGTAAAGCGCATACGCTGTATATTGGCTGTCCGGCCGAAATTCTCCCCTGACATTCGACAGGGACTGCACCCTGGCATCCAGGGCCAGCAGATCCAGATTGCGGTCAATCCCCCTGATCTGATCATCGCACTCATTCTTCACAAGCTGTATCAGACTCCTATATAGGGTTTCTGCCTGTTCCCTGCTCGTATTCAGAACTCTCGTTGAGACTCCCATCTCCACGACCAGAGTGATCCCCAGAATAAGCAGATATGAGCCAAACAGTTTCGAAAAAATACTTCTATCCTTTAACTTTTTACCACACACCACAGATTTATGTCCCTTCTCCATCGTAATACACACTCAGAAGCTTCCAAATAAAAACTTCCCTCCTGTTTGCATATTACTTTATCATACCAGTCCCGCTTTTGCAACACGGACTGTTCTGGGACATTTTTTCTTTGTTAATGAAACCACCGTCTGTTCCTATAAATACTGTCGATACTCCGCTTCTTCCGCCATCCCCTGTTTACACTGCTGTTATGCCTCGATCACGAACGACCCGGGCACAACCCTGCACTGCTTCCTGTAACAGGCGATCCCATATCTGTGAATCGTCCTCATACTTTCTGTCCCTGATCTGCCGTAGCGTCTCCCTGCATGCGCCATCAAAAGCGCCGTCCTCCGCGTATTTTAATTCAATGACAATCCCGATACCCTTTGGTCTGATCTCTATGCTGATATCGCTGTAGCCCTCTCCCGACTCTGCGTTTGAGCGGACACTCCATCCGTCCATATACGCAAAATGGCAACTACGCCTGCGTTTTTTGACATATATCCTCAAAGAAATATCCTGCGCAAGTTGCATCACTTATTTTCCTACAATTCCTTACACTATCATCAGGTCTTGACAGATTTGAAAAATGTCTTTTTTTGTTGTATGATTATATTTGATTTTTATGGATTTGGGGTGAAACCAATTTGAAGATTGCTTTAGTAGATGATAAACAGAACTATCTGGACGAAATGGCAGGGCTTGTCTGCGACTTTGGCACACAGCGTCACTGCCATATGGAAACTGTCCCATTCCTGAATGCGGAAGGCAGGAAAACCATTCAAGTATTCCTTGACGAGATTTTCTCCGTCATTACGGACGCACATTATCTTGACATTGTCCTTTCAAGCGGAGAAACCCTGCACTGCCGCATGACCATGCCGGAATTTGTAATGCTTACAGACGGGGATTTCCGCTTCCTTGCCATCAATAAGGGTATCATGGTAAACGCCGACTGCATCCTTGAATTTACGGACAACTGCTGTGTGCTGGAAAACGGCGCAAAGCTGCCAATCCGTGTGCGGGACCGCCTGAAAATCGAACAGGCGGCG
>DKVL01000068.1:0-408 GCA_002491195.1 Lachnospiraceae bacterium UBA7179
TGTAAATGTCCCGTCCTTATTATCTTTTGCCTTGCTTTTATAGCCCCAGCTCGTCCACCAGCAGCCCTGCGGTGAGTTTCCTCTTTCATACGTTCCATACGTCCACTCAATAGGCTTTGCTATTACGGTTTGCTTTTCTTTGTTGTACCTTATTGCCTCTGCCTCAAAATAAGTGTATCCGTATGCGTTTTCAGCCGTCACAACTCTAATTTTGTCTAACTTCTTTGCGGCTGCCTCTTCCTTTTCAAGCCTCGCCTCACGCCCCATTTTCTTTGCTGTCGGTTTTATCATTTCGCAGAATGTGTATTTATCCATATTCAGCGCCATATACATAGGCTCTATTATTTCGTCGTACTGCTTGTAGCTGATTTCGCACCCGCTGATTTTTTCAAATTCTTCATACATCAT
>DKVL01000068.1:729-27228 GCA_002491195.1 Lachnospiraceae bacterium UBA7179
TCGAATTTCATTCTAAAACTTATCTTTCATTTTCTTTCATTTTTTTGCTGTTTACACCAAAAGCAGGTATCAATATTTTTTGGGAACCTTTTTGCACTTTTTTGTATCATATAATTAGACGGGTAATTGGGAATATTGCATAAAAAACTGTGCGGATTATGCAATTCCTTACAGCGTACAGCGGCATTTGAAAAAGGCTGTTATGCCGCTGCTGTCCTGTGTCAGCATAGCCAGGGCGGCTATGACTTTTAATATGCAAGTAGGAGGAATCAGTATGAGAAGAAGAACGATTTGTTTAGCAGCTATTCTTGCGGCAGTGATGGCACTGCAGGCACCAGCGGTGGCATTTGCGGAAGGAACGGAGTCAGGAACAAAGGTATCTGATGATGGCAATAACGCAGATCGCGACAGTGAGGATGAAAGTGGGAAAACGATTACGATCGATGAGAATGTAACGATAACGGATGACGGCTGTAATCCAAAGCCAGATCCGGATTCAGATGAGCCTTCAGTTGTCGCGGGAACAGGTGATGTGATAACTGTCAATGGCGATGTTGCTTCCACGGCGTCCCAGGAGCGCAGTGATGGAGACAATGGTACATATCTGCCGGCGGCAGTTGCTGCTGAGGGCGGAACGGTACAGGTAAATGGAACTGTGACATCGCAATCCACAGAGGCGGTCTATGCAGGCGGGGATGACGGCACAGTGAAGGTCACAGGCGATGTGACATCGGGTGTGGAAAATGGCAGCACTGTCAGTGCAACTGGCGGAAGTACGGTTGAAATCGGCGGCAATGTCGTAAATATAGGGAATGGAAAAGGTTCGCAGGAGGATTATGGAGAAAGCCACGGCACAAGCAATGGGATTACAGTAACAGAAACATCCACAGTAAAGGTGGGGGGCGATGTTACAGTCAGTTCGGGAACGGGAGTAAGTGTCAATCAGGGGAATTCTGAAAAAGGCCATGTAGAGGTCGGCGGCAGTGTGATCTCGAATGGGGATCCGACAATCGGAATCAATGGGTATACGGCAATTGAAACGAATGCGGCATCCGAGATTCTTGTTGAAGGGGATGCAGCCGGGGTAGATGCCATTAGAATTACGCCGGGCGGAACTGGCGGAACGGTGGCGGTGCTTGGTGCGGCGAAATCAATGGAGGATGGATGCTCTGTTATCGTTGTTACCACAGAGAAAGAAGACAAGGATGCTATTGTCAATGAATTGCCCCAAATTATTGTAGGCAGCCTGGAAGGCGCAGAACAATCGCCAGAGGATTATTTGTATATTGGCATTAAGTCATACACAGAGAGTCAGGAAGTCGAGTATAGGGAGGCAGATCAGGAAGTTTATGATGCCGTATACCAGCAGATCCTCTACTATATCGCACAGGACAAATTCGACAATGCGACCTTGAGCGTGGCGGATGCGGACACCTATAAAAATGGCTATGTATCCAATGAAGGGAAATCCCTCACGGTTACGATCGCGACAGCCGACGGTTACGAGGTCAGCTCTGTATCAGGAACGAGCGTGGTGAAAAATGCTGACGGCACATACACTGTGAACGTACAGCGCGGAAAGGGGATTGACATCGATGCTGTGATCAGTGCGATCGTCAGGGCGCAGCAGACGGCATCAGGGAGCGGGGGCAGTGAGAGTTCCGTTGTAATCGTGGTTCCGGCTTACGCTGCGGCACAGAAGCAGTTCCAGACAGAGATCGCAGCACAGCTTGCGACATTGCCGGCAGACGGTACGCTTAAGCTTGACATGAAGGATTCCATCAGTTTTAACAGGAAGACATTTGAGATTCTCGCCCAGAGAAATGATGTGGATGTCCAGATTACCTATACATGGAATGGAACGAAGTACATGGTAGTCATCCCGGCAGGTTATGACATCCTGAGTCTGCTGAATGAAGATGGATACTGCGGATGTCTCTACCTGAACTCCATATTCGGTTCGACAGAACTTACAAAATAACCAACAGGATCAGATGAATGAAAACGCCATGTGTGTCGGACACATGGCGTTTTTCGTTTGACTCATTTATCTAAATCGTATATTTTTATCTGATGATACACAGCCTTCATACAAATTACAATTGTATGAGTAACAGAAATGGGAACCTTTTTGCACCTTTTTGTATCATATAGTTAGGCAGGCAATTAGGAATTGCTGTTGTCCTGTGTCTACATAGCCAGGGCGGCTATGACTTTTATATGATATGGAGGAAACAAAATGAAGAAAAGAATTGTAGCATTATTGTTAGGAGGGGTGTTGGCAGCAGGGAGTCTTGCCATGCAGACGCCTGTGACTGCGTGGGCGGCAAATATGTCAGAATGTAGTTCGCCGGACCACTATGCGGAATCATCCTCACACATTAATTCATCTGCTGTTAAGGCTATTGATGGAAAACTTGCGGTGACAATTGACCTTGAGTTTGAACATGCGGATGCCTATTTTGAACTTTATGTGTATGATAAGCAGTTGGAAAAGACTGACAGAGGGGACTTTGAATTTTATCCTGTAACAGATGAAACTCCTTTGAACGAGGTGAAGTCTCTTAAACAGAGCGATACTTACACTTTTGAAGAGTTTGCGGATAATAAAAACTATTACGTATACTGTGTAGTGTATGACAATCATGGAGACGGAGAGTCTGATACAGAAGATGAGAAAGTGATGTATCTCCATTATGCAGCGTATCTTGGTTCAGCCACACCGGTTTCCAGTGCGGACAGCGATTCAGACAATAGCAGTTCATCCGACAGCAGCTCATCCGACAGTGACTCTGATGACAGTGACTCTGATGACAGCACGCCAGCAACTCCGCCCCGCGACTACGCCAGGGAAGCCGAGGAGAGGGTGCTTAACCAGATACAGTCGGCTCCGGCGGGTTCAACTGTTGTTATGGACAGGAGCATCACAACGTTGTCCAATGCCGCGATGAAAGAACTGCTTAAGCAAGGCGACGTATCCTTAAAGCTTGACTTTACATATCTGGGGCAGAGGTATGTCATCACGATCCCGGCAGGCAAAGCACTTAACGACGATGTTCCATGGTATGGACCACTGTATCTGGCACAACAGTTTGGAAACAGCGCGTCAGTAAACGAAGTGAACGCCAAGGATACAGAGCAGGAGCTGATCGCACAGATCAAAGAGACACCTGCTGATCATACCATTGTCATGGACAAGGGTGTCACGACGTTATCTAACGCTGTGATCAAGGAACTGCAGAAAAAGGGCGATGTATCTCTGCGACTTGAGTTTACATATGAAAATAAGGAATATGTCATCACGATCCCAGCAGGCGCAGTCATCGACGATGATATCCCATGGTATGGTCCCCTGTATCTGATAGACCATTTTGGAAACGGTGCACAAAACGCCAACTGATATGGTTCCGACACCAGTTCCCGCCGCTGTCATAACGGACGCAGACAGTGTAAAAGCCGTAGCAGTGGAAGTGCTGAAAGACAAATGGGGAGTTGGCGTATGAAAAGTGCAAGGTCTATTGAATTATCACGGGCTTTGCACTTTTTCAGATATCCGCCCACTCCACTTCTTCCAGCTGGTCAAGCGTGTCATAGTTCACACCGATTGCGCTGCATCTTTTTTGGGCAGCGTTCTCTACTTCTTCATCTGAGCTCCAATTGATCTTAGCCTCGTCGCGGCATCTGTTGATATAAGTTTCGCACACAGTTACCTGCTCATCTGTACACTCAGACAAATCATATGTATAATATGTTTCCTCTCCAATCGTGTAAATCGAAACATTGAATGGTATGTCTTCAGCTCCATCAAAAACTTCATTGTAGATCGCATCGTTGACATGACTTGTCCACCAGCCGCTCAGTGTTTCCGCCACATAAATGTCTGTTATATTTCCATTTGACAAAATAGCAGATATCCCGGAATAGTGGTCTCCGGCTCCCGCAGAGCCGCCATTGACACACAGACCATTACGGTACTGTTCTGTATAACTGCGCGCCCAGCACTCATATCCCCCTGTCAGATACAATTGCCCATGATCCTCCGTGATCACATAGACCGCAAAACTGTCATCCCCCTGTGAATAAATATTCAGGCCGACAAATTTGATCAAAAGATTCCTTGAATCGCTGTCCGGGCAATCCACATAAGTATATTGGGCGTAATCATAGGATGTCTTTTGAGAGTATTCCGGATCAAAATAACTTTGATTCACCGTCTGCCCAATCTCTGCAAAAGAATAAGATTTTCCGTCTTCCAGATAGTAAATTCTGTATTCGTCCTGTAAATCATTATCTCTGACAATTGCCGAAATTTGATTGTTGAGAAATTGCATGTATAAATCCTGCGTATTTTCGTTATTCTGAGCAGTGTCAATATCGGATTCTTTGGAGATTTCTGCTTCCGGTTCCTGCTGTTTTGCACGTTCTCCTGATTGCATTGTCTCGTTCATATCGCTGCTTATTGGATTTACTTGTTCTTCGGTTGTTTCATTCTCCTGGATATTCCCGCCGAAATCAAGTGAGATAACCTCCGGCTCTTCCTGGTCGTCAGCTTTTTGGCCCGCGCAGCCTGTCAGCATCATTCCCGCGCACAGTAGTACAAATAATTTCTTTTTCATAATTGCCTCCTGCATTAGAAAATGCCCCATGCAGGTTGATCCTGCAGGGACAAAAATTGTCATCTTTCATATCACGATATTTTCATTGTATTGGTCAGACCACCAATTGTCAATAGTAAATGGCACGATTACCTGCGGCGCTGTATAAGCAGTTATTGTTCACGCCTTACCGGGAGTCAATGAATATTGCTGCAAAAGAATTTACAATAAAATAATTTGCGGTTAGAATAATTTTAGAAAAATATCTTTTACGGATTCAAGATGCGTCAGTTATTTTTCTACAGTTCCTAAACAGTCTGGGATGCATGGGAGGAGTTGCAGGAATGAGATATCAATATCAAAATATTCAGACAATCAATAAGGATGGGCTGGTCTTGTCGGATGGATTCATAATATCATTTTGGGATTGTAATCATACGTGGAAACGCATGAAAAAAGCGGAGACTTCCAGCTGCGTCGGCGAGCGGGATATCACAGCAGACAGCCCGTATTTTCGCTTTTTTGTGGATGATCAGATCATTGAGATCCTTTGTACAGGAAAAGGTTTATTCAAAAGGAGACAGGGCGAAAAGGATTTTGAGCGCCTGCAACAGGAGATTCTGCGATACGGTTATACTACATTTGACTTGAGTTAGAGCGTGTTTATGCAATATCCTGCCGTACAAGATATGTTTTGTGAAAAATGAATAAGTTTAGCGCATAAAAATGGATAATATAACGAAAAGCATTTATTCAGCAAAAATGTATTGCAAAATTTATTAAAACCTATATAATTTAGATTGAACTGAAATATTTTAATTTTTACAAAACTAATAAAGTCTGCAGGAATATGACCGATGGAACTTGCGCAGGATAGTCCCTGGAAATCTATGGGCCAGGGCATAATTCCTTTACAGTGGATGAGGCCGGAAATGATATCCTGGTGTACCATGCCCGCAAGGAGAGCGTCATTGAGGGAGACCCGCTCTACAATCCAAACAGACATACCATGCTCATGAAGATCAAGTGGGAAAACGGCAGACCAGTTTTTCAATATCAATAATAAATATGAAATAAAAGATAAAAACAGGAGGCATTTAAAATGGCAAAACTTTACATCAACGAGAAAAATCAAAAAGGTCATATCAATCCGGAACTGTATGGCAATTTTTCGGAACATCTCGGACGCTGTATCTATGAGGGGATCTATGTGGGGGAAGATTCCGAGATCCCCAATACAAAAGGGATGCGCAATGATGTCGTGGCAGCGCTGCGCGAGATGAAACTTCCAGTGCTGCGCTGGCCGGGCGGCTGCTTTGCGGACGAGTATCACTGGATGGATGGCATTGGTCCCAAGGAGTCCAGAAAGAAAATGATCAACACACACTGGGGCGGCGTGACAGAGGATAACAGCTTTGGAACACATGAGTTTTTTGAACTGTGCGAACAGATTGGCTGCAAGACATACATCAATGGCAATGTCGGCAGCGGAACAGTGCAGGAGATGTCTGAGTGGGTGGAGTATATGACATTTGACGGTCTCTCTCCCATGGCGGAACTTAGAAAGAAAAATGGACATGAGAAGGCATGGAAAGTTGATTATTTCGGTGTCGGCAATGAAAACTGGGGCTGCGGCGGAAATATGACGCCGGGCTACTATGCAAATTTATATAGAAGATACCAGACTTATGTGAGAAATTATAATAAAGATCAGAAAATATTTAAGATCTGCGGCGGTCCAAACGTTGATGACACTTACTGGACAGAGGAGGTATTAAAGACCTGTTATGAAAATGCACCGGAGGGCGCGCATGGTTTTATGGACGGATTGTCGATGCATTATTATGTGCATCCGGAAGGATGGGACAACAAGGGCAGCGCTACCAGGTTTGATGAGAGGATTTGGTACAAGACATTATACAAGGCGCTTTATATAGAAGATCTGATCAAAATGCACACCGCGATCATGGACAAGTATGATCCTGCGAAGAAGATCGGGCTGATCTGTGATGAGTGGGGAACATGGTTTGACTGTGAGCCGGGGACGAATCCGGGATTTCTGTACCAGCAGAGCACGATGCGCGACGCGCTTGTGGCAGGACTCTCACTGAACATATTCAATAAGCACTGTGACCGCGTGAAGATGGCAAACATTGCACAGCTTGTCAATGTATTGCAGGCAGTGATCCTGACAGACGGGCCTAAAATGCTGCTTACGCCGACGTATCATGTATTCCATATGTACAGGTATCATCAGGATGCAGAGCTTGTGGAGAGCTACATTGACGGCGTAAAGGAGATCGGCTTGGAAGAAGATTCCATGGTTCCAAATCTCCAGGAGTCTGTTTCGATCGACAAGGACGGTGTCATGACGATCACACTCAACAATCTGTCTGTCACAGACAGCGAGGAGATGGAGATTACCTTTGCAGAACTGCATCCGGGAGATGTGACAGCGGCAATCGTCACAAATAAGATGGATGCGTACAATACATTTGAAGATCCGGATAAGGTCAGGGAAGAGGAGTTCAAGGATTTCCAGATCACGGACAAAGGTGTCACGTTCACGATGCCTGCATGCAGCGTGGTGCAGTTCCGCGTGAAAAAATCGGACGCAGGCGCGTCCGATTAGGAGAATGCATCGCATTCTCCTGAAATGATAAAAACAACGTCATGGAGGGATCAACCTTGGAGACAGGCAAAAAAGAGGAAAACAGGAGGCACTGCCTAAAGTGTCTCCTGCGCGAGATGGACAAGGAAGACTACATGGATAATCTATACGACTACATCCAGAGACTGGATGCGGACATCAAAGCGGATCAGGCGCTCTATGAGGAGCGCCTGTCTGTCTGTAAGGAGTGTGATTATCTCGAGTCAGGCATGTGCAGGGCATGTGGTTGTTTCGTGGAACTGCGCGCAGCGATCCGAAATAATCAATGTTCCTATGGAAAGTGGTAACTTTTAACGCTTCCGAACCCCTTTCGTGCTCTTTTCCACCTGACGCCTCGGAAGCATAACCTGATGCCCGCAGCCCACGCACTTTAACCGAAAGTCCGCACCCACACGCAGAATTTCCCACTCCGCACTTCCGCAGGGATGCGGCTTTTTTAGTTTGACAATGTCCCCAACTTCATATTCATATCCCATAATTCATCTTGCCTTGTCTATTTGGGAG
The DNA here is from genome assembly GCA_002491195.1 of Lachnospiraceae bacterium UBA7179. Lineage (GTDB taxonomy): Bacteria > Bacillota > Clostridia > Lachnospirales > Lachnospiraceae > COE1. Next base: position 8,500 of record DKVL01000068.1, read on the forward strand.
AACACCTCTCCGATGCTTCCTGTGATCACTAAATTTGCCATCGTGTCCCGCTGTGTGGGAGTTTTGTTGATCAGCACAAGCCTGTTTCCCTGGTAATAATCGATCAGTCCTGCGGCCGGATACACTGCAAGCGATGTGCCGCCGATGATCAGCATATCCGCTTCACTGATGACGCGCACTGCTTCCTGTAACGTGTTCTGGTCAAGTCCTTCCTCGTATAGTACCACATCGGGCTTGATTCTGCCGCCGCATTCGCACGTCGGAATCCCTGTGCTATTCACGATTTCTTCCACCGCATGGAATTTCCCGCACTTTTCGCAGTAATTGCGCAGGACACTGCCGTGAAGCTCCAGCACCTTTTTACTTCCTGCCGCCTGGTGCAGACCGTCGATATTCTGCGTCACGACTGCGGTGAGTTTTCCCTGCGCCTCGAGTTTGGCCAGAACCTTGTGCGCGGTGTTTGGCTGCGCGTCGAGACAAAGCATCTTATCGCGGTAAAACTTGAAAAATTCATCTGGTCTCTTCCTGTAAAAGGTATGACTTAAGATCGTCTCTGGCGGATAGTCGTACTTCTGGTTATAGAGCCCATCGACACTGCGGAAATCAGGGATTCCACTCTCGGTTGACACACCCGCTCCTCCAAAGAAGACGATTTTGCTGCTCTCGTCGATCATTTTCTGTAATGTTTCGATTTCTTTACTCATTTTCATATACTCCTTTCTCAATCGCTTGATATCCTGCTCTTCCTGCTCCCTGAGAAATCTCGGTCAATATGTTCCCGCCCGGCTTTTGATCGATACGCTTTCCGCGCAAGTTCCTCAGGTACAGTTATGTTACCATGTCTTAAAAGATATGTTCAGGTCCACATTGTTTGAGATGCCATTTACCTGGCCTTTCTCCGTATACTGCCAGCAGCTCACGTCGTAAGGCATATACATATAGTCGTCGTAAAAGGCATACCATTTCTCGTAGTCATTGAGCTGCGTCATGTCGAGCAGCTGCGTAAAGCACACAACGTTTCCGTAGATCATCGGCGTGTACCCTGCCGCCTTGACCGCCTCACAGAAAGCGATTGTGACAGCAGTGCGCTCCTCCTTGGAGATCTGGTCTGCGCGTCCCTTGCCGCCGGCTATCCGCTCCACATCAAATACCACCGGACATGCCACGTCATAGTCAGCCAGGTTCTGTATGACAAATTCCGCTTCCTCCTTTGCTTCCTCGACATTGACTGCCTGAGTGAAAAAATATACTCCCGCCTTCACGCCAGCGCTGTTTGCCCCTTTCATATTGTCATCATAAAACTCATCCAGCACGATTTTTCCAGACTCATAGCCCCTGATTCCCAGGCGGATAAAGGCGTACTCAATGCCATCCTCCTTGACTGCTGTCCAGTCGATATCGCCCTGGTACTTTGACACATCGATTCCCGCATGCGATGTGACAGTTCCGTTCTCCGCGTACTGCATCAGCCCGTCCTCGGTCTTGATAAAATTTTCATCGAGCAGCGAATGTTTGTTTACACCGTCAAGCACCGGTGCAAAGACGTACTCGTTCTCAAAGTTATAGATCAGATTTTCCGGGAAAAAGGAACGGAGCATTTTGAGCGGGCTTCCGTCCTCGCTGGTGACCAGCTCTTTCATCCGGTCCTTGATGGACTGCTCCACCTCGGCCTCCTTGGACTGCATGAGCTGCGCGATATCTGTTTCGTCCATGTCCGGCTGGACATCTTCTCCGGCTGCCGCAATCTCTGCGGCTGATTCCGCATCCTGATCTTCCATTCCCGCCTCTGGAGTCTCTGCTGTGCTGTGCTCCACATCCGCAGAGAGCGCAGGGAGTGCCTGGTCTACAATCAGCCGTTCTCTCTCGCCTTGCAGGCGGCTCACTTCTCGGACTTCCTTCACATACAGAGCCCCCATTGCTCCTGCAAATGTCAGTGAGATGATTGTCACGATAATAAGTAGTATGATAATAATATGTAATGTTTTGATTCGCTTCGTATGCATCTTCCCCCTCCAAAATAACGGATTTTTTCCTACCATTACAGTCTACACCATATGCAAAAGATATGCAAGAAAAGCGTTTGTGAAAAAAACTTCCAAAATAAAATAGTAAAAGTTAAAAAAATGACTTGCAAATTTAGGAAAAATATAGTATTATAGGTTTTCGTGATATATAAATCCTTGCTTCTTCTTCGGGGGGAGGCCAGAGACCAAAAGGAGGTAACAAAATGAACAAGTATGAATTAGCCGTTGTTGTCAGCGCAAAGCTTGAGGACGATGAGAGAGCAGCTACCATCGAGAAGGTAAAGAACATGATCACAAGACATGGTGGCACGATCACGAATGTGGACGAGTGGGGCAAGAAGAGACTTGCTTACGAAGTGCGCAAGATGAGGGAAGCTTTCTACTATTTTATTCAGTTTGATGGCGAAGCAACTGTTCCGGCAGAGGTCGAGTCAAGAATTCGTCTTATGGAAAATGTTGTCAGATATTTGTGCGTTAGACAGGACGAGAAATAGAGCGCGCGCCCGCAGGGCGTTTAATGGAGAACTTTGATATATGAATAAAGTAATTTTGATGGGACGATTAACAAGGGATCCTGAGGTGAGATATACACAGGGTGAGAACCAGATGGCAATTGCGAGATACACACTTGCCGTAGACAGGAGATTCAACCGCAGTAATGGGAATGATGAGAACACTGCGGATTTTATTCCATGTGTTGCTTTTAACAAGGCAGGCGAGTTTGCGGAGAAGTATTTCCGGAAAGGAACCAAGATTGCCGTATCCGGGCGGATCCAGACCGGAAGCTATACCAACAAAGATGGAGTGAAGGTTTACACGACAGAAGTCATTGTTGACGATCAGGAATTTGCTGAGAGTAAAAATAGCAGCGGTAACTCCGATGGAGGCTATGGAAACAGCAATTATGGAAATAGTTATGGAGGGAACAGTCAGTCCGCAGCGCCGATGGCGGCAGGCGACGGCTTCATGAACATTCCGGACGGCATCGATGAGGAACTGCCATTTAACTAAGATCTGTTTTTAACGTTTTAGAATTGAAAAGAATAGGGGGCTTTATCATGGCTTTTAATAAAACTGAAAAAGCTGATTCTCCAATGAAGAGAAGAGGCGGAATCCGTAGAAGAAAAAAAGTTTGCGTATTTTGCGGCAAGGACAATGTAATTGATTATAAGGATACAGCGAAGTTAAAGAGATATGTGTCTGAGAGAGGCAAGATTCTTCCCAGACGCATCACAGGAAACTGCGCGAAGCATCAGAGAGCGCTTACGGTGGCGATCAAGAGAGCACGCCATATTGCACTGATGCCTTATACGATCGATTAAGGATGGGAACCAATGAACCGATCAGTGGTTTGTTGGTTCTTTTTTTGTTTTCATTTTTTATAAAAACGTGGTATACTAAATAAGTATTCGTATTAAAGGAGAAATGGAGCAATGACATATTCAAAAGTAATAGAGAATTTTTTAAGGTATGTGAAGATTGACACACAATCATCGGAGGAGTCCTCAGACAAGGTGCCTTCGACAGAGAAACAGCGGAATCTGGCAAAGCTGTTGTATCAGGAGTTGACAGACCTTGGCGCAGAGAATGTGCGCTATGACGAGGAGCACGGTTATGTCTATGCCGTGATTCCATCCAATATGGATCAGGACAAAGTACCAGCGGTAGGGTTTATCGCGCATATGGATACTTCTCCAGCGGTCAGCGGGGAGAATGTCAATCCAAGAGTGATCGAGAATTATGACGGGAAGGACATTATCCTGAATCAAGAGGCCAATATCGTGACCTGCGTGTCGGATTTTCCGATGCTGAAGAGCTGCAGGGGGAAGAGTCTGATTGTGACTGACGGCAGCACGCTTCTCGGCGGTGATGACAAGGCAGGTGTCGCGGAGATCATGGCTATGGCGGAGTATCTGCTGACGCATCCGGAAGTAAAACATGGAAAGGTCTGCGTAGGATTTACGCCGGATGAGGAAGTTGGAAATGGGGTTGAATATTTTGATATCAAGGGCTTTGGTGCGGATTACGCCTATACAGTGGACGGCGGTATGCTCGGCGATATGAGTTATGAGTGCTTTAACGCAGCGGGGGCTGTCCTCACGGTAACGGGGAAAAGCGTGCACCCAGGTTACGCCAAAAATGTCATGAGAAATGCCATTAAGCTTGCGTATGAGTTTCAGCGTGCGCTTCCGGATGAATGTCCTGAAAATACAGAAGGATATGAAGGTTTTTATCATGTGGATCATATGAAAGGCAATGTGGAAGAGGTAGTCGCAGAGTATATCATCAGAGATCATGATAAGGCGAAATTTGAGGAGAGAAAGGCGGTCTTTGCAAAGACTGCGGAGAATTTGAATAAAAAATACGGCGAAGGTACATTTCATGTGACGATATCGGATTCCTACAGCAATATGCGCGAGATGATTGAGCAGAAGATGTACATTGTTGACAATGCGGCTGAGGCGATGAGGCAGGCAGGTGTAGAACCTGTGATATCAGCGATACGGGGCGGGACAGATGGAGCACGGCTGTCGTTTGATGGGTTATTGTGCCCAAATATTTGTACGGGATCAGAGGGGCATCATGGGAGAAATGAGTTTGCCTGCATCGAGGATATGGAGAAGATTGTGGAAATATTATTAAATCTGATCGGCATAACAGCAAAACAATAGCACGATGTTAGCCTTTGCGACGATAAGAGACAAAATCTGCTATGGAACTTTTTTCTATTTAATGATATACTATTTATGGACACAAGAGCATAAGGAACTGTCCGGAAGGAGACAAGTCAGAATGCACAGGTTGTTTTTGAACAGTTCCTAAGGAGATCCCGAAGTGCATTTGCGGGAGGTATTGTACATGAAGCAAAAAGTGAGAATAAAGGGACACCTGAAATCATATCTTCAGACCACTCTGGTCTTAGGAATATTGCTGGCTTTGGTAAATGTCGGTGTTTATTTTCTTGACATAGAAGCAGGCATCTGTGTTTCGGGATTTTTGTTGATCTACCTGATCACAATGGTTATTCTATTATATAGAAATAAGACCGTTATTATGAATGAATTTATCAATTTTGCGACACAGTACGGGCAGATTCAGAGGACATTGCTGCGGGACCTGGAGCTTCCTCATGTGCTGATGGATGATGATGGCAGGATCATATGGATGAATATGGCTTTTGAGCAGGTGATCCATAAGGAAAAAGGCTATCGGAAACCGATTTCCACAGTGTTTTCTGCTGTCACGAAAGATAAACTGGAGTTTGAGCAGGACACTGAGATGGAGATTGCTTATGAAGATCATGAATATATTTTGAAGATGAAACGAATCTCGATCAAGGAGGTTCTGGACAATAGCGAGATCATCGAGAGTGCTGGAAACGAGAATTTCCTGATTGCAGGTTATCTGTTTGATGAGACGGCCTTGAAACGCGCGCTGCGTGACCGCGATGAACAGAGCCTTGCGGTGGGCATGATCTATATTGACAATTACGATGAAGCGCTTGAGAGTGTGGAGGAAGTCAGAAGGTCATTGCTGATGGCGCTGATCGACAGGAAGATCAACAAGTATATCGCATCGATTGACGGAATTGTGCGCAAGACGGAGAAGGACAAGTATCTGGTCATCATGCGCAAGAAGGCACTGATGAATCTGAAGGAATCGCGGTTTGAACTTCTGGAGGATGTCAAGACAGTCAATATCGGAAATGAGATGGCTGTGACAGTGAGTATCGGCGTGGGTGTCGATGCGCCTACGTATGCACAGAATGCGGAGTTTGCGCGCACTGCGATCGATCTGGCGCTGGGGCGCGGCGGCGATCAGGCAGTGGTGAAGGCGCCGGATTCAATCGTCTATTACGGCGGAAAGAGCCAGCAGATTGAGAAGAATACGCGCGTGAAGGCGCGTGTGAAGGCGAACGCCCTTCAGGAGATTATGACGAGCAAGGACAAGGTGCTGATCATGGGACATCGGCTGGCGGACGCGGATGCGTTTGGATCGGCGGTGGGGATCAGTTGTATCGCAAGGGCGCTTGGCAGAAAGCCGCATATTGTCATCAATGACATCACGACTTCCGTGAAGCCATTGGTGGAACTGTTTCGGGACAGGAATATCTATGAGGACGATTTTATCATAGGAAGTACAGAGGCATTAGAGATCGCAGACAACAATACAGTGCTTGTCGTTGTGGATGTCAATAAGCCAAGTATCACGGAATGTCCGGACCTGATCAAGAGCTGCAAGACCGTTGTTGTTCTGGATCATCACAGACAGGGATCGGAAGTGATCGAGAATGCGACGCTCTCCTATGTGGAGCCCTACGCATCGAGTGCCTGTGAGATGGTCGCGGAAGTCGTACAGTATATAGCAGGTACAGTCAAGGTGCGCAGCAATGAGGCGGATTGTATGTATTCCGGTATCATGGTTGATACGAACAATTTTACGGCAAAAACGGGCGTCAGAACTTTTGAGGCGGCAGCGTTTCTGCGAAGGTGCGGTGCCGATGTAACGAGGGTCAGAAAGATGTTTCGGGATGGCGCAAAGGAGTATAAGGCAAAGGCCGAGACCGTGCGGAGCGCCGAGATATACAAGAACGCATATGCGATGGGAATCTGTCCGTCTGAGGGCCTGGACAGCCCGACTGAGATTGGCGCGCAGGCGGCAAATGAACTACTTGGCATCAATGGGATCAAGGCAAGTTTTGTGGTTACAGAGTACAATGGTAAGATTTATATCTCTGCACGGTCGATCGATGAGGTCAATGTGCAGATCATCATGGAGCGGCTTGGCGGCGGCGGGCATATGAATATCGCGGGCGCCCAGCTGACAGACACAACTCCGGAGCGGGCGGTCTTTGTCGTGAAGGAGACCTTGAATCAGATGCTTGAAGAGGGTGCTATATAATACAGGAAGGAAGAGAATATCATGAAAGTAATATTATTGGAGGATGTAAAATCCGTAGGAAAAAAAGGGGACCTGGTAGAGGTCAAGGAGGGCTATGCCAGGAATTTTATCATTCCTAAGAAACTGGGAGTGGAAGCGACCGATGCAAACAAGAATACGTTGAAGCTTCAGAAGCAGAATGAGGAAAAGATTGCCAAGGAACAGCTCGAGGCTGCGCAGGCTCTGGCTGCTGAGGTGGAGCAGATGACAGTCAGGATGGAGATTAAAGGAGGCGAGGGCGGAAAGACATTCGGCTCTGTGTCTTCCAAGGAGATCGCGAAGGCAGTTGCGGATCAGTACGGCAAGGAAATTGACAAGAAGAAGATACAGCTTGGCGAGGCGATCAAGATGGCAGGAACGCATGAGGTGACAGTAAAACTGCACCCGAAGGTAACAGCAAAGCTCAGAGTCCATGTGGAATGCATATAGGAGGTTGAGCGATGCCGGAAATGGATGAGGCGGTTTTAAAGAGAGTCCTGCCTCACAGTATCGAGGCGGAGCAGTCGGTGATCGGATCCATGCTGATGGACAAGGAAGCGATCACCATAGCAGGCGAGCAGATCAGCGGCGAGGATTTTTATGGGAAACAGTATGGTATTCTCTTTGATGCCATGGTGGAGCTCAACGATGAGGGAAAGCCGGTTGACCTGGTGACACTGCAGGAGAGACTCAAAGAAAAAGGCGTGCCGCCGGAAATCTACAATCTCGAATACATAAGGGATGTGATGGCTGCGGTGCCGACCTCAGCAAACATCAAGCATTATGCCAATATCGTGGCAGAGAAAGCGGTCCTGCGAAAGCTGATCCGTGTCAACGAGGAAATTGCAAATACCTGTTATGCCCAGAATGATTCGCTGGAGTCCATACTGGAGGCTTCCGAGAAGAGTATCTTTGATATTATTCAGAAGCGCAACAGCGGCGATTTCGTGCCGATCAGACAGGTTGTCATGAACGCGATGAACTTAATCGAGGAGGCGTCCAAGAACAAGGGCGCAGTGACAGGGATCGCGACGGGATTCCTTGATCTGGATTACAAGACTGCCGGAATGCAGCCTTCTGATCTGATACTGATCGCGGCGCGTCCTTCGATGGGAAAGACGGCGTTTGTACTGAATATCGCACAGCACGTGGCATTTCACGACAGGAAATCTGTTGCCATTTTTTCACTGGAAATGTCCAAAGAACAGCTGGTTAACCGTCTGTTATCGTTGGAGTCCAAGGTAAATTCACAGGCGATCAGGACAGGAAACATGAAGGATGACGAGTGGGAACGCCTGATTGAGAGCGCAGATGTGATCGGGCGCTCAGGGCTGCTGATCGATGACACGCCGGGCATTAGTATCGGGGAACTTCGTTCTAAATGCAGAAAGTTCAAACTCGAGTATGATATCCAGATGATCATAATCGATTATCTACAGCTGATGACAGGTTCGGGGAAGAATAATGAGTCGAGGCAGCAGGAAATCTCGGAGATATCAAGGTCATTAAAGGCTCTGGCGCGCGAACTGCATGTGCCTGTGATAGCACTTTCGCAGCTCTCGCGCGCTGTGGAACAGAGGCCGGATCACAGACCGATGCTCTCTGACTTGAGAGAGTCAGGAGCCATCGAGCAGGACGCCGACGTTGTCATGTTTATCTATCGCGATGATTATTACAACAAGGACACAGAGCTGAAAAATGTGGCGGAGATCATTATTGCAAAGCAGAGAAACGGTGCGATCGGTACGATCAATCTGGCATGGCTGCCGGATTATACGCAATTTGCCAACTTGGCAAAATAATAAAATTATATAACAACCGCTGCGATATGAGATATTTCGTGGAAATGCAGTAGTATGATTACAGAAGAGGACAGGGTAAGAACCAGTCCTCTTTTTCTATATAGAATCGACAAAAAGGTGTCAAAAGTGACAAGAAAGGAGTATTCAAGTGGTAAAGGAAAAGTATTTGATCAACGAGGCTGCAAAAGAAGTGCATGTAGAGTCACACGTTCTAAGGTACTGGGAGGAGGAACTGGCGCTGCCCATCAAGCGGAATGAGCAGGGGCACAGAATCTATACACAGGAGGATATCGACAGATTTATTATGATTAAGGATCTCAAAGATCAGGGGCTGCAGCTAAGGGCAGTGAAGACAATATTAGACCAGATACATAGTGATAATGGAGGCGGGGAGGATATGAGAGCAGATAATCCATTTGCACAAAAGCAGCTGACAAAAATTTTAAAATCAGGGGAGGTAAAGATGACGGAAATGAAAAAATCTGAGGATACGAAATGGAATGAGCGGTTCGGGCGAAATCACGAGGCGATGGCAAATCGCATGGGTGCAGACGAAAAGAGCAATGATTCTAGTGAGGACAATAGGACAGACATGAAAAATATGATTGAAATCAAAGAAATGAGATCTCTTGACGAGCGGGCGGATTATGCGCGGAATGAGCATCTGCCAGAGGCAGGACAGGCACAGACCTTGCGATTGCAGTATCTCTTTCAGAAGTTGATCAAGGACGCGGTAGCTGTGAACAACAAGGAGATGGCAGATCAACTGGTTGAGCGCATTACCCAGAACGTAAAAGGTGACCTGTGCAAGGAACTTGACTATCAGTTCCGCCTCATGGAGGAGCGCGATGAGGAGAGAGTGACTAGAAGACACGAACTTGAAGATCAGCGTAATGAAGAGTACTATAAGCGAATTGATGAACTTCTGCGGCAATACAGTGTTAAGGGTGGAAAGTTAAAAGACAAGGCTAAGGAAAAAAATAAGGAGAAGCAAAAAGAGAAAACAATTGAGTTTCCTAATTCCAAGGAAAAAGGAGCACCAAAGGCAAAGAAAGAGTTTCATCTCTTTCGAAAAGCCGTTGAGGCGAAATAAGAAGCTGCACGTCGCCAGGCGCGCAAAAACAAAAAATGTGCTGCCAGTCGGCAGCACATTTTTATAATGTAATTTTATAATTTACGCCTGGTCGATAGATCCTGTAGGGCATGCACCTGCGCAGGAGCCACAGTCGATGCACTTCTCAGGATCGATCTCGAACTTGCCATCGCCCATGCTGATCGCGCCAACCGGGCACTGAGACTCACAAGCCCCACAAGAAACACATGCATCCGAAATCTGATATGCCATAGTACAAATTCCTCCTTTAATCATTCAATTATTATGTTGCAGCAGGCTGAATAACTGTCAGATTGCGAGTACACGAGTGAACAGTAACAACCGCTACAAATCACAGCCACATGACAAGTATCTGAAATGAGTCCGATCAATACTTGTCAACACAGATATTTTAATATAAATTTGTATGAATTACAATAAAAAAAATATAATTTATTGTAAAGTATCTGATTAAATACAAATACGTCAGAAGCTGTTATGACAGTTCCTTTTTGACAGGAAGTCCCCTTCTTTCCCGGATGCCGTTCAGGATATGCTGCTTCAGTTCGGGAACCTTGCTCTTGTCCATCTCAGGAACGCCTTCAAGGCGGTATTTCATGCCAAGTTCGTCGTATTTTTTCTTCCCCATCGTATGATAAGGGAGAACGTCGAGTGCTTTGAGGTTTTTCAGCCCGCCGATAAAGTATCCTAATCTGCGTAGATCTTCCGGATCGTCTGTGATGCCGGGGACAACTACATGGCGGATCCAGATTTCCACATTTTTGCGGTCGAGGTACTCTGCAAAGGCGAGGATGCCATCGTTTGGTTGTTTTACCAGTTCCTTATGTTTCTCTGGATCAATATGTTTGATATCAAGCATCACGAGATCGGTTACCTTGCAGAGGTTGTCTAACTTGGCAAGCCACTCGGGATTGCCATCCGGGCGGTAGGCGATGCCGGATGTGTCCAGACAGGTATTAATACCGCGCTCATGTGCCAATGTAAAGAGTTCCAGCAGAAAATCGATCTGCATCAGCGGTTCACCGCCAGTCACAGTGATGCCGCCTCCGTTGTAGAACGGCTTATTCCGCTCATAGTTTTCCAGGATTTCCTCTGGTTCCATTAGAGTGCCGGCATTCATCTCCCAAGTATCCGGATTGTGGCAGTACGCACATCTCATAGGACATCCCTGTACAAAGACAACATAGCGGACGCCGGGGCCGTCAACTGTTCCAAATGATTCTAAAGAGTGTATTCTTCCTTGCATAGTATCAACCTTTCCTGTATCATAATAATTTGATATATTCATTATACCCTATTTTTTCCGAATGAGGTATATTTTTTGGGACACTTTTTTCTTTTTTATCGTCTAATGTATGTAAGGCGAAAGCAATGATCATTCTTTACGAGTCTTGATAAGGAGCTGTAGAAAAAAGAACTGTCATGAAATGAGTATTTCGTGGTTCTTCCTACAGATCCTAAGATAATAAAATAGAGAGGAAAGAGCGGCATGAATAACTTGGTAAAACGTGCCCAGAGAGGGGACGCCGATGCGTTTACGGAGTTGATGCAGTCACAGATGCAAAATCTGTACAAAGCGGCGCGGGCAATCCTGAACAACGACGAGGATATTGCGGATGCCGTCGCGGACACGCTTCTGGTCTGCTGGGAAAAAATAGCGCAGCTTAGGAAGGTGGAGTTTTTTCGGACATGGATGACAAAGATCCTGATCAATAAGTGCAATGATATCCTGAGAACAAAGAAGGAACTTGCCTACAACGATGAGCTGTTGCAGGAATTTCCGGAGGAAACGCAGGAGTACAATAACGTAGAGTGGCTGGAAGTGATGAAATGTCTGGACGAAAAGTACAGATTAGTGATGGTTCTCTACTATGTAAACGGACTGACAACCGCACAGATCAGCGAAACGCTGAATATGCCGGCAAGTACCGTGCGGACACGGCTGGCAAGAGGGCGTGACCAGATAGCGGCAGTCTGTCAGATTGACGAGAAGCGCAATGGGAAGCGGAATGCGGCAGTAAACGGAGGTAGAATATGAAGAAGGAAAATGCGATCGAGACATTGCAGATGGATATTGTGATTCCGGAAATTGTCCAGCAGAGAGCAGATCACGTATTTGAGCAGATCAGGAGCGAGAGCAGAAACAGTGGAGAAAACGGAGGAAAGACAATGGGATATTCAGGAAAAGCGGCGCGAAAAGGGATGTGGGCTGCTGTGGCGGCAGCGGTACTGGTGTTGGGTACTGTGGCATGTGCAGCCTATATGCACTGGAGCAGTGGGATGGAGCAAAAGTTCAATGTCACACAGGAGCAGAAAGTGTATCTGGAGGAGAGCCAGATCACAATGCCAATGAACAACAGTGTCACACAGGAAGGGATTACTGTCACCGTACAGCAGAGTATCGTGGATGCCCATTTCGCACATCTCTCGTTCCGGGTGGATGGATACAGCGTCGAGGAAGGTATACAGCCCGATTTTGAGTATGTGGTCACGACGGTGGACGGCGAACATCCCAGTGCGACGGGGGGGAGCTTTTTTGATAACCTGCATGTGGATAACGATGGGAATTTCACATATACTGATGGCACACCTGCCAAGGAGAATGCGGACGGGGGCATTATTGGAAAGTATGTCAATGATGACGGCAGCATGGAATACGTGATGACGCTGATGACAGACCGGCAGGATGACAGCCTCATAGGAAAGCCGATCCATATTGAGTTCCAGAATCTGGGAACGGTCAGCAAAGCGGCATATACGCCGGATATTGATGCCACATGGACTTTTGATTTTACACTGGAGGCATCGGAGCAGATCAGGACAGTTGAACTCTCACAGGCTTTAGGAGACACTGGCGCCACGGTTACGAAAGTGGAGATCTCACCGATTTCATTCTATATTGAGTATGACTTCCCGCTGCAGGAGGTTGCGATTGACGGGGAGGACCAGGATGGGAATCCGATTCAGTCCACTACATTTGTGGAGACGCCGCGGCTTACCGGGGTGCGTCTCAAAGACGGAACAAGGCTCACAGGCATTGCGCAGGCCGGTTCGACAGGGTACACTGCGGGTGACACAGATACGTACATTTCATATTGTGGGACGGACCATATCATAGATCCGGCGGAGGTCGATGCGCTGCTGTTCATTAAGACAGAGCCGGAAACGCAGCAGGAGTATCTTAATATGCCAGAGGATAAACTGTACATTGTGCCATTGAATTAAGGAACTGTCTTCTTTGCAGCTGAACACTTATACTGCGTCCTTGTCACAAGTAATGTTAAGAATCAATTGTCAATGCATGGATCGTGTAAATGATCCATGCATTTTCTCTTTGCATAAGTACCTAAGTATTATTAATGTAAGTATAAAATATTTATAAAAAGTTATGTAGAATCATTAAAAAGTAAACAAAGTAAGCAAAAAATGCTTTACACTTGTGCAAAAACCAAGTAAAATAGAAGTGATAGGTTATTTGTGGTAGGGATTTTTCGTACCTGTTTTTATTTAATGGAGGAAGTCATTATGGATAATAATGTCAAATGTGAAATGTCACAGTCAGAGAGCCTGATTATGGATTTTCTATGGAAGAATGATGGTGGAAAAGGCTTTAGTGAGATTATGGAATATCTGAATGGGGAATTGCATAAAAATTGGAAAAAGCAGACAATTAATACGTTTATCAGACATTTGATCGACAAGGGACTGATATCGGCGGATGCCAGCCAGAAGAGCAGGCGTTACTCCGCAGCGTTGACACCAGCACAATATGCGCGGGGGAAGGCCAATAAGATCCTGGCTGACTATTACGATGGATCAGTTGAGGTATTTTTGTCAGCGCTTACTGGAGGAAAGCAGCTCAGCAAGAAACTGGCGGACGAGCTGCACGAGATGGTGCAAAGCGATCTTTGATAGAATAGTGCCAGCGAATGCATTGCTGGCATTGGCATATGAAAAGCCCTGAGAGAACACTCAGGGCTTTTTTATGTCTATTTATCATTAAATTGCTTCGTGGAATGTACGTGAGATAACGTCTGCCTGCTGTTCCGGTGTCAATTTGATAAAGTTAACAGCGTATCCGGATACACGGATTGTCAGCTGCGGATAATTCTCAGGATGCTTCTGCGCATCGATCAGAGTATCTCTGTTGAGTACATTAACGTTAAGGTGATGGCCGCCCTTTGTAGCATAACCATCTAATAAAGAAACTAAATTATCAACCTGTGTTGCATTATCAACTGCCATAGTTATATACCTCCTATATTATATATATCATTTATTCATTGTCCAATCCCTCATGGAGCGTTGGTACGCTGCATGCCATGGGATTGCTGGAACAGTCTGTACATCCAAGTGTCTGGACTTCTTTTGTGGAAACGTCCTCGCTGACATCTACATTGAAATGTCCTACGGCTTTCTCACTCGAAAAACCGGCATCAAGCTGTGATACGAGGTCGTCAATCATTGATTTTTCATCCATAGATTACACCTATTCCCCTCTTTTTGATGGCAGCTGCAGGTAAAGCCCGCAGCTGGCCATTAAACTAATTATTCAAAACGAATTCGATATCGCCAGTGAAGACCGAGGGCTTTTCTGGCCAGGCAATTAATTGTTCAAGTCAAGCTCGATATCGCCAGAGAAGACCTTTGCTTCCTTACCAAGAGCATTTGGAATAATGGTAAAGGTATTGGAGATACCATCCTGTGCATCCTTGAACGGAAGTTTTGATACAGAAGACAGAGAAGCGACTGCACCATGTGTGTCACGTCCGTGCATTGGGTTCGCACCAGGAGCGAACGGCTGTCCCTTCTTACGTCCGTCAGGTGTGTTACCTGTAGCCTTACCATAGGTTACATTCGATGTAATCGTAAGGATAGAAGTTGTAGGGATACCATTTCTGTAGGTATGATGTCTTCTGATCGCTGTCATGAACTTGTGAACGATATCCTGTGCAATCAGGTCAACACGGTCATCATCGTTACCATACTTAGGGAACTCGCCAGTTGTCTCGAAGTCGACAATGATGCCGTCCTCGTCGCGGATCGGTTTAACCTTTGCATACTTGATTGCTGATAAGGAGTCGGCAACGATGGAGAGACCAGCAACACCTGTCGCGAAGTATCTCTTAACGTCCCTGTCATGAAGAGCCATCTCTGCTCTCTCGTAGCAGTACTTGTCATGCATATAGTGGATGATGTTCAGTGTATTGACATACACATCTGCCTGCCACTCCATCATATCCATGAATTTGCTGTATACATCATCGTAGTCAAGTACGTCACCTTCAACAGGACGATATTTCGGACCAACCTGTTTCTTGGTAACTTCGTCGATACCACCGTTCAGAGCGTAGAGCAGGCACTTTGCAAGGTTCGCACGAGCGCCGAAGAACTGCATCTCCTTACCGATAACCATAGAAGATACGCAGCAGGCAATGCCGTAGTCATCACCGTGTGTAACGCGCATCAGGTCATCGTTCTCATACTGGATCGAAGAAGTCTGGATGGACATCTTTGCACAGTATCTCTTCCAGTTCTCAGGAAGTCTGGTAGACCAAAGTACTGTCAGGTTTGGCTCCGGGCTTGGTCCAAGGTTTGTCAGTGTATTCAGATAACGGAAGGACATCTTTGTTACCATAGGACGTCCGTCTACGCCGACACCGCCAAGTGACTCTGTAACCCATACAGGATCGCCAGCGAAGATCTGGTTGTATTCCGGTGTACGTGCGAATTTAACGCAGCGAAGCTTCATAATAAAGTGGTCAACGAACTCCTGAATCTGCTCCTCTGTGAATGTGCCGTTCTTTAAGTCTCTCTGTGCATAGCAGTCAAGGAATGTAGAAGTACGTCCAAGTGACATTGCTGCACCGTTCTGCTCCTTAACGGAACATAAGTATCCGAAATAAGTAGCCTGAATTGCTTCCTGTACGTTTGTAGCCGGCTTTGAGATATCGCATCCATAAGATGCAGCCATCTCCTTCATCATCTTCAGAGCTGTCATCTGCTCAGAAAGCTCCTCGCGAAGACGGATCACATCGTCTGTCATCACACGTCCTGTGGAATCCTTCTGAGCCTGCTTATCCTCGATCAGTCTGTCGATACCATAGAGGGCAACTCTTCTGTAGTCGCCGATGATACGTCCACGTCCGTAAGCATCAGGAAGACCTGTGATGATGTGCGAAGAACGGCATGCTCTCATCTCCTGGTTGTAAGCGTCGAAGCATCCTGCATTGTGTGTTTTCCTGTGTGTAGAGAAGAACTCACTGATCTCCGGATCTACTTCATACCCGTTATCCGAGCAAGCCTTCTCTGCCATTCTGATACCGCCGTAAGGCTGTAAAGAACGCTTGAAAGGCTTATCTGTCTGGAAACCAACGATTTTCTCTTTGCTCTTGTCGAGGTATCCTGGACCATGGGAAGTGATTGTAGAGATTACCTTTGTGTCCATGTCAAGAACACCGCCAGCTTCTCTCTCTTTCTTCTGAAGATCAAGAACCATGTCCCATAAATCCTTAGTGTCCTGTGTAGGTCCTGCCAAGAAAGACTCATCACCGTCATACGGTGTATAATTCTTCTGAATAAAGTCACGCACGTTAATTTCGCTTTCCCATTTGCCACCTACAAAATCTTTCCATTCTGGTCTCATTTTGCAAAGCCTCCTAAAAAATAATTTAAATTTTTATGCGGTATGGTACCGCTAGTTACTGAAGTTTAGAATGTTATATGTTACAAAATTATGAAATTCTGTCTAACATTCATAATTGTATTATATCCTCAATTTTGTATACACGTCAACACTATTCTTTGTACTTTTTTGTGTACAGAGGGATAAAAATTATTAAAAATTTGTGAATTATAACGGAAACCGAAAAGAACCAAAAAGAAGTTAGCGGTAAATTCGCTACAGCTTGTGGATGGGGGCTGGAACATGGTATAATAAATTTGATAAGGAGATCATATACAGATGAGAAAACATAAGAAAAGGATAAGAGGACTCCGGCAGTCTGATCAGGACTTTGCAGTCTTTTTGAAGCGTATGCGGGTAAAAGTGGGTGTATCGGGCGAAATGCTGGGAGATGGCATACTGGATGTGAGTCAGATTTCGAAGATTGAGTGCGGGGTGAGGCCAACCAGCAAAATGCTGCGGAACCGTCTGCTGGGACGGCTTGGAGTCACACCGGATATGTATGAGAATCTGCTGGATATAGAGGATTATGCGGTCTGGGAACAGCAGCAGGAGATCCTGCGCGCCATTGATCGGAGAGATTTTCAGAAGGCACAGCAGCTGATCAGGGGCTACAGCGGGCAGGCGCTCGAAGAGGATTCGGTAGGGTGCCAGTTCTGCCTTATGATGAAAGCGGAAATCTTAAAATTGCAGGGGGCGGACGCCAGGGAGCTTGGCAGCTGTTATGAAACGGCGGTGCATCTCACCGTGCCGGAAGTGGAGCAGATCTATGAGAAAGAGAAGCTGTTGTCTGTCCTGGAGATCAATACCGTGCTGGAGTATGAGTTCTACAGGAAGGAGAACGGTGCTTCGGCGGAAGCGTTTGCCGTGAAATGCAGGTATCTGATGAGGTATGTGGAAAAGTCCCTTTACGATGAGCTGTCAAAGGCGAAGATATATCCTAAAATCGTATATTACTATTTGCGGGAACTTCCATCTCGGGATGACAGGATGGCTTTGGAAGACCTGCAGGAAGCATTGCGGGTGTGCGATCAGGCGGTTGAAATGCTTCGCGACACGGGACGGGCATTTTATCTGGTAGAACTGCTGGAATATAAGAGGGAATTGCTGGGGTGTATCATAAAGTTTCTTGCAGAAGACGGAAAGGAGCAGGAGGCGGAGCGGCATCAAATGGCACTTCAGGAGAGCGCGGAGCTGGAAGACCTGCTGAAAAAGCTGTATGCGGAGTATGGTATCCCAGAATATATGCAGGACTGTACTTACCTGTACTGGCAGCGTTGGGTGTTCTCGATCGGCGATGTCCTGCGTATTCGCAGGAATATGTATGGGATGACACAGCAGGAGGTGTGCGATGGGATCTGTTCGGCAAAATCACTGGGCAGGGCGGAGAACAAACACACGAATATGCAGCGGGAGCCATTGGGAAAAGTACTGAGAAGACTTGGGGTGTCCAAGGAGATCCAGAAGACGAACATTGTGACAAATGACAGGGAAGTGCTGCAGTTGAGGACAGAACTATTGGCTTGCCGTAATAATCGTGAGAGTGCAAAGGCCAGGGAACTGTTAAAACAGATAAAAGATAGAATCTGCCTGGAAATACCAGAGAATATGCAGTATGTGATGGAATATGAGGCGTCATTGGATTTGATGGAAGGGAAGATAACGGGAGAAGAGTTTGTTTTAAGGGAGGAAAAAGCCCTTCAGTGTACGCTGGATCTGAAAGAATTATGCGATATGGAGGAGATTTATCTGACTGAAATGGAGATGGCCTGTATCCGTCAGAAAATGAGGTATCTGGATCCTGCAGAGAAACGGAGACAGATTGATTTTATGATACGCTTCTTTGAACGTCTTGAGCAAAAGTATCAGCTAGCTGATTATATTTCCCTGTATGAATATGTTATGATGTGTGTCACAAGCGAACTGGGAAACATGGGGGAGTATCAGCTTGCGACAGATCTGGATAAAAAAGTCCTGAAGGAGGTGTTGCGATGCCGAAGGCTGGGTGCGGTGAACAACTTTATTTATGACATGCTGTGGAATGAGAACAAACAGAAAGCAGGTGATGGGCAACAAATGGAGAAAGAAAAAATGACTGATGGTTTAAGGTTATGCGCCATAATCAGTCACTTTGATAAAAAAGTATTTTATGAAATGTTTTATTTACTATAAATGAGCAAATTT